>DATJWZ010000728.1:0-3044 GCA_035500795.1 Candidatus Eiseniibacteriota bacterium | reverse complement strand
CCCTCCCCATCACTTCTACTCGGCTCAACTCTCTCTTGCTCAATCCAGTTCTCCCCAATCTCAGTTCCTCCCCCGGAGGAACTCTAAAGGGGACACTTCTAATGTGGTCTCAAGGGGACACTTTCAATGTGGTTCAACAGGTCTGGTGAACAGCGACGGGAGGAGTTTCTAAAACCCACCCTTGCCGAGGCTGCAAGGGTGGGAGAGCTCCGCAACAAGGTGAGTGAACCTGGGAGGTAGGAAGCCCACGGCGCTTCAGGCAGCGGTTCGCAAATGGGTCAGGACTGGTAGTTCCGTGCAGATGGTCGATCCTTCAAACTTGAAACAATATTGATGGACGCGAAATTCGTGACGGTCGTCGCCTTCCTGCGCCATCAGAAGCTGAGGTTTGTCGGAGGCACTTGCTTCTCGTTCACGCTCCGTAACTACAACCCCGAGTTTGGCAAACTGCACCTTCAATTCTTCGAGCGTAAAAGTAAGCTGTGTTATGCCGTTCACGTATTGCGCGAGCGCCGCGATGGCTTGTGCCGCGATGGCTTCCGGGGCGGGATCTCCGCCGTGGATGGCTTTCCAGAGCGCGATGATCCAGGCAGCGTCGAGTTCATGAGCTAAGTAAATAGGTCGCATGATTTGAGCCTCCTGCTCGGTATAGTGCAGGCACGGGCGAAAACGTTACATGCGGCGGGAGAACCGGAGTAGGGCTATTGGCAGCCTTTGAAGGCGCGCCTAGAGGGAGGCGTTCGCGGCATGCGTAAATGCGGGCCCTGAGAGGAAGCCATCTTGTGCAGGCTTTGAGCATAGATAGGCAGGCGTATAGTCGTTTGCACATGAAATCCTCGAACGCCAAAGGCGCGCGGTATTGGATCGAAAAGCTTGGGCTCGCGCCTCATCCCGAGGGCGGATACTTTCGCCAAACTTACAAGTCCGATCGAATAATTCCCGGCGAGGCTCTGAGTCGCAGTAGACCAAGGGCAGCATCGACCGCGATTTACTTTCTGCTCGACGGCGAGAACTATTCTGCGTTCCATCGGCTGCAGTCGGATGAGATATGGCACTTCTACACAGGATCTGCGCTGGCTGTGGATGTGATTTCGTCCGAAGGGACGCGCTCAAACATTCTGCTGGGGAGCGATCCCGAGGGTGGGGAGATGTTTCAGGGCATCGTGCCAGCGGGATGCTGGTTTGCATCGCATGTCGCCGATTGGAGAGGATGGGCGCTGGTGGGATGCACGGTGGCTCCGGGATTTGAGTTCGAAGATTTTGAGATGGCAAAGCGGGAAGAGTTGGTGAAGGCGTATCCGCAGCACGCGGAGATTATCCGGCGGTTGACGCGGCACTAGTCTGATTTCGCTGATCTAACGCGGAGTGGAAGATACTGGTGGTCCGTCGGGGTGATCGCGCATGTAAAGTTCGACTGGCTCATTGCGCAGCATGAAGCGGAATCCACGCTGCGTGTTCACGTCGATCGTCTTCTGCAAATCCAATTCGTCGAACGGAACGACGTGCTCTGCCGGCTGCATTCCTTCGTCTTCGATGATCGTGAAGTGAAGTTGATCGTCGACCACCCAGTAATCATTCACAAAAAGGGTCGTGCCGTCTTTCAGGAAAAGCTGCGGGATATCGGGTCTTTCCGCGCCGAAGACATCGAGCGGAGGCGGGGATGCGGGCGCTGAAATCGAGTTCGTGGGATTCCAATTATCAAGGCCGAGCCCGTTGTAGACGAGGGCAGACGTCCAGAAGGGCTCGCATGTCGCCCACCAGCAGAAATTTGTTGGCCATACGGGAACTGCAACTGGAAAGATATAAAAACGAAAGGTGGGTGGTAAGGGATGAATTGGGCGAGCGGGAGGTCGAAAGATTATCGTATTCAGCGGATTTGCTGGCGGTGAAGTGCGGGTCTCGTAAGTCGGTGTGTACCCTGGTGAGGGAAAGTTGGGTGGTTGATAAATGGGTGCCCGATAAACCGGCGGATGAACTGCGGGCGGAAAAGGCATGGGTGGCGGTGCAACCCGCATGGGATGCTGCGCTAACAAGGGCACGGCGAGACAAATGAAAAAGCAGAAGAGGGTGGCGACTCTGACACGTTCGTTGAGGAGCGAGCGGCGGACAAGAAGCGACATGTTCTCACCCTGTGCCGAAATCCGCAGACGGCACGAACTTCCTTACAAAGATTGTATCCCTGCCGGGCAAGGGGGATATCCACGCTCTCTCGTTAGCGGTCAGTAGGCAGAGGAGTCACAATTACTTTGCGGCGACGGCCTTCTTGGGGAACATTTCGCCGATGCGTTTGATTTGCGCGCCGACGTCCTTCAGCTTTTCTTCAATGTGTTCGTAGCCGCGGTCGATGTGGTAGACGCGGTCTATGATGGTCTCGCCATCGGCGACAAGAGCGGCGAGCACGAGAGAGGCGGAGGCGCGAAGATCGCTGGCCAGGACGGCGGCTGCGCTGAGGGGAGTTTTGCCCCGGACGACGGCGCGGCGTCCTTCCATCTTGATGTTGGCGCCCATGCGCACGAGTTCGAGTGCGTGCATAAAGCGGTTCTCGAAGATATTTTCGGTGATGATCGATGTGCCTTCAGCCTGCGTGGCGAGCGCCATGTATTGGGCCTGGCAGTCGGTGGGGAAGCCGGGATGCTCCTCGGTGGTCATGTCCGCAGCAGCGAAAGGATTGTCGCCCATGACACGAACGGCATCGGCGGAAGATTTCGTTTTGACTCCGACTTCGTGAAGCTTGCCGAGGAGAGCGTCGAGGTGGGAGGGATCGCATCCGGCGACGTTCAGGTCTCCTCCGGTCATGGCGCCTGCGATGATGAAAGTTCCAGCCTCGATGCGGTCGGGGATGATGCGGTGCTTGACGCCTTTCAGTTTGCTAACGCCCTTCACGCGAATGGTGGGGGTGCCTGCGCCTTCTATGCGGGCTCCCATCTTGTTGAGGAGATCGGCGAGGTCGGCGACTTCGGGCTCGCGGGCACAGTTCTGAAGAACGGTCTCGCCTTCCGCGAGAGTTGCGGCCATCAGCAGGTCTTCGGTGCCGGTGACGGTGA
>DATJWZ010000727.1:0-1723 GCA_035500795.1 Candidatus Eiseniibacteriota bacterium | reverse complement strand
GGGCTCGCGGTTTTCGGGGATGAACTGGCAAATTCGGGTAATACCTTTGGAGTTCTCGGCCAAACGTTCAGCCCGACCGCCATTGCAGTGGAGGGTGCGAATTTCGGCGGCGGGGGATATGGCGTCTATGGATACACTGGTCGCCCAGACACCACTGCAGCCAATTCCGCTGGCGTGCGTGGCGTACAGGTTTCTGGCAGTAGCCTTGGCGCCGGTCTTGACTTCGCGTCGGGTGTATGGGGTGACACAGGTGACAATACAGACGTAGGAATGCTAGCAACAGCCGATGCCGGCAATGCCATGGCTGTATTTAACAACAGCACGAACTACACAACCATGTACATTACGAACTTCGAGGAAACCAGCCCGAGCGCGTTTATTCTGGATGTGTCTTCGTTCTACGGTGGCTTCTGCAACTTTCTGGCGAATGGAACGCTTAGCTGCAGCGGTGGCCTGACTTCGGTGGTTCCTACAGAAAATAACAAGAAAGTGCAGGTATATTCCGTGCAATCACCGGAGAATTGGTTCGAGGACTTTGGCTCGGGTCAACTCGCTAGTGGAGTGGCCCGCATCCAGCTCGAGACCACGTTTGCGCACACCGTCAACGTAGGAGTCGACTACCACGTGTTCGTCACACCAAAGGGCGATTGTAAAGGCCTGTACGTGACAAACGAAAGCGCCGGAGGCTTTGAAGTTCGTGAACTGGGCGGCGGACAATCGAATATTGCCTTCGACTATCGGATCGTTGCTCGCCGCAAGGGATATGAAAACGTGCGGCTGGCCGATGCTACGGAGATCGCCAAGGTTCCGGCGATCAAGCGAAAGCAGGGTCCAGTTTCGAAACCGGAACCTCCGCAACCAGTACCGCCCGCTGCGGCTCAGCGAACTGCGCAGATGAAGACGGTTGCGCAGAAGAGCAGGTAGCACGGGAAGTCTAGGAACCGCAGCGAGAGTTGCGCACGTTGGCAGTTTCGACACTGCAGGGACGGCTCCATCACCCGCAGGATCGCCTCGTGCAGATTCTCGCTGCGCCTTTGTCAGAATCTCTGACAAATGTTAGGTTTGCCGCGCGTTGCGGAATGAAATCGTCGTATTACGCGCTTAGAATTCTGGCCGTGCAGAGAGCGAACAATAGCCCCGTTATTGAGTTACTGAGACCACTCGTTTGGGTAATGGATTTGTCTTTAAAGTGGTCTATTACGTCCTTTTCGCATGGTGGCTGACTCCATGGCTTCGCTACAAAGCTAATCGGAAATTGGTGGAGGATGCAGAACGAAGCTTGTGGTTCCTGCTCCAAGAGCCGAAAGCAATCAAGGTGCTCCACAAGGATTGGCCTAGTGTGCAGATCCTTTCAGGCAATCTGTTGTTTACTATTGTGCGATGGCGCGATGAGACGAACGTTTCTGTGGCTCCAAAACACGCTCCAACGGAGTCTTATCAACTTGGTTTCCTTGACGACGCGGCAAGATTATTGCAAGCCCACCTTGAAGATCTGAATGCTGGTTTCTCGGAAGAGAGATTTCCTAGTTTCAGTGTAGACTTTAAGCCGCGAGACTGGATGCGCTCCCGCTAAGGTCCTTATCCGGCTTTCGCCGGATCCGAGATGACAGGGAGTTTTGGATAAGCTAGTGCTTCACCGCCTTGAACGTCATCTCAGTCGCGGGGCTTCCGGTTTCCTGCTTCCAGTCGGCAAACAGCGTCGCGTAGTTTTTCGTGATGTAGT
>DATJWZ010000726.1:0-1689 GCA_035500795.1 Candidatus Eiseniibacteriota bacterium | reverse complement strand
CCTGATTCCGTGACAGTAAGTTCATAAAAATCAGTTTTCGTGTTGTAACTGGTTGAAGATCTTTGACAATTGAGCTATTTTGCTAAGCAACAAAACTCACCTGGCAGGTGAATACATGAAACGATTCCAGATCGAGCAGTCTGACGAAGAGTTCTACACATCCCAATCCGGCGTCTCCCTTATCGGGCTTGGCATAAATCGTTTCACGACGTTGCCATCTGCCCTTGCCAAGGCAGTCCCTACGGACGATGTCATCTCCCACGGCGATGTCATCAAAAGCTACTGCGGCATCCTGGCCCAGGCAAAGAGTGACTTCGTTGCCGTGGAGCAGTATCGAGGCGATGATTTCTTTCGGGAAGCGCTGGGTAACAGCCATGTCGCTTCCGAAGGGACTATGCGCCAACGCATGGATGAGCATGCGGCCAAGTTCCTGCCGGTTGTTTCCTGGGCCTCCATCGAGTTTCTGGAGAAGACGAAGGCTCCTTTAACACCTCTTGCCACCGGCCACATCTCTCTGGATATTGACGGATTCGTCATGGACAACTCCGGCAGCAGCAAAGAGAAGGTGGCCATGACCTATCAGAGAGTTGACGGTTACCTGAATCTCCCGGCGTACCTTGGCGATGAGGGGTGGCAGGTAAACCAGCATCTGTTGTGCGGCTCCCAACACCCGCAGAAGGAATTCATTCCATACATCCGCGAGACCCTGGCCCGGGTTCGCCAGTTCTGCTCCAAGAAGCTCCTTGTTCGTGCCGACTCGGCCCATGATGCCCTGGACAACCTGGTGGAACTCTCCCGACACCGGAAGGTGGACTGGATCATCAAGTGGAATCCCCGGAAACAGGACTATGGCGCCTGGACGAAGCTGGCGTTTGAGAAGGGAACTGTGACAACGCCGCGCCCCGGTAAGCGGGTAGCCGTTTTCAGCATAAAGGAGAAGCACATCTTTACCGATGAGAACGGCAACCAGCAGACATGCGCATTTCGCCGGGTCATGAGAGTCACTGAGCGCACCATCGACAAGAAGGGACAGCCACTTCTTGTCCCCGACATCGAACTTGACGGCTGGTGGACCAGTTTGAAAATATCCGAGGACGAGGTCATCGAACTTTACAAGGGGCATGCAGTCTGCGAGCAGTACCACGCCGAGATAAAGACCGACATGGACCTTGAGCGGTTGCCATCCGGCAAGTTTGCTACCAATCAACTGATCATGGCCTGTGGCGCCTTGGTATACAACATCCTGCGCTTTATCGGCCAGGTAAGCCTGGTGACGAACAAGGGGATCATTCGCCACGAAGCCAAGCGTCGCCGGCTCAAGACGGTCATCCAGGAGTTGATCTACTTCGCCGGGCGACTGATTGCAAGTGGCAGGAGGTTAAAGCTCCGGTTCAGCCGCCATGTGAGGGCGCATACCGAGGCGTTTTCGGCAATCTACCACCGGCTTGCCTACTGGTAGGAGCAGAGTCATGCAGAGCATCCTGGTGGACAGGGGGCAACAACCCCGCTGGTAAAGCACGCCCGCAGATTGGCAAAGGGGTAGCAAAATGGTTCAATTGTCAGAGAACGGGGCCTGCAAGGCAAAATAGAGAGCTGATTTTTTCGAAATCTGGGTGGGCAAAAAGACCAACAGGTCCATTTGTCACCTAAACCACGCTTGTCACCTGAATCACGTCACGGATTCAGGAT
>DATJWZ010000725.1:0-7070 GCA_035500795.1 Candidatus Eiseniibacteriota bacterium | reverse complement strand
GCTATTCAGAAAGAGACCCAGCTTGCAGAAGATGCCAGTATTGTTCGTCGGCCACGGATCGCCGATGAATGCGATTGAACACAATGCCTTTACGCGGGCGCTGAGTGAACTCGGCCAAAGTCTGCCACGCCCGAAAGCGGTGTGCGTCGTGTCGGCGCACTGGGTGTCAGACGGGACGCGAGTGCTTACGTCTGAATATCCGCGAACCATCCATGACTTTTACGGATTTCCCAAAGAACTATACGACATGGAATATCCCGCGCCAGGAGCGCCAAGCGAGGCGGAGCAAGTCGCCAACGATCCAGACATTTCGCGCGATCAGCAATGGGGACTCGACCACGGTTCGTGGAGCGTGCTTCGGCACATGTATCCGAAGGCGGACGTGCCGGCATTTCAGTTGAGCCTGGACGTGCGGCGCGATTTGAAGGCTCACCTGGAACTGGGGCGCGAAATCAAAAAGCTGCGCGAACGCGGAGTGCTGATCCTGGGAAGCGGAAACCTTGTGCACAATCTGGGGCGTGTTGATTGGGGCCGTCCGCATGGCGCATATGATTGGGCGATCGAATTCGATTCGAAGGTAAAGTCTGCGATCGAGGCCCATGACGGAAACGCCTTGGCCACGCCGCAACAATGGGGAAAAACGTTGCTGGAAACCGCACATCCGACAGTCGAGCATTATCTGCCTGTGCTCTATTGTGTTGGCAGCACGGATGAGAAGGATGCGGTGACGTATCCGTACGAAGGGTTTGACTTCGGCAGCATCTCGATGCGGGCTGTGCTGTTCGGGGCAACCGACGGACAAGGATTAATCCCATCCAGAATTGATGTGTAACTGCTCTTGCCAATTTTGAACCTCGACCCCGTGAACTTTGAAACCTTCGTCGATCTGCTTTAGCGGCAACATGCTCCTGCTGGCCTTCATCTGACCTCTATTAGCGTCGCTATCGTCTTCTGGCTGGAATCCAATTCATAAAGGGAGTTCAAGATGAAGATTAAAGACTTTCGGGGACTATTTGAAACTGGGCTGCGTTATGCATATGACTGCGAGCAGAAGCTGACGAAGAAGGGGATCCCGAGCATGATCGAGAATTCAACGTCGGCTCAGCTGCGCACCGCGCTCGAGCAGCACCTGGAAGAAACGCGGAACCACGTTACCCGGCTCGAACGGATATTCGGTCTTATCGGTGCCGAAGCGAAGACTGAGGACAACGACATCATCGACGAGATGCAAGACGCAGCGAAAGACATGGTGTCGGCGACAGAGGATGATTCGCCTCTGCGCGATGCGGCACTTATTGTCGCGGGAAACCAGGTGGAGCACTACGAGATGGCGATGTACGGATCGCTGGTCTCGTTTGCCCGTCAGTTGGGTCTTCGCGAGGCCGCAGATCTGCTGCAGCAGACGCTGAACGAAGAGAAAGCGGCGGATGCGAAGCTGACGCAAATCGGTGAGACAAGTGTGAATCCGCAGGCTACGCAGATGCCGCGGGCTGCGTGAGGCCGCGTTCGGCCATTGATTGTTCGGAACGAGACTCACAACACCCACTTCTGGCGAACCTTCGCCAGAAGTGGGATATCCATCGCAATTTTCTGCGAGCTAGGCTGACGTGTGGTTTATTAGATTGACGATCACCGTGTCAGGCTTTCCCGGTGCGCCTGCCTGGCTTATCGGGTTAAACGTCATCGTAAGCTGCTTCGACGTCACCGACACCCGCAAGTAGCCTGAGTTCTTCTGGTCGTGCTTGTTCAAGGTCAACGTCGTTCCAGGAAAGACTGAACTCGAATCTAGATAGCTGACATTTGTATTGTCGGCTGGCTGCGGCGGCGTTTTGCCGAAGTTGGAACTCACCAGGGCGGAAACGTTGTGTCCACTGTCTCCGCAGATGATGAATGGGACTGAATAGTTCTTTCCGGTAAAGTTCAGGGTGCGGGTGAAGCGCTGATAGTTGTGGGCATGGCCCGAGATGATCGCATGAGGGTAGACGCCAACTTGCTGGCAGATGGCGTCGATCTCGGCGAGCATGTTGGGGCTTCCGCCGTGCGTTCCTCCTCCGGCGTTGCTGGTTCCGGGAGAATACGTAAACGGCGGATGGTGCATGGCCAGGATCACCGCGCCGTTGTAGTTTGCGGACTTGATGTTTTCCAGTTGAGTGGTGAGAAATTCGAGTTGATAGTCAGGGACTGCCGGCCATCGAGCCGATCCCGCGGGTTTGCTTTTTCCTGGTTTGGTCGCTCCTTTGCTTCTTTTCGCGCTCGCCGGAGTTCCTGATTCGCTCGAGATCACTCCCGGATCTTCCAGTGCATTGCTGAACAGGCCGATGATGCGGACGTAAGGAGCATCAACGGTGAAGTAGACGCCGGGTTGCATCATTGACGTGCGATGGAGAGAGCCCGCTTCCGGTGTGACAGCGAGCTGTGGGTTACAGAACTGACGCATGAAGGTGGTCAGAGGCTCCTGTCCGGAGGGAGTGTTCGGCAAGATGAAGGAATCGTGATTGCCAGGGATCGCAAAGATCGGGGCGGGGAAGTTGCGATACGGCTCGTAGAACTGATCGTAGTAGTAGCTGGCCTCGCCGAAGTTATAAACAATGTCCCCAAGATGGTAGAGGAACGCGGGGCGGTTGGCAGCGCTGGAAGTGTGGAAGTCGTTGGTAACGGCATCGGCGACCTTGATCATGGCGCCGAACGTCTTCGTCGCGGTAGCGCCGCTGTCGCCGATCACCTGGAAGCTGATGCACTGGGCGGCATTGATGGAACTAATGACATCTTGCCCGTGAGGGCCCCAGGCGGAAGCGAGATTGAAAAGATCGCCTGGATTTCCCCGCGCCTGAGGGAATGAGACGACCTCGGTTGTGAGAAGTTGCTCGACTTGTTTGGTGTAAAACTGCTCGTCGCTGGGCGTAACCACGAATTGCGAGGGATCGGGAGTCGGGACACCTTCGCTGAAAACCGGTTCACTGAACAAGGGGCGAGGAAGAGTAGCTTTGGGCTTTCTCGGCATGGGGCTTCGTTCCTTTCCAAAACGGGTTGCGCAGGCTTTCGGCCTTGTTGTTTTTTAAGGATGCCGGGAATCCGCCGCACTCGGGACACCCGCTCAAATCTTGGGTTGCCGGGATAGCGACTTGCGGACTTACCGCAGTCGCGGAGAAAGGTGTCTCAATGTACTGCGGGTTAGGGGATCGTGCAACGAGAAAGTCAGAGCTAGTTTGTGGTTGCTACGACAGCAGATTCCTCCGTCCGCGCGCGTCGTCGGAATCACAACGATTTCTTGAGAGTGAAATCTATGCGCCCGGGTGGATTAGGCGAATGATGGCGAAGGCTACAGCTGCTACGAAGGCCGAGGCGGGAATGGTGAAGATCCATGCCCAGACAATTCTTCTGGCTACGCCCCAGCGGACGGCTGAGAGGCGGTGAGTTGCTCCTACGCCGACGATGGCACCGGTGATCGTGTGAGTGGTGCTGACAGGGATTCCTGCCAGCGCGGTTGCGAATAGAGTAATGGCGCCGGCTGTTTCGGCGCAGAATCCGCCGACAGGTTTGAGCTTGGTGATGCGGGAGCCCATGGTGTGGACGATGCGCCATCCGCCGAAGTAGGTGCCGAGAGCGATCGCGGTGTGGGCGGCCAGAATGATGGGCCAATGAAAGTGTCCCCAGTTTCCCTTGAGCTCAGCGGCGGAAATGATGTTTGCGCTGAAGAGGGCGCTGGCGACGATGCCCATCGTCTTCTGAGCGTCGTTCCCGCCATGGCCGAGGCTGT
Organism: Candidatus Eiseniibacteriota bacterium; assembly: GCA_035500795.1. Lineage (GTDB taxonomy): Bacteria > Acidobacteriota > Terriglobia > Terriglobales > Acidobacteriaceae > Sulfotelmatobacter. Next base: position 3,313 of record DATJWZ010000725.1, on the reverse strand, counting down.
AGGCTGCAGCCGAGAAGAGCTGCAGCTTGCGGAACCAGGCATCGATGCGGCGCGGAGGCTTGTTCCGCAAAATCCAGAAAACCGAGGTCATGAAGATCAGGGCGAGCACGAGGCCCATGATCGGCGCGACCACGATGAAGATCAGCGTCTTATACCAACCGGCGGTGATGATCACGTTGAAGCTGCCGGCGCGCATCATGGCGGCTCCAGCCATGCCACCGATTAGGGCGTGAGAAGACGAGGTGGGCAGTCCCCACCACCACGTGAGCAAGTCCCAGACGATAGCGCCGAGCAATCCGCCGATGACGACGTATTGCGTGATCACGTGGATATCGATCATGCCGCTGCCGATCGTCTTGGCGACGGCGGTGCCCAGCAGGAAAGCGGCAACGAAGTTGAAGAACGCGGCCCAGACTACTGCAAGTTTCGGCGAAAGAACCCGGGTAGAGACGACTGTGGCAATGCTATTCGCGGCATCGTGGAAGCCGTTGAGGAAGTCGAAGGTCAGTGCGACCAGGATGGTGACGCCGAGAAGCAGAAAGTCTGGTTTCACGTTAGCCAGTTCACGGTCATGAATTTTTGAGGACTACGGTTTCCAACACGTTGGCGACGTCTTCCGCTTTGTCGGTGGCGGCCTCGAGGAATTCGAGCAATTCTTTGATCTTGATCAGGGTAATGGGATTCGTTTCTTCATCAAAAAGGCGGCCGATGGCGGCGCGGGAAACGACGTCGGCCTCATTCTCGATACGGTTGATCTCCACGCAGTGAGTCAGGATGTCGCCGTTCTTCTGCAGAAGAGGCAGAGCGCGGTGCAGTTCCTGAGCCTGCTGCAGAATCAGGCGGGCCAGATCAAGCGCGGCCGGCGGGGGATTTGTAATGCGATACATGACGATGCGAGCGCCGGCGGCGTTGAGGAAGTCCAGTACATCATCGAGGGATGATGCGAGTGCGTGGATATCCTCACGATCGAACGGCGTAATAAATGTTGAATTCAGCTTCGTGAAGACGTTGTGGGTGATTTCGTCGCCGGTGCGCTCGACGCGGCGGAGCTCTCCAATCTTGGCCTCGACGTCTTTGTAGTCGGCGAAAAGATCCACCATGACGCGGGCGCCGGCGATCAGGTTCTCGGACGCCTGGGCGAACATCTGGAAGAAAGTATTATCCCTTGGGATGAGCGGGCTCATCGGGAATAGGGGCTCCAAAAAGGGTATGTAGAACGGGGAATCATTTCATGGGGGTGGGAAGGAGGTCAAATGGGCAGGTGCGGACCAGCGGCCCCTTTGTGATTCCAATCACACCAGATTCCTTGCGCAAAGGGCGCGTTTTGGAATGACACGGCTTTACGCGAGGGACATACAGGGATCGGGCTCGGATCCCTAAATGCGGGATTCGCCGGGGACTAACGGCGGTTGCGGCGTACTGCTGACTCGGCGCGGCGCGGCATTCCCAGACCGATGATGAAGATCACCATCAGGACTGAGGCAGCTCCGGCTGCAGCCCGTGCGAAGAAGTCAATAAGGACGTGATCGAGGCCCATGCACCAGAGTATGGAACGGATTGTCGCTTTCAGCGAGGTTACGATCAGGCTAGGCCTAATGGCCGGGATGGAAACCGAGAGTGACATGGTCTTTTTGGGATCGGGTTGTTGAGAATCCCACCTCTCGCCTGGATGGCGAGAAGTGGGCTCCCCTGCAGTTAAAGCTATCTCTCTGATTCCTCTCCGACTGGTTGATCGGAAAGAAGGCACAAAGGAATAGTGCAGCTTTGGCTGCCGGCGTTTCAGGAACGACGTTCAAAAGCCAAAATCCCCACTTCTGGCGAAGCCGGCCAGAAGTGGGGCATCCCGCTTTCCTCTTATTGAGCGGGGGTTGCTGATGGGACGGCCGGAACGGGGGCTTCGGCAGTCACTTCCGGCGCGATCGGAGTGATCTTCACGGTCGCGAGGATCTGCTCCAGGCGATTGAAGACCTTGTCGCGATCGACGTGCTTCACCAGGCCCTCAGCCGAGGCGTCGGTGGTGACATTCAGCGCGAACTCGTAGCAGGCTCCATTCTGATAAATGTGGAAGTACTTCGAGTCGCTCTGGCGCGTGCCTTCGCCGCTGACCGCTTCGGTGGCGCGGAGTTCCATGTCACCCAGCATCAGCTTCGAGTTCGAAGCGGAATCGGTGGAAGATTTCCCATTGTCATTGCCCGTTGACGAGGTCTGGCTGTCAGACTTCGCCATGTCCTGCTTTGCGCTATCGTTTGATGTTGCAGGCGTGGCGTCGGACTGCGCAGCCACTTTCGGCAGCGGGACAGCGAACTCGCTGCATTGATCAGCAGCGACATTCTTGTTGACGCTGACGTTGAAGAACGCTGACGAAAAGTCGGTGTTCTGGAAGCTGGTCTCAGGCAGTTCGACGGCGGCTAGCGCGACTCCACCGGTCTGGACGAAATTCATCGGAATGGCGTTCGTCTGAACCAGTTCGGTGGCGGCGTCTCCAGTCTCGATTGCGTACCGGCGTGGATATTCAAAGGTCACGCCGTAGGTCTTGTCGGTGTAGTTCACCGTAGCGGGCTTTTTGTGAACAATAGGCTTTTTCGGAGCGGGCTTGTTCTCCGCTTGCATGACGGGCGCAGGCGTTGGCTGCGTCTCGACTTGCGGCTGCGACATTGGAATTGGGTTGATCGTGCTTATGGGTTTTGGTTTATCGCTGGAACATCCGACGGTTACCGAGCAGATGATCAGCACGGCGGCGAAGACGGCGACGCTGGCGTTCTTGCCCCAGGTCAGAAAACGATTCTCTGATTTGCTCAAAACGTTGATGCGGGTCATGGTGGTTGCCTCCTGCCGGGTCACGGCACTCTGGAGAACTGCAGGGCTGAGGCCTTTCTTTTGGTATTGATTTGGCTGGGGTTATCGGCTGCGGTGGCGCGTTACGACGTGACCTGACGACACGGTGTGGGCTTGAGGACACGCCGATCAAAGTCTTTCACCACAGAGGTCGCAGAGGATTACAGGGAAATCAAGAGTTCCAGCCATCACGTTTTTGATATCGTTATCGGCTCGGAGAGGAGTGGTTCATGCGGCGTTCGGTCTTGTGCTTCGCGCTGTCTGTCATTTCGGCAGTTAGTTGGGCTCAGGGTGCTCGGGAGAAGGTCATTATCGATACGGATATCGGCGATGATGTCGATGACGCGTTTGCTTTGGCGCTTGCGGTAAAGAGTCCGGAGCTGGACGTTTTAGGGGTTACCACCACGTTTGGGGAGACTGAGCTGCGAGCGCAGATTGTGGATCGGTTTCTGGAGGCTGTGGGGCGGCCCGACATCCC
>DATJWZ010000724.1:0-5341 GCA_035500795.1 Candidatus Eiseniibacteriota bacterium | reverse complement strand
AAAATCCGGTACACCCGCGACGGCGTCTGCGCCTGCAACAACGAAATCGCGACATTATGAACCGGAACTCCGCCGCGCGTCTGCCCGTCCGGCCTGCCATGATGCGCATGGCCATGCAACACCAGATCCGCGCCGTGGCGATCGATAACTTCCGCCATGCGTGATGTGCCGAGAAACGGAAAAATTTCCGGAGCCTCTCCCTGCACCGTGTCAGCAATCGGAGAATAATGCACGACCACGACTCGCTTCGGAGCACGCAACTGTGAAATGCCGCGCTCCAGCTTCATGGTTTCATCGATGGAAGCTCGCACGAACTCTTTGACCTCGCGCTCACCGAACGCGGTCAGCACGCCACGGCCAAAGCCTCCCACAAAACCCTTGGCTCCAGCGAAGCCGACGCCATCCCGCTCATAGCCACTGCCATCCAGAACCTTGATACCGCCGCCGATCAGCATGCGCTTGAGTTCTTCTTCTTTCCCGCTTTCGTAGTCGTGGTTCCCAAGCACCACAACAGTCGGCAAGCGCAGGCGCACCAGCACATTCAGCAAAGGTTCCATTTCGTCGGGCTGACCGTAATTTGTCAGGTCACCAGCGAGCACCAAAACGTCGGCATCATCGCGCACCCGCTCAAACTGGTCTTTTAGCTTCGCGTAGCTCGTTGGCGTGAAATGCAAGTCGGCGCTGGCGGCAATCCTCACGCTGATTTCCTTCTCGCCTTTGCCCGTGTAGCTCGATCACGCCCAATCCATTCCAACCGCATCCTCCGCGTTTCTTCCAAAAGGTTGGGAAGTTCCCATTCGTCTACATCGATGGCAAACATGTTCTCGTCAATCAGGCTGCCCCGAAACAGACCTTCAGGATTCGGATTCTTCACCTCACGCGTAAAGCGAGTCAGCAGCTCGCACCAGATTTCTGAAGGAACGTAGTGACTCTGCGCTGGGTACACGTACCGAAATAACATAAGAGCCCAGAGCAACATCTCCCAGTGCGGCCCAACGATTTCCAACTCGCGTTCCCAGTCGAAATCCCCGTATGTTCCGTAGATGACGTGCGCGATGTCGGCGCCATCGAAACGCTCGCGCTTCGCCACAAAAATTTTCGACGCGACCAGTTCTTCGGGAGCAAGAACCCGCGTTTCTACTTCGTAGATCACCGCCGGCCGCGCGCGCTGGATCCAGGAATCTTGAACAGTGATGAGTCCATTGCTCATCCCAGTAATCAGGTCGACGAAGTACTCGTCCCGCCATGCCTTCGAGAGCCACACCGGATCGGTGACCTCGCACTCCATGCCGGCGGCACGAAGACAGCAAAGAGCGGCTGCCGACTTCTCGGCGGTCAGGAAAAGGTCCAGATCTTTTGTGTAGCGGCAGATTCCAGTGTGTTGGCGCAACGAGAACGCGCCCGAAACCGCGTAGGGAATGCGGCTGTTCTCAAGCAACTGCAGCACGTCATGAAACAGCTCAACCCGAACCTCCGGTTCTTCAGAGGGTCGGGAGGACGTCTTCGGTAATTCTTCCGAATGGAGGTCGCCAGGCACCCACCTTGGATGAAGTGCCTGGAATCGCGGTTGTTAAGCGTTTATTGAAGAAACGTAATCTATTTGTCGATCCGGATTACTTCCCCGTGTAACTGACTCTCCAGATCGAGTTCGATCCGTCATCGCTCACCAGCAACGATCCGTCGGGAGCCACGGTGAGTCCCACCGGACGCCCCCATACCTCGCCGTTCGGCAGGACGAAACCGGTGACGAAGTCCTCATACTCGCCGCTGGCATGCCCAGTCTGATGCAGAGGCACGCGAATCACTTCATATCCGACGCGGGTGGCCTTGTTCCAGGAGCCGTGCTCAGAAGCGAAAATGTCTCCTTTATATTCGGCGGGAAACTTATCGCCCTCGTAAAACGCGAACTCCAACGATGCATTATGGGGCTGGAGCAGAACGTCGGGAACGATGGCTTTGTCCTTCAGTTCCGGATGTTTGCCCTTGTGTCGCGGGTCCTGATGGTCGCCCATGTACCACCACGGCCAGCCATAGAATCCGCCCTCTTGAACGTGAGTGATGTAGTCGGGAACCAGATTATCTCCTAGCGCATCCCGCTCGTTCACCGAGCACCAGAGTTCGCCCGTTTGCGGACTTACTCGGATCCCGCCACCGGCATTGCGGATGCCGTAGGCATAAACCTTCAGTTGGCAATTGCTAGGATCGCAAACGAGAATGTCAGCGCGATCCTTCTCACCCCGAGTGGTATCCGGATCGTCCACGTTGGAAGCCGACCCAACCGCCACAAATAGCTTCGATCCATCTTTCGAGAAGTCGACAGCCCGCGTGGTGTGGCCCCCGCCATTAGGCAAATCGGCGATATGCTGCGGCTCTCCTGTCGCCTTCAAATCGCCATTGTGATAGGGAAACCGTACAACCGAGGCAGTGTTTCCGATATAGACCCACTGCGGATCGGGCCCAGGAGGATAAAAGGCAATCCCGTAGGGCTGTTTCAATCCGCTGGCAAATATCGCAGATTGCTCGGCTTTGCCATCCGAAGTAACTCCGCGAAAAACCAGTATCCGCCCAGGCTCGGTTTCAGCGAGAAAAACATCCCCGTTCGGAGCGGTCCGCATGAACCGCGGATTCTCCAAGCCCGCCGCGTAAAGGTCGACCTTGAATCCGGGGGCCGCGACGGGCCAGGCATTGTCTGGCCGTGCCACCACGTCAGGTCCGTTGCTGGAGGACTTAGTCGCATACGGTGCCGGCAGATCTTTTACCGTGATCTTGCGGATCGTCCCAGGCTTTTCATACCGGAAATCGGTGAACGGCGCGGTCGGAGATGCATCCTTCACCGCCGTGGTATTCGTTGCCGCCGGTGCAGCAGAACTCGCGGGAGGTGTTGCTTTACCTGATGCAATCGCCTCGAGATAACTCACTACCTGCCAGCGCGTGTTTTCCGGCAAAAAGGCCCACGACGGCATTCCACTATCCTTGTCGCCTTTGGTGATGAACCAGAAGATTTCACCGTCGGTGATTCCCTTAAGCTTCCCGTCAATTAAAGACGGTACGTTGCCGGTCCCCTGAAGTGTGCGGCCATGGCAAGACAGGCAGTTGCGCGCGTAAACAGTTTTTCCCGCATCAAACGCGGCTTGCTGACCCGCCAGGGGATTTTTCATCGCCTTGGCGGAAGCGGGTGCATCTTTAAAAGGGCTATCCGCCGCGTAGCTCACAGCGGCGAGAATGCATAAAGCGACCGCCCAACGAATCGGATGGTTGCGCAGGGTCATAAGTATCCTCACGTTGAATTCTTGAAATTATTATGCCCTATGGCCAAGGATGCCGGACGGTTTCAGCGACGCAGAATGTTCGTTTTCTTGCCACGTGGAAAGAAAGTACAGGAAAACCTGTACCGTCGACATCCGAGAGGAAGTCCTTCGTGAACCTTAGTGTCCTTGGTGGTTCAAGGTTTTCTCAGCGCTCTCAGCGGCATTCTCTTCGGTCTCAGCGATGAAGTCTTCGCCGTAGAGACCACAAAGGATGATGATCAGAACGTATACTTCAGCGCGAACTCCACCTGCCGATTGTCGGTAGCCGTGTTGGTGATCGCCGCCGCTCCCGGATAGTCGACGGCAATCTGCCCCGAACCGCCTCCAGGCAATCCAAAATTCGGATGATTAAAGAGGTTGAAGAACTCAGCCCGGAACTGCAGCTGCTGCTGCTCATGGATCTTGAAATTCTTCTGCAACACGAAATCGAAATCGACCATGTGCGGCCCACGCAGATTTCCGATCTTCGAATCCCCGTACATGTGCGCCGCCTGCTGACCAGGCGCTAATGCCGGAGTCACAAACGCCGCCTGGTTGAACCAGCAATCCAGGGTCTGATGTCCGGGATTCGAGCACTGATAGTCGGTTCCTTGCGACGCGGTGTTGAACGAAAAATTCGCAGGATTCGCCACTTGGTCCGGACGATAGCTGAAGCTTCCGGTATTGCTGTAATCCGTTGACATAACAGCGGTGATCGCCTCGCCGGTTTGCGCGCTCGTAATGCCCGCAACTTGCCATCCGCCCAACACGGCATCAGCGACACCCTTCATATCGCCACCGAAATGGCGCCCATGCCCTACCGGAAGCTCATACAAATAGCTGATCGTGAACCGATGTCGCAGGTCCGGCGTGACAGGGCCATGCTCGAGATCGGCGCGAAAGCTGTCCTGGATAAATCCACCAACGTTGCCGTCCGCATTGCCCAAGTTTTTAGCGAATGTGTAGGCAGCGAGGAAGTTGAATCCATTCGCGAACCGCTTGTTCAGAGATGCTTGAAATGCGTTGTAGAACATCTCCAACTGCGGATAATCCAATGGAAGAATCTGCGTCATATTCGGCTGCTGTGTGGCATAGGGACGGCCGTAATTGGGCTCATCGCAATTGCTCAAATCAGGGCCGCAGAAGTTTGTGTCAAGAGGCTGCGTCGCTTGGTTCAGATCACTCGCTTCGTGGTTCCACAGGTGGTAGGCGCGAGTACCAACGTATCCGATCTGCCCCATCCAGTTCGATGCGAACTGATGCTGCACCGAAAGATTCCATTCCATGATCCGCGGCATGATCCGCTTCGGGCCGGTAGTCTTTACCGGACCAAGAATGTCGGTCGCCGAGCCCACAGGAACGGCCGCCGGAAATCCGTTCGAGATCAATTGCTGCGGACTAGGCACGACACCCGAGGGATAAGCATTCGCCCAAAACGCCAGTTGCGGCGGATTCAGTCCAAGATCGTCAAAAATATTTCCCTCTGCCGAATAGAAGATTCCGAACGCGCTATGGACAACCGTATTATGCGGCAAAGCCCACGCAAAGCCGATGCGTGGTGCCCAATCGCTCTTATCGAATTGCACCCCGGCATGCGAGACTGCACCCGGACCATACGAAGTTACAACGATTCCTTTGTTGAAATCGAAATTCCCAACGCGTCCATTCGCTGGCGAGGCAATTTCGTAACGAAGGCCAACGTTCAGCGTGAAGTTTGGTGTGACGTGATAATCATCCTGCACAAACTCAGCCAGATCCCAGTAGCGCGTAGGATACAGCCCGCCCAGGAAGTCTTGCTCGTTCGAAGCAGCATAACCGAATAGCAGATCGGCCATACCGTTGCCGCCGAGCGTCGTCCCCGGATCGGCGCTGTAGGCGCCTCCGAACACAAACCACCCGCGGGGACTCGACAGTTGGAAGAAATTCCGCTGCTGACGGCGGAAATCGATTCCGAATTTCAACGAGTGCTTCCCGTGCATCCAGGTTGCGGCATCCGCGACTTGAATGATGTTTTCGAAGACGTGCTCCGGAAGCCACTGCGAGTCGCCGAGAGA
>DATJWZ010000723.1:0-9796 GCA_035500795.1 Candidatus Eiseniibacteriota bacterium | reverse complement strand
CCCGACCGCGATGATTTTGACCGCTGGGTCAGCGACCGCGATCACCTCATCGAGGATGCCAACTCGTATCGCCACACGAATCGTTACTACACGGGCGCGCAGGACCTGGATGCTTATGGGCAATGGCGCCACGTGGATGATTACGGCGACGTTTGGTATCCGAATGAGCCGTCCGACTGGGTTCCATATCGCAACGGAAACTGGGTTTATCAGCCGTACTACGGCTGGACGTGGGTTGGCTACGAGCCGTGGGGTTGGGCTCCATATCACTACGGCCGCTGGATGTATGCGGGTGGCGCGTGGGGATGGTGGCCGGGACCAGTGTATCCGTATTACCGGCCGTTCTGGGCGCCGGCGTATGTCTCGTTCTGGGGATGGGGCGGCGGCTTTGGATTTGGAGTTGGTTTCGGTGGATGGGGCGGCTTCGGATGGTTGCCGCTGGGGCCGTGTGACTGGTTCCATCCGTGGTGGGGGGGATATTACGGGCGCTTTGGATGGGTCGGCCACGGAGGGTACGGATATGGGCGTTACGGCGGATTCGCACCGCTTCACGGCGGAATGCGATTCTCGAACGTGACCAACATTCATAATGTCCACATTGGCGGAGCGTTCTCGGCGGTAAACGCCGGGCGGTTCGGCGCAGGGGCGAGGCCAGTAGCGGTTCGGCCGGAACAGTTGAGTGGTGCGCGGATGATGGCGGGCAATTTGCCGGTCGTCCCGTCACGCGCCAGTTTGTCGGCGAGTGGCCGCGCGGCTGCGCCTTCCACAATGCGGAACGGTGGTTCGCAGCGTTTCTTCGGTACGCATAACAACATGGTGCATCCGGCGTCGTTCACGCAGGAGCGGGCAAATCTGCGGCAGACGATGCAGCAGAACCATGTGGGAGCGATTCCGGCAGGTGGGCGGGCGAATGAGGGTATGACTGCGCGCAGTGGTGCGATCGGTCGGCCGAGCGCTGGCACGCCCATGGGGCGCGAAGGTAGCGGCTTTACCAATCATGGAACGATGACGCAGCCGGGAGCGGCGCAAAGCCAGAACCGAGGCGGCTTCCGGTCGTTCACTCCACCGAGCAGTGCAGCGAACAACGGCGGACGAAGTGCTGAACCTGCGCGTGGTACCGCGACGCAGCCTGGCTTCAGACCGTTTACGCCACCAAGCTCGAGCAATCGATCGGAGGGAAGTAATACGGGTTTCTCGCGGTCAGAGACGCAGCGCGCGCAGTCGACTGCGGGGGGAAACAGCGGATTCAGGCCATTCACTCCGCCATCGCGCAGCGAGTCGAGCGCGGGATCGAACAGCTATGGACGCGGAAGCAGTAACGGGTACTGGAATCGGACCGCGCCGAGCGCTCCGACACAGCGTAGTTACTCGGGGGGCTACGGACGTGGATCGTCGCGTCCAGAACTTGATATGCGCCAACCGATCGTACGGACTCCGTCGTACGGGGGCGGTGGATATCGTGCGCCGAGTTACGGTGGTTCGCGCAGCATGCCGAGCTACGGCGGATCCCGCAGTATGCCGAGCTATGGAGGTTCGCGCGGAGCGCCCAGCTATGGTGGAGGCGGTCGCGCTCCGAGCGGAGGCGGTGGACATTCCGGCGGTGGGGGGCACGTCGGAGGCGGCGGTGGAGGTGGACACTCCGGTGGTGGCGGGGGCAGCCATGGAGGCGGGGGACACCGCTAGATCGTACGAGTTGTACTAGAAGAACGACAGAGGCGAGAAGGGCGTGCTTGCGAGCACGCCCCTTCTCTTTGTATGTGAACTTGGAATTGTGTGCGACCGGGTTAGCCGGGCTGCGCCCGGCGGAACGGACGATGGCGTCCGTCCCCACCAAGAGCGCTCCGTCCCGTCACAAACAACTACGGGTGTGAATAAGCGGGGCTGTCCGGCTCGGGGCGATCGTAATCATGACCGTATTTGTTTTTGTGGGCGACCAGAGTTTCCGTTTCCGCTAGTGTGAAATTGCCTAACGTATTTTGTCCCGGAGCGATGGTCACTTCTCGCGTGAGGGCGCGCAATGTGTCGGGAGGAACGGCGGCATGGAAAACCTGAAGCTCGTAGCGCCCTGGAGGAACATCGTTGATGGTGAGTTGGCCGCGCGCATCGGAGATCGCGTAATACGGTGTCGCGAGGGTGATGACAACGGCGCTCATTTGCGCATGGATATTGCAGAAGATGAATGAGATTCCGGGTTTGTCAAATTGGACAAAGCGGGTCGTGCCGCTTTCATACAATCCGAGGTCGAAGCGCTTGCCTTCGAAGAGGGAGAAGACATTGTGGAAGAACGGATCATCGTTCGGGAATTCGACCTTGCCCCCGACCGGAATTACAAGAAGGTCCGGGTGAAATTTCTTATCCCTTTGGGTAAGCTGGGGAATCTGGGATGGGCTTTGGCGTGGTGATTCAACCTTGGCGCCCACAGGAGTCAACCAGATAACCGCTTCTGAGGAGTTCTTCAACCGATGCCCATCGCGAGTGATCTCGACGTGGGCACCCAGCGGTTGCTGCGCATTTCCCGCGAGAACACTTCCAGACAACAGCGCAATGCCGACTGCGATGTTCCGAGCATTCCTCAAAATAGGATCCCCATGGAAAGATTGACTTGGTTCATAGTACTGCTGCTGGAGTAAATGGGGAAGGTACGGTAGCGGCGCAGTTCCGCCGAAAGTACCAAGTCAGAGCGCGGCCGGAAAACGACATTACCGAGCGCACCACGGTTCCGTCCGAGGATGGGGCCGAAGTTATTCTGATCGGTAGCGAATCCGCGGACATCGTTGGCGAATGGATTGTCTTGGGCGACTGCGCCGTTCAACTCCAGTTTCGGGGTTAATTGGAGTTTGAGTTGTGTCCAGCCGCCGATCGAGTCCAGGCCGCGAATCGGAGTAAAAGCGTACCTGGGGTCGCCGCCATAGAGGATCGAGGTTCCGATGCCGCCTCCGAGACCACCGACTCCACGGCCCCGGTAGAACTCGCCGGAGAGGCCGAGGCGTGGGAGGAGAGGAATTTGCCAGTCGGCCATGCCGGCCCAAGCATCTGTAAAGCGTCCCCAGAGCCAGTTCTGGCGGCCATAGTATCCCGCGACTCCAAACGAGAGAGGATGTTCCCACACGGGCCGAGACCACGAGGTTCGGAGAGCATATGCGGGCTGGCCGGAGAGTTCGCCGGCGTGCGGTGACCGGTAGTACGAGTTGTACGGATATTCCCAATCAAGATTATCGAGGACGCCCGCCTGCACATTGATGCTCTGCTGATCGGAAATTTCGAAGCGATGTTCGATGCGAAGCTGCGGAGTCCAACCCCACAGGTTTCCGGCAAATCCGAAAGCCGGCGTGGCAACGGACGCGAAGGACGTTGGCGATAGAGGGGAGAAGAACAGGTTGTCCTGGCCAGCGACGACGGAGGTGTGTTCCCAGTCGAGGCGCAAGCTGGCGGTTTCCAAGCGAAGGATTCCAAAGTTGACTCCGTTGCCCGTATTGGGGAATCCTCCTGCGAAATCGAACTGGATATCACCAGAAGTCTTGGCGCCGAAAACGGTCGGGCCGAAGACCTCCAGTCCAATCTGCGATTGGCGGAGTGTGGCGCCGACGTTCGCGGTTGGAAAGAATCCCGGTAGAGGCTCGGAGTAGTCAGGAAGATCCAGATTATTGGATCCGCCTACGTTGCGGAATGCATTCATCAGGATGATTCCGTGCAGACGGGCCCGATACTTGGAAGCTGTTTCGACCTTGGTTTGGTGTTGCTCGTCGATCTTTGCACTCATCAACTCGGAAGAATCTTCGAGTTTTTCGACGCGCTCTTCGAGGGATGACTGAGCCGGAGTTTGTGACGTAGGAGCGGCATTTGCATTGGAAGAAGTTGTGAGGGGCGCTGCGGTGGCGGTTTCGGAGCGTTGTTCGAGGAGTGTGCGAGTAGTTTGTAGATCCTGCCGCAACCGCTCCATTTCGGCGCGCGATTGGACGTTCTCCGAACGCATCTGTTCCACCAAGGAGCGGAGTTCGCGAACCTGACCCTGCAATTCGCGAACGGCGGAGTCAGTCGAGGATGGGGAGGACGTTTGAGCTGCAGCGAGGCCAGGGAATAGCAAAGCAGCTAAAGACACGAGGGTTGTACCGAGACGAAAGGTCCGAAAAAATTTCACACGGTCCTCCTGCAGGGGGGTCAGAGGTCAAGTGCGATAGCGAGCAACCTGGTGCCTAGGACCCGGGATGCGATAGCGAGTTCTGAGCCGCACTACTTGATTGTGAAGGTACGATCGACGGGATTTCGATTTCGGAAGCCTTAGCTTCTCTAGAGACGTCTTCAGCGCGACCTGGCAGCATGATACTGAAAACGGTTTTGCCGTGTTCGCTGCGCTCGACCGAAATTGTGCCGCCGTGGTCTTGCACGATTTTCTGCACAACTGCCAGGCCTAAGCCCGTGCCGTTTTCTTTGCCGTAACTCACGAATGGATGGAAGAGCCGGTCGCGAATGGAGTCGGCGATGCCGGCGCCGTTGTCGGCAACTGCGATGGTGATCGCGCCAGAAACTTCCGCTGCGGTGACTTCGACCTGGCCTCCGATCTGAGGCGCGGCTTCGCAGGCATTCAGCAACAAATTGTAGAGCGCGCGTTCCAGCTTTCTTTGGTCGAACCAGCCCGAGACCTGAGTGCCGCACAGGACCTCGATGGTGCGGTTATGGTGTCGCGGGTGCAGACGAACCGCTTGGACGGCGCGCTGGATTGTCTCCCATACATTGGCGGAAGAGGGCGTCAAAGACTCGCGAGTGCGGGCGAACTCCAGCAGGGAATCGATAAGATCGGTCATCAGATTCACGCCGGTTCGTACTTCCTGGTAAAGCTCCTCGCGCTGCGCTGGTGTCAGATGACTGTCGCAAAGGAATTCAGAGTTGGCGACGATAGCAGCCAGAGAATGCCGAAGGTCGTGCGATATGGAGCTTGCCATCCGGCCGATCGTTGCCAGCTGCTCGGATTCCAGAAGAGCGCGCTGGGTCTTTAAGAGACTTGAGCGCATACGATCGAAAGCGCGGGTTAACTCTGCGACCTCGTCTCCGCCGCGAGGGTCCAGGGGATGGTGGTAATCGCCGGCCTCGAGTGCCCGTACTCCGGCGACGAGCGTGCCTAACGGGCGCGTAAAAGTATGCGAGATAAAGAAGACCAGTCCGCTGCCAACGATGATGGCGGCGAAGCCGAGGAGAAGAATATATCGATTCAGCTCGTCGAGAAATTTGGTGGCTTGATCGTAAGAGCCGAGAACGCTCAGGCGGACGGAAGTCGTCTTTATTCGCGAGAGTTCAAGAGAGGTCGCGAGAAAGCGCTCATTGGCGACCTCGATGTCGTGAGGCTCTTCCTGAACCGATCCGGTAAGCAATACCTTGACGTCGTTGTCCTGCAATGTCGCGGGGGGCAGTGTAGTGGCCACGACATCGTTTCCGGAGGAAATGGCAACCTGGCTACCGGCGACTTTGCTGACCTGCTCTGCCAGGCGATTGTTGATTTCGTATCCGATTACCAGGAAACCAAGCAATGTGCCTTCTGTGGGTGAGCCACGATAGATCGGTTGAATGAAGGTTTGATACAGGTGACCGCCTCCAAACCACCAATGGCTGGATTCCTCACGATCTGCACTCATGGACTGCTGGAAAAACCTCTCGGCTTCCTCGGTGGTCAGCCCGGCGCTGTTGGTGTGCATGGCCAGCACCTTGCCACTCCCGTTTACCAGAGCGAACAGGTCAGAGCGCGCGACCTGCCAGACATCGTGGGACGCGTCGCGAATCGTCAGAGGATCGGAAGCGCTCATGATGTTGCGCGTAATCGGAAGGTCCGCGAGCAGCGCTACGTCGTTGGTCAGCATGGTTTCGCGCTCGTGACGGAAATCCTGGAAGGCGGCGACCGAGTTGTGAAGGTTGATGGCGATGCTCTGCCGGACGTTTCTTTCAACGCTCCTCCGCACCAGCAACAAGCTCGTGGTGGTCAATCCGGCCGTGATCACGAGCATTGACAACAGAAATCGGGTGCGCAGACGAAGACGTGGCAGCAGTTCCTCTTCCGTAAGCGTTGGAGGGACAGAGTTGTGGTTTGCGGACGTAGGAGTCGAGTTCACGATTTACTCAGCGCACGAACTTGTAGCCCATCCCATGTACCGTGCGGAAGTGTACCGGACTCGAAGGATCTCTCTCTAATTTCTGGCGGAGCTTGAGGATATGGTTGTCGACGGTACGCGTGGACGGGTAATTCTGATATCCCCAGACTTCGTTCAGCAATTCATCGCGGCTGATCACGCGGTCTGCATTCTGTACGAGGAATTGAAATGTCTTAAATTCCTGAGCCGTCAAAACGACGGGCTTATCGTCGCGCTTTACTTCCATCTTCCGGAAGTCGACGGAGATATCGTCGAAGCTGACTACCTGTGCTTCTGGAGTGCGGGTAGTGTGCCTCAAAGCCGCGCGGACCCGCGCGAGCAGTTCCCTCGGACTGAAGGGTTTGGTGACGTAGTCGTCGGCGCCGAGTTCGAGCAGAAGGACCTTGTCGGAAACGTCGCTGGCCGCACTGAGCACCACGATCGGCAGAGCTGGAGACTTTGCCTTGATCTCTTTGCACACGTCACTGCCCGAAACTTTAGGCAGACGCAAGTCCAGAACGATGGCTGCGGGTGTCGAGGCCTGGACGCTGTCGAGCGCCGACTTACCGTCCGACTGCACTTCGACGGCGTACCCCTCGGTCTCGAAGAGCCGCCTTAGAGCCTTCTGCACGGCCGGATCGTCTTCAACGACCAGGATGCGGCCCGTTGGTTTAGACATCTGCGCTGGGATCACAGGTTTTCCTGCGCTGAATGGCGTCGCGAGATTCCCCATAAAAGGATCTTCCGTTTCTGTCTTGGGGGAGTGCCTCTGAAATCCCCAAGTTCTTCAGAGGCGCACTAGACAAGTTAAGCTTACAACGGTTTGACGTGTCCGAAGCCCGAAAAGACGCGGTTTTTGACATACTTTTTACAAGTTAGAACAAGGTTTTGACAGAGGAAGGGCAGTGGGCTTGCAAGGCGTCTCGGCGTCGATTTGGGCGTGGCGTTAGAATTGTCGGCTTGCCTTCCTCACCCGATTTGAACGGATTGGTTGTAGTTCTGGTCCGCCCGCGAAACCCGCTGAATATAGGAGCGGCTGCGCGTGCCATGACGAACTTTGGAGTTTTCCAACTACGGGTGGTGAATCCTTATTTGCTGGCTTTTCGGGAAGCCCGTTCGGCGGTGGGTGCGGCAGAAGTGCTCAGGGCGGCGGAGGAATTCAAAAGCCTGCCTGAGGCTATCGGGGATTGTTCGCTGGTTGTGGGGACGACTGCTGTGAGGGATCGTGCGCTGAAGCATCCGGTGAAGACGCTGGGCCAGGATTCGGCGGATGAAATCCGATCACATCTAAAGATCGGACGAGCCGCGCTTTTGTTTGGCTCTGAAAAGACTGGACTAAGCAACGACGACTTCAGCCACTGTCACTGGCTATTGACCATCCCCACCAAAGAACAGAACATCTCGATGAACCTGGGGCAGGCCGTGGGAGTGTGCTTATATGAGCTAGCGAGAAGTGTGGCTGGCAAGCAGAGTTCTGAGAAAAAAGATCCTGCGACGGCTGGGCAACTGGAGGAAATCACCAGGGGCTTATATGACTCGCTGAAGATCAGCGGATACGTGAAGCCGGGAAACGATGCTGTCAGCGAGAAGAAGGCACGCCAACTCCTTCGGCGGATGAACCTGAGCACCATGGACGCGAAGGTCTTGCTGGGAATGGTGCGGCAAATGGTGTGGAAGCTGAGGCAGCCGGGGAAGAGTTAATGCTTCGATCTCTGGGCAGAAGCTTGTGTGCCCGATCGCCGGAAGCGGAACTGCAGGAGCCATGTACTCGCCGTGGGCTGACCATCGACCACGGGCGCGGAGAATTCCCACTTCGGCGCAGCTTTCAGTGCGAGGCCGGCGAAATACCGGCTGGAGCCGGCTGATTTCAACTTGGCCGACGTGACTTTACCCGAAGCATCCACCTGGGTTTGGACCACAACCTTGATCGTGCCAGTGATCGTGTTCTTGGCGCTTTGGGGAACGTCAGGCAGGACTTGATGCGTGACTGATCCGGCGGGGTCATTTTGCTTCTGGGCTCCGGATGTGGGTGCGGAAGTCTGCGGCGTTGGACCCTGAACCGTTGTCGCCGGTGGCTGACTCGTTTCCGGTAACGGAGTCGAAGACTTGCTTCGGCCAAAGTAAAAAATAGCGAAGATAATTACGAGGACTGCAGCCAGTGCGATTGTTACGGGGAAGACTGTTCGCTTCTTGGGCGTTGCCGGCTGGGATGTGACAGGTTCCGGGGGAGCGACTGCGACTGCGGCTTCGGCTGCGCGCGTTGGCGTTTTCAGGCGGCGTTCAATTTCTCTGATCGAACAACGTTTTTCATGATCGAGTCGGAGACTTGCCTGTGCAATTCCGCGATATGGTTCGGGAACACTCGACGGTACGATGGGATCGCTTTGCGGCTTTTGGGGAGCGGGCTTCTGCGTAAAGGCCGCAACCAAGGTCATTCCAAGCGACCAAATGTCAGATGAAGGCGAGAGCATCCTGAGCGATGTTTCGGGTGCGTCATACTCATCCTGCCTGCCGCTGGGTTTTTGCTCGGAGTTGGACTGTACGCGATCGGTGGAGAGCTTAAGCTGATCGCCCGCTGCCAGAATATTGGATGGCCGGACGCGGCCGTGCACCAATCCTTTTTCGTGCAGGTACGAGAGCGCGCTAAGCAAGGGCGGCAACAGCTCAGCCACCTCAGCCGGTTCGAGGGTGCGCTGCGGAAGAATCTGTCCGAGGTTGTCATCGGCGCATTCGGTTACCGCGTATATGACACATTCGCCGTCAACCTGGGTGCGTCCTGCCTCGAAGGTCTGCAGAAGATTTCGATGACTAAGACCTGTTTTGGCTTGCAATGATCGAAGTTGAGTTTCTGCGTCCTCACCGGTTTCGCAGGGGATTAGTTTGATAGCGGCCTTCTGCGGCGGTGTCCCGGGAACCTCCGTAAGAAAGACTGCGCTATGGTCTGACCCGCCAAGCCACTGGCGGAGTGTAAATTTTCCATCGATCTGACGGCCTTCCCAGGATTTCCAAGTGTCTGGCTTACTCATTTTCTGTTAACCGGCGATTCGACATTCTATGCCATCGAGAGCAGACCCGCGTGAGGAGATTCACTCGCTAGGGCAAGTTTCTGTGGACGGCTCTGCTGTACCATAGCAAGTCGCAAGCGGCATCTGGGAGGTCTTTTGACTTTCTGCACCGAGAAGTCGAGGCAAATTTACGAGCGCACGCTGGGAGTGCTCATCGAGGCGAGCAGTTCGTCGTCGCGGGGCCCGGCAAATTTCGGCAAGTACCCCATCTTCATGGATCGGGCGAAGGGCTCGCGCATTTATGACGTCGATGGGAATGAGTACATCGACTGGATGATGGCGTTTGGAGCTTTGCCGCTGGGGCACGCGCATCCTGAGATCGTAGAGGCGATCACGACGGGTGCGAGCAGTGGGGCGCATTTTGCGTCGGCGACGCCGATCGAGCTCGAAGTCGCGGAGATGATCCAGAAGATTGTGCCGAATGCGGAGCGCGTACGCTTCGCGAATACCGGGACCGAGGCAATGATGGCCGCGATCCGTCTAGCGCGAGGTGTGACGGGGCGTCCGAAGATTCTGAAATTCGAAGGTCACTACCACGGATGGTATGACGACTTGCTGGTCAGTTCGAACGTTCTGCCGGTGACGGTGCTCGGATTGAAGACGGATCCGGTGAAG
>DATJWZ010000722.1:0-5778 GCA_035500795.1 Candidatus Eiseniibacteriota bacterium | reverse complement strand
AAACGATTTAAGGAACAATTGGGGACGCTGCTTCAGCGTCCCCTGTTCTTTTCTAGCGGGAATTCTTCGCAAACACCCGCAGGTCTGCTCCCGTCATCTCTTTCGGTTCATCCACGCCAAGCATTCCCAGCACAGTCGGCGAGATGTCCCGCAGCGAGCCGCCCGGCTTCAGCGTAAATTGCTTGGCATTCTCTGAGATCACGATGAACGGCACCGGATTCGTCGTATGCGCCGTATGCGGTCCCCCAGTCGCTGGATCGATCATCATTTCGGCATTGCCGTGATCAGCCGTAATCAGCATCGCCCCGCCTTTGGCTTTCACTGCCGCTTCAATCCGTTCAAGACAAGCATCGACCGTCTCCACGGCCTTCACCGTAGGTTCAATCTTGCCCGAGTGTCCGACCATATCTGCGTTTGCGAAGTTCACGATGACCACGTCGAATGTACCGTCGTTGGTCGCCTTTACGACCGCATCGGCAACTCCAGTGGCACTCATCTCCGGCTTCAGATCGTAGGTGGCGACCTTCGGAGACGGCACTAGCACGCGGTCTTCGCCAGGAAACGGCGTTTCCACGCCCCCATTGAAGAAGTATGTAACATGCGCGTACTTCTCGGTTTCAGCAACGCGCAGGTTGCGCATGTTCAGTCCGCCCATCACGTTCGCCAGGATGTTCGCCATCGATTCCGGCGGAATCACCACGGGCAGGCTGAAATTCTTGTCGTATTGCGTCATGCAAACGTAATGCAGGTTCTTGGGAACCCGATCGCGCGGGATCGTCGCATCGAGGTCCTCTGCTCCGGGCAGATCGCTTCCCCCTTTTTCATTCAGGCCGCTGTTGCGAGTGAGCGCCCGCGTAATCTGCCGGACGCGATCGGCACGGAAATTGAAGCAGATGCAGGAATCGTCATCGCGAATGGTCGCAAGAGCCTGCCCTTTGCTATCGGTACAAACAAACGGAATGACAAATTCATCGGTCACGCCCTTGTTATAGGACTCCTTCATTCCCTGCACTGGATCAGCCTGCTTGCCACCTTCGGAGTCGGCGAAGACCATCGCGTTGTACGCCTTCGCGATCCGCTCCCATCGCCGGTCGCGGTCCATCGCGTAGTAACGCCCGTTTACGGTCGCGATCTTGCCGCAGTTGTATTCGCGCATCTTCTGCTGCAATTGCTCGAGATATCCAGCACCATTGGTGGGAAGCGTGTCGCGGCCATCCATAAAAGCATGGACAAACACGCGTTCCAACCCATTCTGCTTGGCCATCTTCAACAGCGCATAGAGATGTGCCTGCTGCGAATGCACGCCTCCATCGGAAACCAGTCCGAACAGATGCAAGCGGCGTTCGCCGCTACGCGCATGCTTCATCGCATTCAGTAGCACCGGATGCGAAAACAGCTCGCCGTTCTGCACCATCAGGTCGATGCGAGTGATGTCCATATGAACGATGCGTCCCGCGCCGATGTTGAGATGCCCGACTTCGCTGTTCCCCATCTGTCCTTCAGGCAATCCGACAAATGGACCGCTGGTATGGATTAAGGTGTTGGGATATTCGCGGAGCAAACGGTCATACGTCGGCTTGCGGGCGAGAGCGATCGCGTTGGCTTTAGTTTCGGCTCGGTAACCCCAGCCGTCGAGAATCACAAGTATGAGCGGTTTAGGACGGGACATAAATTAGCTTCTAGCTCCTGGCTTCCAGCTACTGAGAAGTTGGGAAGGGCGCGACTTTAGTCGTGCCAGAATCAGCAATAAACACGAGCGGCTTTAGCCGCTGTGGGTGCGGTTAAAAGCCCATCGTGTCATCCGCCGAAGGCCCATACGTCGCCGGCAGCGGCGTGTCATTCAGCCGCAAATACACTCCAAGCTGCGCCCGGTGATGCACCAGGTGATTCAGGAACATCTGCCGATACGCGAGAAACTTTGATCCGCTGAAGATCGTTTTGCCTCCAAAGCTGAGCTTCCACGGCACATTCCAGTCGCTGTCTGACAGCTTTTTCAATGCTTCTCGCACCTTGGTCGCACCTTCATCGAAAGCTTTGACCAGCTGCTGCGGCGATTCAAACGGCGGCCGGGTGCGCGGCGAATTCGCAAAATCCAGTTCTGATGTCGTCAAAATCGTATGTCCGAAGTTCGGAAGCTCGGCGACATGTGGCGCCAGTTTCCCCAATGGCATGGATTTCGCATGAGGTTTGAAGTCTGCTTTCATCGGGACCCGTTCGAGCATGGCCCGCGTCTTTTTCGCTTCCTCATCGAATTCCGCCAGTAGAAGTTCGTTAATCATGGTTCCCTCAAAAAATAACCGCGAATGCTCCAGAACATACTTAACTTGCACCCTGCTTACGGTTTCGTGCTGTTTGTCTGCTCTTGAGCCTTCTTGGCGATAAACTCGTCCATCTGCTGCATCATTGTTTGGAGCCGTCGACGCCCTATTTCGCCGCCGGCTTTCATTCCCTCTTGCATCATGGCAGGCTGCTCCTGCTGAAGCTTCTGGCCGACCGGAGACGAATAGAAGGCCATAATGCCATCGATATCTGCCCGGGTTAGGTGTCTCTGATAGATCGGCACCATCGCATCAACCATCTCGTCAATTGGCATCCCCTGAAACAATTTCTCAGCGAACTCATCCACTTCGGCCAACTGAGCCGGAGTCGCGTCAGGAACTTTCCGCTTGAAGCCTTCCTCAGCTCCTAACTTTGCCTCCTTGGCGACTCCATTGAAATACAACGTCAACTGCGACTTGACGCGCAGAATATCGAGGAACTTGAGTACTTGTTCCTTCGAGGGAGTAGTGTCATCCGCTGGCTTGGTTTGCGCCACCATTCCGAACGAAGACGTCCACACGAAGATCAGAATCGTCGCCAGCTTTCGCATGCTACTCCCTTCTCAAAGGTCGAGATTATTCCGCCTGGTAGTT
The DNA here is from genome assembly GCA_035500795.1 of Candidatus Eiseniibacteriota bacterium. Taxonomy (GTDB): domain Bacteria; phylum Acidobacteriota; class Terriglobia; order Terriglobales; family Acidobacteriaceae; genus Sulfotelmatobacter. Next base: position 2,866 of record DATJWZ010000722.1, on the reverse strand, counting down.
CAGTGCTTTCAAACCCAGGAACCGCGCCGTATTCCCCAACTCCTGTTCGATTCTCAGCAACTGGTTGTACTTCGCAATGCGATCCGTACGGGACGCCGAACCAGTCTTGATCTGTCCCGTGCCGGTCGCAACCGCAAGGTCCGCAATAAACGTGTCTTCCGTTTCACCAGACCGATGCGAAATCACCGAGGTGTATCCATTCCGTCGCGCAAGGTCGATGGCATCCAGCGTCTCGCTCACCGTCCCGATCTGATTCACTTTTACCAGGATCGAGTTCGCTACGCCTTTATCAATTCCCTCCTGCAGGAATTGAATATTCGTAACGAAAATATCGTCGCCGACAAGCTGAATCTTCCCGCCGAGTTCCTTGGTCAGATTCTGCCAGCCTTCCCAATCGTTCTCCGCCAGTCCATCTTCCAGTGAAACGATCGGATAATCCTTCACCCACTTTGCCCAATGTTTCACCATCTCGTCGGAACTCTTCGTCGACTTATCTGACTTCTTGAAGACGTATTTTCCGTCCTGATAGAACTCGCTGGCCGCCGGATCGAGCGCGATTGCAATCTCTTCGCCAGGCTTGTAGCCAGCCTTGGAAATCGCTTCCAGCACAACCTCGATCGCCTCCACATTTGACTTCACCGACGGCGCGAATCCGCCTTCGTCTCCGACAGCGGTGTTATAACCGCGCTTCTTCAGCACGCCTTTGAGAGTGTGGAACACTTCCACACCCCAACGCAGTGCCTCAGAAAAGCTCGGCGCTCCCACGGGCATCACCATGAATTCCTGGAAGTCGACGTTGTTATCGGCATGCGCGCCGCCGTTCAAAATGTTCATCATCGGAGTCGGGAGCGTATTCGCCCCAGCGCCTCCGAGGTACCGATAAAGCGGGATATCTATACTCAAGGCCGAAGCCCGAGCCGCAGCCATCGACACGGCCAGAATCGCATTCGCGCCCAGCCGTCCCTTATTCTCTGTTCCATCCAGTTCGATCATTTTGGCGTCAAGGCCGCGCTGGTCGAATCCATCCCAGTTGGCCAAGGCTTCAGCGATCTCTCCGTTCACGTTCTCGACTGCCTTCAGCGTTCCCTTGCCTAGGAAGCGATTCGTATCGCCGTCGCGCAACTCCACGGCTTCGTGCTCTCCGGTAGAGGCACCGCTCGGCACGATGGCACGTCCCATCGACCCGTCAGCTAAGAAAACCTCCGCTTCCACTGTAGGATTGCCGCGTGAATCCAGAACCTCTCGAGCGTGTATGCCTGCAATGTTTGACATATCCTGCTTACCTTTCTTCTCATGAGTAAATTGCAAATCGGTATCAATCACAACCGCGGATAATGGGGCGTCCAGACGGAAAGACAGCCGGCGTCCAGTGAGGTAGCCGAACCCCGTATATCTTCGTCCCATGCTTTGCGAAACCCACGATTATATCGGATACAGATCAATGCAATGTGACGGGTAGCACAGCTTTTCTGCTATTTTCCGCATTCGGAATCGTCCATTCGGCCAATGTGCAATGCCTCTTACCTCTGCTGGTTCCCCTGATACTGTTCGCAGCTTGTTCCGCCCGGCAAGCTGATCTAGAGTCGTGAAAGTGAGTTCCAGGAGTCTAACCATGAAGAAGTTGTTGGTAGTTTCGTGCGTCTTTCTCGCGACAATGTTGGCCGCGCAAACCAGCGCTCCGGTGGCAGCCACCGCGCCCGTCCCTGCCGGCACCGTCTTGATGGTTCGGCTTGACACCACATTGGCGACCTTCAGCAACCGTGTAGGAGATCCCTTCCGCGGCAGCATCACCCAGCCGATCGTCGTCGACGGCAAGACAGTCATTCCCGCTGGCTCTGCGGTGGAAGGCCGCGTGACCAGGATCGTGGCACCCCGCCGCATTTCCGGCAAGCCCACCATCGGGATTCTCCCCGAGGCTGTGGTTTTCCCAACTGGCGAGCGCTATTACCTCGACGCGACTCTCACGGATACGAGCATTCCGGGAACAGACGTCAACAGCGAAGGCCACTTCAAGGGCAATGGCCACGATCGTCACGACACCCTCATTCAAAGTGCTGGAACCGGAGGCGGCATGCTGGTTGGAGGCCTGATTGGCGGCCCAGTCGGTGTTCTGGTTGGTGGAGCGATCGGTGCCAGCGCGACCACGACCCATTGGCTGGTGAAACATCGGGATGCCGCTATGCCTGCCGGCACGCAACTCACGCTGGAGTTGAATCGTCCGCTAACGATGACCAATCAAGCAGCGCCGCCACCAGCAGCGGAAGCACAAGCCCAAGCGCCGAACAGCGGCGGCAAATAGTCAGCTATTGATGAGAAATGCCGGACGCTAAGTCCGGCTTTTTCTTGTCCTGAAACCAATCTACGCGCCGAACAGTAGCTCGCCTTCACTCACCACTTGCAGTTCGATCCAGCCTTCCAGCGGCAGAGAATCCGCTGGCAGGCGGTTCTGCCACAGGCTAAACCGCAACCGCACCTTGCTCGTAGCTGCCGTAGGCGTAGATTTCGACTTACCTGCTGAGCTTCCATCTGACGAATCAGCCGGCACGGCCAGAAGCCACGACAGCGGCACTTTGAATTCGAAGTTGCGTAATAACGCCAGCGTCACGTGCTCATCTGGCTGCGTGGACGCCGCCAGCACACGTCCAGCAACTCCATTCTCGATCTTCCACGTCGTCAGCTTCCCATTGCTAGCGGCCGAATCGATCCGTAGGACTCGCCTCGGACGCGGCTCCCCGCTCGCCCACGACTCGATATTCACCACAATCTCGAAATCTTCCGTCGGAATCCTCCCGGCAAAATCCAGCCGACCGTAAAGGTGCGTTGCATCGATTCCGGCGTAAACGGCATCCAGCAGGAACTGCTTCCC
>DATJWZ010000721.1:0-1109 GCA_035500795.1 Candidatus Eiseniibacteriota bacterium | reverse complement strand
GTCAACGCCTAAGCTGGCAAGTCCCTCTTCCAAAAGGGCTTTGTCAATGCTGAGTCTGCGCCCATTCATTTTGACGTCTTCCAGTTCGTCGAAAGCGCGAAACAGTCGGAGCTTTGCCGCTGCGTACTGCTCGGCATCGTTGAGCGGGCGTCCATGCGCCTGATTCCAGGCACCTAAAGTGGCATGGGGAAGGAACACACTCACGGCGTACGTCGACTTTCGGTCTGACGTCACGTCGAACACGAACTCGGTCGCCGGAGCCTCCGGATCATTCGTCAAGGCAGCGCGCTTGCCCACAAAGTAGTACTCATAGACGTAGCCTTGCGCCCCGCTGTAGGTTTTCATCCGGCGAACTGTCATGCCCGACATTATCGCGCTATTTGCATGCTCCTGTCGTCAGTGGCGTGAGCACCGTGAGATCTTCCTTCGTGGACCTTCGTGCCCTTCGCGGTAAATGAATTTGGGTTGTCTCTTTGCAAGCCGCAGAAATCCCCGAACTGAGTCATGATCCGCCCGCGACAAATTCTCCAAGAAGGAATATTGTTTCAGGCGCAGGATCACTTCCATACGGGAGAGATGCTCTCATGTTAAATCGCAGGAATTTCCTGAAAGTTGCAAGCACGGCGACAGCAGCCACCGCGCTCGGAGTCAAGACATACGCGCTGCATGTAAAGGAACTCGACCCCCCTTTCGCCGGACCGTTCTCGCCAAACGATCAGATACAACTGGCGCTGATCGGCGCGGGAATTCAGGGTCAATACGACACAAAAACTGCGGTGCAGGTTCCCGGCGTCAAACTCGTCGGCGTCTCCGATTGCTACGACGGGCGGCTGGAGCACAGCAAGGAACTGTGGGGGAATGACATCTTCACGACCCGCGATTACCGCGAGATTCTCGCCCGCAAAGATGTCGATGCAGTCATCATCGGAACGCCCGATCACTGGCACAAGCAGGTCGCGGTCGATGCCATGAAAGCGGGTAAGGACGTTTACTGCGAGAAGCCGATGGTCCACGCGCACAGCGAGGGCCCGGAGATGATCGAAGCCGCACGCTCGAGCAACCGCATCCTGCAGATCGGCAGCCAGCGTGTCAGTTCCATCATTTACGCG
>DATJWZ010000720.1:0-1929 GCA_035500795.1 Candidatus Eiseniibacteriota bacterium | reverse complement strand
GGCCCTTCAGCCCGGAGAACGTTCGCTGAAAGACTCTCTCTGACGTACAGCAGAAACTTGTAAATTGTGAAACCGAACGACAGCATGGAGAGGCCAGTGCGGATCCAGGCCATCAGAGTTCGCTCGGCCCCCATGAGCGTTCGTTCTTCAGCCAATCCAAGTGAAGTCAGCGGTTCTGCCACGGCCATAAGCTCTCCCAGTAACGCCGTGCTGCTCTTAGCGAATATGCAAGATGCAAGCGACACACCAAGACGCAAGAAGACCCGGCAGGTCGTAATCCACTGAGAACAAACCTATTGCGTGAAGGATTCGACCTTGGTGAAGTAAGGCGGCGCCCGACATTTCGGAGTGGCTCCGAAATGCCGTAGGGGAAAGCGCGGATGACTCTAACCAACCCGAATGAGGGTGGAGCACTGAATCGGAGTGGAAGCCGGTCCGGCAGAGTTTCTAGTTCAGCCCCGACGCAAAGGAAACCATTTCTCGAAAACGAGCAACTGCGGGATTCGGAACGATCTGCCGTTAATCAACTCGAAGACGAAGGCGGCCAACTCTGGCGAGATGGTCGCCTTCAGTCACAGGTGAAGCCGTTAAAGCTTGTTATAGCCAGAATTCGTGGTGCGAATCTGAATCTGCTTCGCGGTCGCGTCGAGAATCGATTGTGCGACGTAATTTGTTCCGTCAGGCAGATTGTCGAACACGACTTTCAGCGTGACCACTTCGTCTGGTGTGTCCAGATGCGTGCTCACGTCGTAACCCTGAACCTTCTTGGCAGCGGTATCGAATTTCAGCGACACAGTATCTCCCGGCTTCGCGTAATCATGAAAAATGAGAGTAACGACTCCCCCTGCTGCGGGCTGTATCCCACCCTTGCCAGACTGAATGGATGCCGCATCTGGGAGCCCTCGGGCGGTACGTAGCGTTTCACCAGGGACCCACGCGCTCCATGTAGTCCTTCATTTCGTCCTTCTTCTTTTCAATTACCTTACCCTTTACCCCCTTTTTTTTTCTGGGGCCGAGGTTGAGGAGCATCCAGAGCCGTCTTCTGCACGATCCCGTCTGGGTCATACTTGCACTGCGACTTCGTGGACTTGGTTTCTCCTTTGAAGATCGTGCCCATCTTCTCCGTCCAGGTGTACTGATGCAAAGCCTGCTGATTCTGTGCCAGAGATTGTTTAGGCGCTGCAACCTTCTGCTGCAGTTCCGGATTTGCCGCCTGCTGTGAGTAAGCGGGGAGCGCGGAGACCACGAAAGTCAGAATGAAGAAAGCGAACGCACAGCTCACACAAGTCGTTTTCTGCACAAAGCACTCCTCGCATTTGTCCTGTTTACCTAAACAACGGTTGCCGTGCGTGCGCTGCGGTATTACTTCGCTACTGGCAGTGTCGTTGGTACGCTCAATGTGAATTCCAGCAGCGTTTCACTGGGAACGCGGATAGGCTCGCCCTTCTTTACCATAGCTAGACCCAAACCAGCTGTGGCGCCGATGGCTGCGCCTTTTCCAGCATCCCCAGAAATGGCGCCGATGGCTGCTCCCAATCCTGCCCCGCCGGCAGCTTTCTTTGCTGTCTGCGCGCCCTCACTTTTGCCCTTTTGCTGAAAGCCACTGGTACTGATCGGGTACGCGGTGCCGTTGATGACAATGTTGCTCAGCACAAGCTGGAGATCCGACTTCCCGGACAACCTCCGAGCGTTCTCCGACTTGGTGACCTTGCCATGAACCGTCGTTCCCTTGCGGGCGACGACAACACCATTTGCGACGAGATTCGAGTCGAGGGTCGCGGTAAACAGATCGCCAGTATGCGTTCTGCTGGTGTCCAGGCTGTCGACCATGCGCACGTAAATCGCAGTTCCCGCTAACACGTTGACCTGCGCCGGTATCGCCTTGGGTACCGTGGGCGGTGGGGGCGGAGGAACTGCGAACGCGATACC
>DATJWZ010000719.1:0-13895 GCA_035500795.1 Candidatus Eiseniibacteriota bacterium | reverse complement strand
GACGTGCTGGTCGAAATCGATGTAATCGCTACTGAGTAGAGCTGGCGACCGGGCGGCTGTCGGGAGACCGGAGCGCCCTCATTGGAAGCTGGGATGGAATTCGAAGAGGAGACATGAAGCAGACTGCAATCATTTTCTTCTCAATCGCTGCCGTGTCGATCGCGCTCTGTGCGCAGACTTCCACGCACAAGACGACTCCAGTCCGTGTCCCAAACACGAACACTCCCACCAAGGTCACCGGTGATGGTGTGAAAACCGACTCCGGGCTCCAATACTGGGACATCAAAGTCGGCACCGGCCAGGTCGCCAACGACGGCGACAAGGTTAAAGTTCACTACACCGGATGGTTCACAAACGGCAAGAAGTTCGACAGCTCGGTCGACGCCCACCAGCCCTACAGTTTCACAATCAGCAAAGGTGAAGTCATCAAAGGATGGGACGAAGGCGTGACGGGAATGAAGGTCGGCGGTAAACGTCAACTGCGAATCCCTCCAGAGCTGGCATACGGCGAAACTGGATACAAAAGCATCATTCCGCCGAATGCAACCCTGATTTTCGACGTGCAGCTACTCGCCGTAACGCCTGCTGCGGCCACCGCTCCGCCTGCCCCGGCAGCAACTCCGCCATCGAATTAGAGTTCGAAACTAAGAATTACGATGAAGACACAGACCCTATACGGCTCGAGTGAGTCGTCGTGAATCCTGTGCCTTCTGTAATGATTTTCTTACGCCTTAACGACTTTACCGCTGCGTAGGCAGGACGTGCAGACGCGGATCCGCTTTCCCTGACCATTCACCTTAGCATGCACCGGACGCAAATTAATGTTCCAGCGTCGCTTGGTGACGTTGTGGGCGTGGCTGATGTGGTTTCCCGCTTGCGGCTTCTTGCCGCAGATTTCACATTGTTGTGCCATTGGACTGCTGCTCCCAGAAAGTTCAAATCTTGTAGGGCAAACTTAGATTTTACAGGAGTTTTACCATTTTCGGCAACGCATCGGGACATTCAGTACCCCTATGCGATACTGATTCCATGCAGTCCCCGCTCCAATCCCCAACCGCCGCCAACGATCCCAAGTCGGTCAAAGTGCATCTCACCACAGGGACCGGCATGGACATCGACTGGGGCGATGGCCACGTTTCGCATTACAGTTTTGTCTATCTGCGCGACGCTTGTCCCTGCGCCATGTGCGAAGACGAACGAGGCAAGAGCGGACGCCGTCCCGGGGATCCAGCCACTGCGGCTCCCGGTGCATTGCTGATTTTCAAGCCGACAGCCAAGCCCCTTTCAGCGGAAGGCGTGGGAAAATACGCGATTAAGTTTTCATGGAACGATAATCACGATTTGGGCATTTATTCTTGGAAGTTTCTTCGCGAAGTTTGCCCCTGTGAAGAGTGCGCGAAAGCAAGGAGCCAAAGCTGAGCGCAACAGTGAAGAGTCATAACCGAAAGGACGCGCTCCTATTCTTTGGTGTCTAAGCTGTTAGCTTGAATGACTTCGTCGACGACAAATCCGGCGATTCAGTCGGCCATCCGGAAGCTCCTGCCGGACCTCTACGCAAAGGCCGGATGCGACAAGATCGGATTCACGCGCGATTCTTTCGCAATTATTCTCACCGAGGTCGGGACGAAGCACGCGTCCAACGGATCTGAGGCCGAGCTTCACACGTTCTTCCTTGCTCTCCGTGTCGACGAACTGGCTCTTGCGCGCGCTTGCGCCGCCGGCAACAACCACGCTTGGGAACTGTTCCTGACTCGCTTTCGCGAGAAGCTTTATCTCTCAGCGCTCCGAATTGTTCGAGAAGACTCCGCTGCCCGTGAACTGGCCGATACCCTCTATGCCGATCTTTATGGGACCACCACCCGCGAAGGCCAGCGCGTCTCCAAGCTGGCTTCCTACACAGGGCGCGGCTCCCTGGAAGGCTGGCTGCGGACGGTTCTCGCTCAGGAATACGTGAACCGCTACCGGCGCACCAAGCGACTCGTCAGCCTCGATGAGGAATCTGAGGAGGGAGTACAGTTTCGAGCCCCAGAACCCGCGCCAACCCCGGCCGCCGATCAACGGCTATCCCAGGCTACTGACGCCGCCCTGGCTCAATTGCCCGCGGAAGATCGCCTTATCCTCAGCGCCTATTATCTCGATGGACGTACCCTTGCCGAGATCGCTCGAATGCTGGGCGTGCACGAATCAACCATTAGCCGGAAAGTTGATAAGTTGGCCCGGTCGTTGCGTAAGCAGATTCTTGCCTCTCTGACACGTAGTGGCATGTCGCGGCGGCAAGCTGAAGAGGCTCTGGAAACCGATGTTCGTGACCTGCAAGTCAATATTCGCAGGAGTTTGACGCAAGATTCTCAAGACTCGACGTTCTCAAAAAAGAGGGTTGAGGCCAGAGTTCGTGAAGGAGAAGGATAGACGAAACTAGGGCTGGAGAGATTGACGCGGAAAGTCCGTCGCCACCCGGCCTGGTGGGCAGTTGAGAAATGGAAAAAGTACCCCAAATCGTGACCGAGCGGCTCCGCGCCATGAATGTTGCCGTCAATCACCCTGACGCCAACACGCTCACGGCATTCGCTGAGCGCAACCTTTCTCCAGTCGAACGGGCAAGCGTAATCGTTCATCTCGGGGACTGTTCGGAATGTCGGGAAATCGTTGCTTTGGCTCTTCCGATCGCCGAGGCGGATCAGCCAATTGTGCGCGCACCCAAGCCTGTCTGGTTCGCTTGGCCCGTCCTTCGCTGGGGCGTCATCGCCGCGGGAATCATTGTGGTTGGCTCGTTCGGTATCATCCAATACCGGCAACGGCGAGAAGTTTCATCGACGATGGCTTCCAAGGCGCAGGAGAGTTTTGCTAAGGAAGCAAAGAACGTTGCTCCTGCCGTGCCCGCGCCAGCAGCACCCAATCAGGATAAACAGCCAACTCCATCCTCTCTGCCATCGGATCAGGCAGCATTGAACCCGGCCACGGCGGGCGCGTCTGGGACGACGGCAGCGCCGGCCTCGGGCACAACGCTCGTTCGAGACCACCCCGTTGCCAGGACCTTGCAGCTTGGTCCGCACGTACAGGCGCAAAATCTGAACAGTTTTCAGAGCCAGACCTCAGCGTTCTCCGCACCTCCTTCTGCGGCCGCACGAGTGCAAGTCAAACAGTCCGCCGGGAATATGCCGGCTTCGGCGCAGCCAGAGACCGTCGAGGTCGCCTCGTCGCCGGTTGCTGCGAACAACGAAACTGCCAGCCTGGATGCAGGTGCCGCCCCGCTTGAGGCTCAGTCGGGCCTGCGGCAGCTTAATTCGCGGGTTGAGAGGAGCAAGCCAGCCGTTAACAACACTCAAGCTTTGGCGGCAGGAAAAGTCATTGGAGGGCCGCTTCCAGCCACGGTTGTGTCAGTGAACCCATTCGCGTCGGTTCAGTGGAATGTCGATCCCTCCGGCGCTCTCCAACGCTCTATGGATCAGGGAAACACGTGGGAGAAGGTCGATGTAACTGCCATCGTCGCAAGTGCTCCGTCGGAAGCCCTGCACGGCGCGGCGAAGGATGCGATCAGCAACTCTCAGAGGAAAGATTCCTTGAAGAAGGAAGTCACAACGCCCTTGTTCCGGGCGGTGGCTTCGAACGGGCCCGATGTCTGGGCCGCCGCATCTGGCGGCTTGCTCTATCACTCGAACGATGCGGGTCAGCACTGGACTCGGGTGGTTCCTGCCTCCTCAAATGCGCGTTTGACTGGCGACATCGTCAGCCTCGAATTTCCTGACCCCCAGCACGGACGAGTCGTCACTTCTGTCCCAGAGGTCTGGACCACGGTCGATGGCGGTCAAACCTGGCTGAAGCAGTAAGGTCCTCATTACCTTGGTCAGCTTTGAGTTAACGCAATTACCAAAGTGACGTTTACACCTATTACGCTGAATTCTAGTATCCAGTCGTGGTTTGGCAGTTCTGGGGGAGGGCTGCCGAGGCGTCCTGGACTGAAAAGTCTTAGGGCGCTTTTCTATTCTGTGTTCCTCTAAGATCCCTGTGGTGAAGGAATTTTGAAAAAGGCCTGATCACAGAGAGCACATGGTTCGCCGGTCTAGCTCTGAGCTGACCTCTCCACCCTCATCACCATGTACTCTTCGTCTATAAACTTGCCGGCCACTTTCAGAGCGCGAGGTTCATGCCCGAACGGCTCAAACCCGAGCGAACGGTAGAGTTTTATTGCCGCCGTCTGTGTCGAGGTGACTGAAATCAGGATCTGCTCGACACCATTGACCTTGGTTCCCCGCTCCAATAACTTTTGCATCAATCCGCGCCCGACACCGTTGCCCCTTGCCGCCGGACTGACATAGACACCCCAGACGCGTGCCTTGTGACGCGACTTTCCTCCTTGATCGCGGTAGAAACCTGCCATCCCTATCAGCCGACTGCCTTCTGACGCCCCCACGACAAACGCATCCGCGCTCGACCACAGGCGATGCTTCACTTCTTCTACACTGAGCGACTCATACTCCTCCAGGGAAGCGCTGAATGCCTCAGGATCATGTCGCAACGCTTCCAGACGCAAGCGCAGCCACTCAGCCGCGTCATCGGTATTGAGGAACCGGATTTCCATTTCTTACTGAGCTCCACCGCGGCAGTCGGAGCAATATCCGCCAATCTCGAGCCGCGAAACCAGCACGCGGAAACGGCAGTCCTTCTCGACTTGCTGCTTCAGCTTTTCAAAACTGTTGCTGACGAATTCCGTGATCTTCCCACAGCGCAGGCAAGCCATATGGATGTGGTCCCGCTCCAGCCTGCGCTCGTAGTAATGTCCCTCCCCGTTGATGTGCATCAAGTCGAGTTCATCGATCATGCCGTGCCGTTTCAACAGCCGCAGCGTCCGGTACACCGTACTGCGGTCGACGCTTGGATCGAGCCGCTGCGCCTTGCGCAGAATCTGCGCCGCGTCGAGATGCTTGGTCGCCGTCTCCATCACGCTCAGAATGGCGCGCCTCTGCTGCGTCATGCGAATTCCGCGCTCGGTGAACTGCGCTTGCAAACGCCCCGGAACTTCTGTCTGTGGTAGTGGCATAGAGCACCCTCTCCGCTGTTGTCGCAACTGGTCGCATTCGAGGTGCGACAGATTCTTTTGCGAGGACTGGACAGCGAACCGTACCGTCGGGCATCCTAGAAAAGTAATCCCAGATGCGACTAAGTTGCAACTAGGATTATATCATATTGTTGCGACTCGGTCGCATCTGTAAAGGAGTTGATGACTCTCAATCATTCGATTCTCCGCCGAATGGCACGCAGGATGAGTCTAGCGGGCCTGTTCGTATTGTTACTACCGGTAATAGTCGCGATTTCTGTGTCCGCGCAGGAAAGCCCATATATCGTGACCTATGACCACTATCTGGAAGAGCCAGGCAATCTCGAGGTTGAATATTTCTCAACCTTTGGCACGCAGCGCGGCGGCAACGACTTTCACTCCTTCTGGACGGAGTTTGAATACGGTGCTACGGCATGGTGGACTACCGAGGTTTATCTCGATGGCCAATCAACGTTTAACGACAGCACTATCTTCACGGGCTTCCGATGGGAGAACCGTTTCCGGATACTGCAGCGCGAACACTTCATCAATCCTGTGCTCTATGTCGAATATGAACAAACCAATGGGGCTGACAAGATCTTGAAGGAAGTCGAAGGTCACGACGTTGAGGCGGACTACGCCGATCCCAATTCTCTCGCGCGACAGGATCATGATCACGAATTGGAAACCAAACTGATCCTGTCGAAGACTTTCAATGGATGGAACATCGCCGAGAATACGATCGCGACGAAGAATCTGACAGGAGGAGATCCCTGGGAGTTCGGATACGCCATCGGGGTGAGCCGGCCTCTCGCGCTGAAAGCGTCTGTGAACAAATGCAATTTCTGCCGCGAGAATTTCATCGCCGGACTCGAAATGTATGGAGGCCTCGGTGACCGCTACAGTTTCGGCTTACATGAAACGTCGCACTATCTGGCGCCGGTCCTCGCCTGGAACCTGCCTTCTGACTGGACACTGCGACTGTCCCCCGGCTTTGGCCTCAACGACAACAGTCACCGGTTTCTGCTGCGATGGGGGCTTTCGCACGAGTTCCCCGGATTCGGCGGCGCCCTCGCTCGCCTGTTTGGAGGCCGCTAACGATGAGATTTAAAGTAACCAAGTATCTCCTGACATTTCAGCGAACGCTGGGCACAGGCCCAAGTCTGACGCGCGCCGTTGCCTGCTTCTCATCCGCGTTCCTGATAGTTTTTCTGCACTTGTCTTCATGTGCGCAGACTGGGAAAACAGTACCAACCGCAAGCGAAAACGTTCTGTACGCGGAATTGGCCAAAGCCCCGCGCAAGGCTGTGGCTCGACACAATCCGCTCGCATCCGATCCTGACGCGGTTGCTGCTGGCGGCAAACTCTACGGGATGCATTGCGCCGAATGCCACGGTGAAACCGGCGAGGGCGGGCATGGCAGTAAGAAAGGTCCCAGTTTGCGGGCGGAGGAAGTGCAACGGGCATCTTCCGGGACGTTGTTCTGGGTTCTGACCAACGGGGTAGTCCGGCGGGGGATGCCTGTCTGGTCGAAACTCCCCGAGCCGCAGCGGTGGCAACTGGTGAGCTTCATCAAGTCGCTGAGCGTTCCCCATCCGGGACCGGGGCAAACGCCGCATCCTCATGACAGGCCATGACTTTCAGTCAGTCGGCGCGCATTGCACCGTTTCTCCCTCCTCAGTCATCTAACCCAGTGCTACGATAGAAAGTTCGGCTCCCTTAGGGGATGCACTTATATAGATCGCCAACCGGCAGCGCAACCCGATGGAGCGTCGGCCGACAGCGCGACGTTACAACGAGGAGAGGGAAAACAATGGCAGGCAACGGAATTGTCGAAGTGACAGATGCGAACTTCGACCAGGACGTACTGAAATCGGACAAGCCCGTTCTGGTGGACTTTTGGGCAACCTGGTGCGGCCCCTGCCGCGCGATCGCCCCCATCGTCGAGGAACTGGCCTCCGAGTACCAGGGCAAAATCAAAATCGGCAAGATGGACGTCGACTCCAACCAGGCCACCCCAATGCGCTACAAGGTCACCGGTATCCCGACCTTGCTGGTCTTCAAAGGTGGGCAAGTTGTCGAGCAACTGGTCGGCTATCGGCCCAAGGACGCCATCGCCCAAGCCCTGAACAAGCACCTCGGATAAGCTGTCCGCTCTGAGCTATCAGCTTTCAGCTATCAGTGAAAAACGCCCGGGATCGTTCCCGGGCGTTTTTGCATTCGCGAAGGCCGACGCTGCTAGTACTTCCTCAGCACCCCGATCACTCTCCCCTGCACATCGACAGACGCTGCGGGCACAATGATCGGGCGCATGTTTACGTTCGATGGTTGCAGGCGGATACTCTCTCCTTCGCGATAGAAACGCTTTAGCGTTGCGTCGTTCTGATCGACCAACGCGACAACGATGTCGCCGTTGTGTGCAGTCTTGGCTTTTTCGACGAGCACGTAATCGCCATCGAGGATCGCTTCGTCTTGCATGGAGTCGCCGCGAACCTCGAGCACGAACACTTCTTTCGAGCGTACGAAATCCGCCAGCGAAATCGTCTCGGGATTCTCGATCGCCTGAATCGGCTGGCCGGCTGCGATGCGTCCCATCAGGGGCAAGACCACGCCGGTGTTCACACTCATCGATTGCTTCAGCTTGCCTTTCGGAGGCAGCAGATCAATCGAGCGGCTGCGGTTGTAGTCGCGCGTCAGCAGTCCTTTTTTCTCGAGGTTGGAGATGTGCTTGTGCACGGTCGCGAGGGAATTCAGCTTTAATCCCTGGCCGATTTCCTCGAACGAAGGCGAGTAGCCGTTTTCAGTGACGAATCGGGAGATGAAGTCATACACTTCGCGCTGCCTGCGTGTGATGGCCATGGCACATTATTGGCGAAGATAAAGCGAAAAAGCAAGTGCTAAGTAAAGGCTTAACCACAAAGGGCACGAAGGTACACGAAGGAAAAAACTTTCTTTGACGTCGATCTTCGCGCGATCTCTTCGCGACCTTCGCAGCGAATGCTTGGCTTACCCTCGCTGCGACTTCGGAGCCTTCTCCGGCTTTGAATGCGCCCCGGGAACTTCAAAACCGATGCGTCGCGTGTTGGCGGGCAGCGGCGCGATCAGTTCTCGAATCGCTTCGACCAGTTCTTCGATCGAGCCGTCGTGGGAATCGATGCGGTTCTCGAGTTCGTCCAGCTTCGCGGCGATGCGTTGATTGTCGAGAATCGCCTCGCGCATCCTCACAAATGCCCGCACCACGAAGACGCTCATCTCGATGGCGCGCTTCGAATTCAAGACGGTCGCGGCCATGATCGCGCCATGTTCGGTGAATGCGTGAGGCAGGTAGCGGCGACCGCCGTGTTTCGAACTTGAGGTCACAACTTGTGACCTCAAGTTTTTGTACTCAGCAGAAGTCACGGTAAAAATAAAATCCGACGGAAAGCGGTCGCGGTTCCGTTTCACCTGCTGATTGAGTTGCTTGACCGTCACGCCATAAAGCTCGGCGAGATCAGAGTCGAGGATCACTTTCTGATTGCGCAGGACGAGGATCTTCGATCCTACTTTGCGGGTGAGAATCAGGGCAGTTGGGGTCATGATGGATTCCGAAACTTGAGGTCACATTTCGCGACCTCAAGGCTAAGATGAAATCAAGAGAGCGCATCATAGCAAGGGCCCGGCAGTGCACGGAGGTGCGCGGAGTAATCAGTAAGGTGCCCGATGCGACGGCCGGGGCGCCGATTTCCACTTCTTGCGATCCAGCGCAGAAATTGGGCGCCACGAGACATGAATATCCCCCGGCAGTCCCACTGGTGCGGCTTAGTAATCAAACCGGTTCATCGATCTCGATCAGGATCCGCCGCCTGGCCAGCACTCTTGAGTGTCACCTGATCCTGTGATACCTGTCCGCTTTTCTGGACGGGCGCAGTCTGGGCCACGGGATCGGGCCTGACTTCGTGTGCTGGTTGCACCGGCTGCCGAGGATCAACCGCTTGTGGACTGTGGATTGGCGTGATCATAGAGTCTCCTATGAGTTCCTATCGGCAGGACGGATGAGACCTTTAGCGACATTACTCGGAGGCGACGGCACCACACTGCTACTCCGCAGGTACCCCGCGATTTTTTTTGGTTCAATCCTCGCAAAATATTGTTTTCAAAGATCTTAGCTCGTGGGGTATCCCATGAGACTCCGCAAAATATTGAGCCGCTTGGACTTGTACGCAAAATCTTGCGGTATAAAGACTTGGCTCATATCAATCTCGACAAGCCCTTTGCCGCTCGGCACGCCATGATGGAATGTTTGCTTTGTGAAGCGCAAGGTCAGATGTCACAAGGAAAGAACGTTCGGCTGTGGAAATCTCCTGGTGCGTTTACAGATGTTTTCGCGATGCGTCTAAGTCGGTGAATTCACATCATTTTCGGAAGTGGGTGGGATGAACACGGCGAGGCTTTTTCTCTTTGGGGCATTAATCATTTGTTTGACGCCTCTTTCGTTGTTGTCGAGTGCGAAGAAAGAAACAACGAAGGTCTCCGCGACAACATTCCCGCAGCTTGAGAACGATATTCCAGCGCTGATGAAAAAAGTCGGATTGCCGGGACTGTCGATTGCGTTGGTTCGCGGGGGTAAGACAACGTGGGTACATGGTTTCGGGGTCAAGGAAGTCACAACTGGCCAGCCCGTGACCGTGGATACAGTTTTTGAAGCAGCTTCACTCAGTAAGCCGCTCTTTGCCTACGGCGTACTGAAGCTGGTGGAGCAAGGCAAACTGGGGCTTGACGTTCCACTGGCCACATATTTGCCGAAGCCATATATCGAAGGGGACGACCGCCTCGGGAAAATAACTGCGCGGATCGTGCTGAGTCATCGAACGGGATTTCCAAACTGGCGCGATGGGAATTCACTTCCTATCTACTTCACGCCGGGAGAGCGGTTCAGCTACTCGGGCGAAGGCTATATCTACCTGCAGCGAGTGGTCGAGCAGATCACAGGGAAACCGCTCAACGACTATATGACGGAAGCGGTATTCACTCCGTTGGGGATGACCAGCAGCAGTTATGTATGGAAGCCGGCGTTTGATGCGCTTACCGCCACGGGGCACGATTCGGACGGAAAGCCGGTTGAGTTGTGGAAACCAAAGGAAGCCGGAGCGGCGTCAACGCTGAACACGACGGCCGGGGATTATGCGCTATTTGTTGACGCGATCCTCAACGGGAAGGGGCTGAAGCGGGGGACGCTGCGCGAGATGGAAAAGCCACAGGTCGCGATCGACCTGTCATGCAGAATTTGCGTGAAGCAAGAGCCGAAAGAGTTGTCGAAGAATCTGTTCTGGGGCCTGGGATGGGGCATTCAGCATAACGATGGAAGAGATGCGCTGTGGCATTGGGGAGATAACGGGTCATTCAAAGCGTTTGTGATGGCGGAGCCGAAATCGAAGTCGGCGGTAGTGATGTTTACGAACAGCCAGAAAGGGCTGGAGATGGCAAAGCCACTGGTAAGCGAGGCGCTGGGTGAGGAGTTCTTGGCATCGGAGTGGATTAAGTAAGAGGACGCTTTCGTGAAGCAGGTTGAGGTTTTAAGTGGATCAGGAAGTTTCGCCAAAAAGTGGCGTGAGTTTGAAAATCCTTAAGTTTGTCTCGTCGAGCCAACGCTTTTCGGTCGACGTATAATCCGGCGGGGGGAGACCCGCATGCCAACCCTTCTGCAAGATCTCCGCTACGCTCTCCGGCAGCTTCGCCACGCTCCTACGTTCACGTTGACTGCGTTACTCACTCTGGCTATCGGCATCGGCGCGACCACCGCGATCTTCACCCTGACGCAGGCCATCATGCTGAAGTCTTTGCCGGTCGCCGATCCCGCCCAGCTCTATCGCATTGGCGACACCTCGGAGTGCTGTATCGAGGGTTGGGAGGACGACGACTGGAGCCTGTTCTCTTTTCCGCTCTACCAGCGTCTCGTGGCGGCCGCACCCGAGTTCGAGGAAACCACTGCCTTTCAAGCCGATCCGGGGATCTACAGCATTCGGCGGGAAGCCGAAGACCGCGAGGCGCGTCCGTTGCGGACTGAGTACGTGAGCGGGACTTACTTCCATGTTTTCGGCATCGGGGCCTTTGCCGGACGGGTGATCAGCAACTCGGACGATCAACCGTCGGCCCCGCCGGTCGCGATGATCAGCTATCGCACCTGGCAGCAGGCTTACGGCTCAGACCCGAAGACTGTGGGGTCGACCTTCTTCGTACAAGGACAGGCGGTAACCTTAGTTGGCATTACGCCTCCGGGATTTTTTGGCGACACACTGCGGAGCGATCCACCGGACTTTTGGCTGCCCCTGCAACAGGAGGCTCTGTTCGACGGTCAGAATGCGCAGATGAGAACGAACCAGCCCCAGTGGCTGTATGCCATTGGCAGGTTGAAACCGGGTGCGAGCGTGCAAGCACTTCCCGCTCGGCTAACGCTCGTGCTCCAAAGGTGGCTCCGTGACGAAGATGAAATGCCCGCTGAATTCAGACCGCAGATTGACCCTACGATTCCTCAAAAATACATCCGGCTGGCTCCAGCCGGAGCGGGTGTCACCTCCTTAAGGGAGAACTATGGTGACAGTCTGCGCATTCTCCTCATGGTTTGTGGAACATTGCTTCTCATCGCGTGCGCCAATCTCGCCAATCTTCTGCTGGCGCGCGGAGCCTCCCGCCGCGCCCAGACTGCGGTACGCCTGGCTCTGGGGGCTGCGCGAACAAGACTGATTCGCCAGCAGTTGACCGAGGCGGTGCTGCTGTCGGTGTTAGGCGGCATTGCAGGATTAGGCATTTCCTACGCCGGAGCGCGTCTGATGCTGGCCCTCGCATTTCACAGCGCTACCTTTACGCCCATCAGTGCGGCACCTTCACTGCCTGTTCTGGGATTTGCGTTTGCGCTTTCACTACTGACCGGTGTGCTGTTTGGCGTGGTGCCGGCATGGGTGACTTCGCGTTCCGATCCGGCACAGGCTCTGCACGGAGCAGGCCGCGGCACTCGCGCCGGGGCGTCGTTACCGCAGAAGATACTAGTGGTGAGCCAGGCGGCCCTTTCCCTCGTTCTGCTTGCCTGCGCCGGATTGCTGACGATGAGCTTGCGGAATCTTGAGCGTCAGGATTTTGGTTTTGACGTCCAAAATCGCATGAGTGTAGAGATCAATCCGCCTCTGGACACTTACACCCCGGAACACCTCGACGCGCTTTACCGCGCGATCGAAGATGGGCTGGTGCGGTTGCCCAATGTGCAGAGCGCAAGCCTGGCAGCCTGGAGTCCGCTCAGCGGGAATAATTGGGGTGAAATGATTGCGGTAGAAGGCAGGGGGGATCCAAAGGCTGACCTGGCGCAAGGCGTGTCCTGGGACCGAGTGAGCCGTCAGTATTTTTCGACAATCGGACAGCGCATCGTGCGCGGGCGCGATTTCGCGGAGAGCGACTCCGCCAGTTCGCCCCCAGTGGCGATTGTGAATGAATCGCTGGTCAGGAAATACTTTCCCAACGAGGATCCCATCGGCAAGCACTTTGGCTTGGACAACTCCCGATATGCGGGCACGTATGAGATCGTCGGCGTAGCGCGCGACGCCAAGTACAACGATCCAGACCAGCCCGCAAAGCCCATGTTTTTCGTGCCGCTGGAGCAAAGTGTCCATTATCGCGATGCTCTGATGGAGCGTGGGGAAATACATTCGCATTTCGTACGCACTATTCAGCTGCTGGTACGCGGCCATGCGCTCAACCTCGAGCCGCAGCTTCGTAAGGCTCTCGCCGATATCGATCCCAACCTTACAATCATCACCGTGCAAAGCATGAACGAGCAGGTGGCCTCAAATTTTGATCAGCAGCGCATGGTCGCGCAGTTGGCGGGTACATTCGGGCTCATCGCCATGCTGCTGGCAGCCATCGGCTTGTATGGGCTGACCGCCTACACGGTTACGTGCCGAACCAGCGAGATCGGAGTACGCATGGCTGTCGGAGCGGACCGCCTGAACATCGTGCGATTGGTCCTGCGAGGAGCATTTCTGCTAGTGGCTATCGGGTTATTGATTGGAATTCCTCTGGCCATGGGTGCGGGGCGGCTCATGGCCGCGCAGCTATTCGAGATACGCAGCTGGGATCCGCGTGTCTTTGGGTTTTCAATTCTTGCGCTCGGGGCTTGCTCCGCGGCCGCCAGTATTCTCCCGGCACGTCGAGCCGCTTCGACAGATCCAATGAAGGCGCTACGCACGGACTGAGTCGTACAATCCGCATATTTCTGCTGTGGCTTTAGGCAAGCTAGAAATGAGGCCAGATGACCGATTTATCTACCACGCACCCGAAACCGATTGCCTCAAGCTGAGTGATCCGAAGTGTTCCCCAGAACTGGCCGACGCAGAGAAAGGGTTTCACGCCTGAAGCCAAGTCCCCTTCCCGTCGGCAACTCCGTCTGGACTATATCTTCATTGCGTGTATCGGGGCATGGTCAGAAGAGTCTCGGCGCAAAATCCTTCAGATCGCGGCGCCAGGTCTGCCACTCATGGTCGGTGCCCGGCGATTCGTAGAAAACGTGCTGGATGTTTGCATCGAGAAGGGACTGGTGAAGTCTCCGTAGCCCGGCGCGCATTCTCTCAGGCTCATTGGTTCCGACTCCGAGCCAGAGCAAATGCACCTTCTTCGCGAAAGCGGCTGGATCAGAAAATACGCCGTTGTAGTCGGCTTTAGGATCGAGTTTGCGATCGCCCAGCACCAGCATGCCTCCGGCTCCGCTGAAGCCACCGATGTACGAGAAGAGGTCCAGGTGATTGAGCGTGATCTGGAACGTTTGCATGCCCCCCATCGAGAGCCCTGCCATGGCGCGATGGTCCCGATCCGAAAGTGTGCGGAGGTTGGCATCGAT
>DATJWZ010000718.1:0-6747 GCA_035500795.1 Candidatus Eiseniibacteriota bacterium | reverse complement strand
ACAACAGAACCGCCCAGATTGCGACCTTATCCATACGCCAATGCGTGAGCATCCAGAGGACCGCGCCAAAGACAAAGACGACAGCAAGGCCCAAACCGTAGCTGATGTACATCGCGCCAAGAAAGTATCCTGCCTCGCGATTGAAATGCAGGCCCACCTGGTTCACAACTGGCCGAGGATGCTATTCAACACGGATGGCTGTGACCGAAGAGAACACATAATAGTGAATGGGATCAGGCAAAAGCGCGTTTTGTCAGGCGCACTTGCGTTGTTTGGAGAGAACCAATCCGGCTGCATCGGCGAGCACTGCGATGCCGTTTAGTTCCTCAGGAACAGGTGAGCGGCGCTCGCGGAAATAGGTTCCTAAGGTCCCCAGAACCTTGCCGTCGGCTGCTTTGATTGGCATACTCCACGCGCCCACAAAGCCGAGCGCCAGGGGTAAATGACGCAACTCGGCCCACTTGTCATCGGAACGAAAATCACATGTGACAACCACCGATCCAGTAGCCGCGGCCGCCGAACAAGTACCGACTTGAGGATTTGGTTTGAGCCGATCGATGGATTTCAGGTAATCCGCAGGAAGATTGGGCGAAGCACCGTTGCGCAACAGACCATCGCTGTCCAATACCAGGATCGAACACACTGCCCCTCTGCCCGATACCTCTTCTGCCGTATTCGCGAGCATGGCGAGAATGTTGTCGTTAGATTCCCCGGCATCTAGCATCTGGCGGGCTCGCTGCGCACCTCGCGTGGCCAATTCAGTCATTGCATCGAAGTCATGACGTGTTTCAGCATTTCCCGAACCCGATGTCATAAGAACACCACCTACCCCAAGCTTAGTTTCAATTATATAGGCCGAGGATGTCGCGCCCAATTCTGATGCCTCGGCTCCGTGCCAAGGTTTTCCAATCCGGAACAGCCCTGGACCACTCTACAAAATCGATTCACTAAATCATTGCCCGTTGTGCAATAATTTCTGACCGTAGCTCACTTCCGAGACCAAGTACACGTTTGCCCGGAAGATCACTTCAGCAATTGTGAGGGCGAAAAAATAATGTCCAAGAATCCAGTCTCCCGTCGCCAGTTCATGCAGATCGGTTCCGGCGCTCTCGTCGCCACGACGGTCGCCAAAACCGTTTTGCAGCCTCGCACTCTCTACGCTTCGGGTCGCCCGGTAGCTCCGAGCGACACCGTCCGATTCGCTTCCATAGGCACCGGTATCCGCGGATGCGAGCACCTCGAGGCATCTCTCCACGTCCCAGGCGTTCAGTGCGTCGGCGTTTGCGACCTTTATGACAGCCGCCATGCCGCCGCACAAGAAGCCGTGCAGAATCCCAGCGTCACGGCTACCCGCGACTATCGCTCGATTCTCGACCGCAAAGACGTTGACGCGATCATTCTCGCCACCATGGATCACAACCACCGCCAGATCTTTGAAGATGCTTGCGCCGCCGGCAAAGACGTGTATTGCGAGAAGCCAATGTCGCACACCCCTGAAGACGGATTCGCCATGGTCGAAGCCGCACAGAAGAACAAGCGCATGATTGCCGTGGGCAGCCAGCGCGTCAGTTCAGTGCTCTATGCGAAAGCGAAAGAGATTTGGGATTCAGGCAAATTGGGTGATGTCTTCTACATCAACGCGTACTGGGACCGCAATTCCCCCAGCGGCGCTTGGGTATATCCCATTCCGCCGGACGCCAGCGAGAAAACAATCGACTGGAACGCATTCCTCGGTAAGGCTCCGAAGCGAGCCTTCGATCCGGTCCGCTTCTTCCGGTGGCGCTGCTTCACCGACTACGGCGAGGGACTCGGGGGCGATCTCTTCGTCCACCTGCTTTCCGGGATTCACTTCATCACGAGCACCAATGTGCCCGCCTCACGCGCCACATCGAGCGGAGGACTCTTCCACTTCAAGGATGGCCGTGAGTTCCCCGATCTGATCGAGACGGCGTATGACTATCCGAACTTCCGCGTCACCGTTCGTTGCAACTTGAACAATGGCGGCGGCGAGTTCATCGCCTTCTATGGCAACAAGGGCACGATGATCATCAAGGACAACACGCTGAGCTTCAAGCCTGAAGATACTCGTCCCGAGCCCGAAAGCTATTCAATCTATGGGTGGCCGAAGAGTCTTCGCGACGAATATTTGAAAAAGTGGGCGGAAGAGCATCCTGACACTCCCGCTCTGCAGTCGAAAGTTGATCAGACCGGCGAGAGTTACGTTACGCCTCCGGGATACAGCGACACGGTCGATCACCAGGCGAACTTCTTCAACGCAGTTCGCACGCGCAAGCCGGTTGTCGAAAACGAAATGTTCGGCAACAACACAAGCATCGGATGCCACCTCGCCAACTTCGCTTACTTCAACAAGAGCCTAGCGGTGTGGGACGCCTCCGCAAAGAAGATCGTCAAAGGCTAAAAAGAATTCACATGAGATTCCCCACTCCTGGCCGGTTTTGCCAGAAGTGGGGATTTTTGTTGAAGGCTAGCGGCTCTAGTACGAACTCGTGAAACTGACCGACTTCGAGACGAACTGATCAAAAGTATTCACTACCACGAACGAAGCCGTATGCGCTCCCCTGGGTAGATTGGTTGTCACGCGTAGCTGATCCTCCAGATTCTGTCCAACTTTCCTTCCATCAATCCAGAGTTCCATGCGCTTGGCAACACCGTTAAACGCATTTCCGGCTGCCCGGAAGGTGAAAGTCTTCCCCACCGCTTGCCCATTCGTGGGAGCGCAAATATGGACATGCAGCGGGTTCGCTTTCGGAGGGCCGCAGTTCTGTGCGGAACTTGTGTTCCAGAGCATTTCCTCGCCGCCGATGCTGTCAAAAATGCTGGTCCATGCCATTCCTACGTCATGCCGCGAATCCAGATTCAGGTCACGGATGAAGGGATACCACTGGAGATCCATGTAGGTCGGAGCGCTGAATGGACCTTGGAAGCTTCCATCGCCGTTTCCGATCATGTAGCCGGATACGGCACCGCCCTGAAAATCTCCGCCAGCCAGGAAGAGATCGTCCTTGAAGTCTCCATTCAGATCGCCGCCGACCAGTTGCCAAAATGGATCGCCCGTGCTCGGAGTGATCACCATGCTGTTAGCTACCTGCAGTTGTCCATTGAAATAACGGAGTGTGTAAAGGTCTTCGGCCCAGTCGCCGGCGCCGTCGTAATCGTTGGTCAGCACGGCTAGGCTCTGAATCCGGTTATTGAAGAAATCTCCCACGGCCAGGAAGCTCACATTGTTCACATTAGCCACGGCCGGAGACGACTTGAAGGTTCCATCGCCGTTGCCGAAATAGAGCGCTACATTCCCGCCGCCTGTCATGGCGAGATCCTGATGCCCATCGGCGTTGAAGTCGCCGGCAACTGCTTGCACTCCTCCATCCTCGATTAGAGCACTTTGTTTAAATGTTCCATCACCATTACCCGTGAAGACCTCTGTGTGACCTAAATAGCTTGAGACGGCGAGATCGGACAAATGATCGCCGTTGAAATCAGCGAGTGCGATATTCACGGCATTATTTCCCTCGACGTTGATGTTCGTCCCTTGGCGGAACGTTCCATTCCTGTTGCCGAACAGAATGACCACTCCGCCCGATCCGCTGCAACATCCCTGCGCGATTGCGAGATCGAGAGCGCCGTCACGATTGAAATCCGCAGCGACCACCTGTCCCAAATTCTGCGGCAGTGATTGATTCACCGGAGCTGCATACTTTCCATTTCCCAGCCCTTTGTAAAATGACAGCGTCTGCGCGTTTACCGTGACCAGGTCGAGAATCCCGTCGTTGTTGAAATCGCCGCTGGTGATCCCGTTCGACGTTGTGTCGCCTGAATTGATTGCAATTTGCTTAAACGTGACTTGCGCCGCGGAAAAGCCACACAACACAACCACGGCCAGACAGCAGACTGGCGCTTTCCAAGTGCGCTTCATGGAATTCCTCTGGGCGGAGAATCTGAGGTTAAGATCTGCGGGAAGGGGAGAGACTCCAGTCTACTCCCCTGGCAGAATCCCGCATTCTCTCGACGAAGGGGCTGGCTATACGGTTCTTTGTTCTTTCCAGCCCTGGCCGTTCCTGCAATCAGGGCGGAAGGTTTGGTTTAACGTCGAGCGCTATTTCGGCAGCACGATCAGGTTCTGCGGGCTTGGCACTTTATGCGGTGAACCTGGAGCCTCGTAGACTGCCGTCGAATTCACCGTGAACACGAACACTTCACCAGCGCTGCGGCTGAGTGCGTATACGTGATTCGAATTGTCCCAGAAGATCTGATCAATCGGGGCATTGGTCAGCACTCCGGTATATGGCGTGATGGGATTCGCACCGTTGAAGTGAAAAATTTGAAGGCCTGCGGTGCCGCCGACTGCAAGGTACTGCCCCGAGGGCGACATCCAGTAATCAGTCACGGCTCCGACCAAAACGCTCGGCATGTTGGAATATGTGCTGTTTGTGGTCAGGTTGCCCGAACTATTTGCAGTGTATGTTGCCAGTTGCCAAGGGCCATCCTGACCCCAGTTCGAATTCAATGGCTCCATCGCGATCGCCATGTGATTCGTCGGGTCGGCTGCCGCCAGCCAAGGACAATAGAATCCGCCGGACTGTTCCGCCGGAAATGGCGGATTGAAGTTATTGATGTACGAGAGCGTTCCGTTGGTCGCTCGCTGCACCCCGATAATTTCAGGGCCAAAGTGATAGCAACTCGACGAGTAACCATACACATTGTTTCCAATGAAGCTCACCGGAGTGTTATCCGACGGGCCCCCTGCCAGATCTCCAATTTGGGCCAACTGACCGGTTGATTGGTTAATGCTAAAGGAGAGAAAGTCGTTGTTGGTGGTGTAGTAATCCGCATACAAGGTCGAACCTGTATGGTCGAGGTATACGCTGATTGCCCCGCCTCCGCTCGGGAGGGTGTAGATATCCTTCTGGGTAAGTGCACCATTTGAGCCGATCGAAAAGGAAAAGAGGTTGTCCAGATTTTCCTGGCCACCCGACTCGATGCCGAACAACCATTTTCCATTTACAGCCATGTAATTCACGCTATAAGGAAATGGCGAGCCGGGAATCAAGGATGCTGATCCATTCGAGGCAATGGCGCCTCCGTAAATCTTGCCGCCAGTACCACTGCTTGGAACGCTCGAAACGTAAACGTAAGCTACAGGTGACGAGGGGGAATGGCTGGGTTCAGTTGTTGAAGGCGTGACCTGAGCGGATACCAGAACTGTACTGGCGCAGATCGCCGCAATCGCGAGCGAATAGACACTGCAAGACATACTACTTTTCGTGAACTCCCATGGAGAATTGAAAATCGGACGAGCGATGGTTCAGATGCCCGTAGGATTTTTCCCGGTTGGCGCGGGCTTCTCTGTAGGTGCATCGGAAATTTGCTTTACCGTTAGAAAACCCAAGGCCCCCAGTTTAGTCTCCCACTTTCGGCCGAGACTGCCGGAAGTCGAGTTTCTTCGTATAGAAGATCCAAGCCGCTTTACTTCGCGGCCACGAACAGGTTGACGATGCCCGGAATCGAATGAGGCGATCCCGCCGCTTGGATCACGCCCTTTGCACTCACGCAGAATACGTATAGCTGGCCCGTAGTCCGGCTGATCGCATAGATGTGATTCGCGTTATCCCAGAAAACCTGGTCAAGTGGTGTGGTGATAACTGGTCCAGTCAGGCTTTGGATCGGATTTCCACCATTAAAACCGAATAACTGAAGCCCTGCGGTCCCAGCCACGGCCAACAGCTTTCCCGACGGAGAAGTCTTGTAATCGACCACATTACCGACCTTTACGTTGGGCATGTTCGAGTACGTGCTGCCCGTCGTCAAATTCCCTGCACTATCGGCTGTGTAAGTTGCGATCTGCCATGGCCCGTCGGGATTCCAGTCTAAGTTTAAAGGCTGCATCGCAACGGCAACGTGACTCGTCGAATCCGCAGCCGCGCGCCACGGACAATAGAATCCACCCGACTTTTCCTCCGGCAACTCGGGAATAATGTTCAAGAGCGACAGACTTCCGTCGTTGCCCCGTTCAAGGCCATAAATTTGAGCCATGTAGTGGTAACAAGCGGAGGAGTATCCAAACTCATTGCTTTCAACAAAGCTGAGCGGACTGCCCTGCGCGGGCCCTTCCTCTAGCATCCCAACATAGGCCAGCGTGCCGTTCGAGGGCGTAACGCTATAGGAAAGATAATCGTTGTTCGTAATGAGATAGTCGGCGTACAGCGACGAGCCCGTTCGGTCGGTATAAATGCTGATCACTCCGCCGTACGAATCTGGCACTTTCTGGCTGGTCTGAAATGTCAATGCTCCATTCGACCCGATCAAATAGGACTCAATCACCTGGCCGGCATCCACTCCGTTGCCACCCTCGACTCCAAACAGGGTTCGCCCACTGGCCGCCATGTAATTGACGGCGTAGGGAAACGGGGATCCCAAAATTGGCGTCAGCGCCCCATTCGATGAGGCAACGAATCCCTCGATTTGCCCGTTGCCGTTGCTTGTCGCATGAGCAACATAAACGTAGGCGGCGGGCGTTGCAATCAGCGCCACCGAATTTTGTGTGGTTGACGAGTGGACCTGACCAGATGATAGAACCGCCCCGGCGCAGATCGCCGCAATCGCGAGCGAACACACACTGCGAGACATATTGCCCTTTTGTGGCTCCCTGAAGAATTAGCGATCGGACGAACAAAAATAGGATGCGCTGCGGGCTTTGCCACGGTAATTCGGCCCTCGCTGTAGGCACCC
>DATJWZ010000717.1:0-1226 GCA_035500795.1 Candidatus Eiseniibacteriota bacterium | reverse complement strand
TTTGTAATCAGCAACTTCCAAACAGAACGCCCTTAGATGCCGAGACTCCCAATTTTCCGTCTGGGCGGTGCGCCGGAGAAGCCTGCGCATCCGAATCTGTCCGCTTCCACTCCGTTTGTTTCTCTCGATGGACTGATGGTGGGTGTTGACAACCTGCGGCACGATGTCGTGCTGAGTCCGAAGTTCGTGGAGTTGGCACGCGCACAGGTCGCGCGCCTGATTGCTCGGCATGGAGAAGTCGAAGGCCTTTTAGGAGCGGAAGCGCCTCAAAGCAGTCAGGCGCCTTCCTGGATGCGGCAACAAGCTGGAAGGCCCGCACGCCAGAAGCACGATCCAGCGGAGTGGAAATCGGCGCTGACCGAGTTGCTGGTTGGTTCATTGAACCGCGCCAAGAAGGAATTCAAACTCTCCGTCGATCTGCTGGCGCGGCTTGCCGTCACAAAATTTCTCCGTAGCCAGATGAACCTGCAATTTGCGCAGGTGGTCGAGCGAGGCCGCGTCCTGCTCAAGAATTACGACAACAGTCGTATGGGCAAGGGGCACGAATATCGCGAAAAGATCGCGGCATTCCAGGTGCGGAAGAAGATCATTCTGCGCAAAACCGGCCAGGAGATTTTCGAGACACTGCGCGAAGTCGAGAAGAGCACACTGGCCCGCACCCGCCGGTCACTATTCGGCGAAGAGACCACCGGCGGAGCCTATTTCACTTATCCGCTGTTCATGAACCGCTTGCTGTTCTCCGACGATGGACGCGACGACTATCTTTGTGCCGAGCATTACGTGATGCTCGGGAACTGGGATCGCGATCCGGACCGCTATGGGCGCATCCGTGAAATTGCCTCAGGCTTTCTTCGTTCGCTGTATGGCGAGGAGACAACTGCGGAGACGGTCGACGCCTGGATGAATGTTCCCGAGAACGCACGGGATCTGGTCGGCACGGGAACTCCTGAGGATTCGGACGAAGGCGTGGCGCAGCAGGAGCGCCTGGCAAACTGGGTCCGCCTGCTCGAAGATGAGCGGGTCATGGAGAACGTAATCGCTTCGTACTACGTGGTGCCTCTGCTCAGCGAGTACGCGCCAACGATTAATCCGCAGCAACTCAAGAATGCGCTGATCGACCGCACGGATTGCGATCGTGTCGAGCGCATGATTCAGGAAGGTGGCAAGCTTTCTCCGAACAGCCTGTACGCTGCAGTCTCGAAGGTTGCGAGTTGCCGCGGATCAGA
>DATJWZ010000716.1:0-1008 GCA_035500795.1 Candidatus Eiseniibacteriota bacterium | reverse complement strand
GTTTGGCGCCTGGATAGGTTCGAGAACCGCTAACCACGGAGGTCACAGAGAACCACAGAGGATTTTCCCGTGAAACCCTGTGTTCTCGGTGGTGAGTTCTTACTGAATCTGAATCACATTCCCCGGAGAGGCTGCTTTGATCTCACCGACTCTCTCGACCACACGTTTTGCGAAATCGTAGATCGACTTCGCGTGCGGCGAGTTCTCGCCTTCGAGGACAACCGGTTTACCACTATCCCCAGATTTGCGAACTTCCGGATCCAGCGAAATGCTGCCCAGGAACGATACGCCGAACTGCTTGGCCATGTTCTCGGCACCACCGCGCGAGAAGATGTCGACCTCGTGATTGCAATGCGGGCACACGAAGTAGCTCATGTTCTCTACAACGCCTGCAATGTCGACCTTCATCTGCCGAAACATTTCAATCGCTTTGCGCGCGTCTTGCAGCGAGACATCGGAAGGAGTGGAAACAACGACGGCTCCTGTCAGTGGCACAGTCTGGACCAGTGAGAGCGCAACGTCGCCAGTTCCGGGAGGTAGATCGACCACCATGTAATCAAGCTGTCCCCACTCCACCAGTCCAAGAAACTGCCGGATGATCTGGTGCAGCATGGGCCCACGCCAGATGACCGGTTTGTCGCCTGGATTGAGGAATCCGACGGAGATCACTTTCAAGCCGAATGCCTCGATCGGCTCGATACGATTTTCTCCGACCATGCGCGGCTGCGCGTTCGTGCCGAGCATCAGCGGAACGTTTGGACCATAAACATCAGCGTCTAGAAGGCCGACCCTATGTCCCATGCGCGCAAGCGCGACAGCTAGGTTGACCGACAGGGTTGTCTTGCCGACGCCTCCCTTTCCCGAACCGACCGCGATGATGGCGTCGACTCCGGGCAACGGTTGCGGCCCCTGCTGTGCGGGACCAGGTCCATGCTGATGCGGCATATGTGCGCTCAAAGGATTAGCTCCTGATACGGATTAAGAGGTCTGAACGGAAGAGATGAAGCA
>DATJWZ010000715.1:0-2403 GCA_035500795.1 Candidatus Eiseniibacteriota bacterium | reverse complement strand
ACGTTGAGCACGACGCACTCGACCTGATCTCCAACATTCACCAGCTTCGATGGATGCTTCATGCGCTTCGACCATGTCATCTCGCTGACATGCACCAAACCTTCGATGCCCTGTTCGAGTTCGACGAATGCCCCGTAGTCGGTCACGCTGATGACGCGTCCGCCAACGTGTGCGCCGACGGGGTACCGGTGCTCGGCGTCGAGCCACGGATCAGGCGTAAGCTGCTTAAATCCGAGCGAGACACGCTGCTTATCTTTGTCGTACTTCAGAACCTTGACCTGGATCTGGTCGCCAACATTGACGAGGTCTTTGGGATGCGTAAGGCGTCCCCAGGACATGTCCGTGATGTGAAGCAAACCATCAAGACCGCCGAGATCGACGAACGCGCCGTACTCGGTGAGGTTCTTCACGACACCGGTCAGGACCGATCCTTCTTCGAGATGCTCAAGAGTTTTCGAGCGCTTTTCGTTCTGTTCACCTTCGAGCAATTCCTTGCGCGAAACAACAATGTTGCCACGCTTCTTGTTCAGCTTGATCACGGCAACTTCGAGGGTCTGGCCCTTCATGCCGTCGAGGTTACGAACCGGGCGAAGATCGACCTGCGATCCAGGCAGGAAGGCGTGCGCACCGAGAATGTCTACTGTGAGACCACCCTTGATGCGGTCGATCACAATTGCCTTAATCGGCTTCTTCTCGTTGTAGGCTTTGTCGATTTCTTCCCACGCGTGAATGCGCTGGGCCTTCTGGTGCGACAGGGCAATGTAGCCTTCTTCCGCCTCGCCCTTGTCGCGCATTACATCGATTTCGTCCCCGGGCTTGAACTTCGGGTTACCCTCATGATCGAGAACTTCAGAGAGAGGCAACATACCTTCTGACTTCGCACCGATATCGACGACCACATGCGTGCCGGTGAGTTTCAGAACCGTGCCCTTGATAACGCGATCATCACTGACCGCCTCTTCGGCTTCGGTGGTGAAGGTCTCAAGCGCCGAGGCGAAATCCTCGGTGGCGGCGGTCTTCTCTTCTGCGGACTGCGCGGTTGGCTGGTCGGTTTCGGCAGAAGAAGTCAGTTCTGTGTGGTTATGCTCCAAGGTCGGCTCGGCTTCGGTGGCAACAGCGGAATTGGAGTCTGAATCGTGGGGAGTGGTGGTATCGTCGAACAAGATTATGCCTCTCTGGTAACGGATGCGGGGCCTGCACAGCGGACTGCTGGATGAGTCGTTTGGTTGTGGTGGGCCCACCCTGGCGAGTGAGCTTGGACAATCCCAGCTGTCGGACGTTTTACAAAGAACCCGCGTCCAATGGGAACTCTTCGACTATAACAACCGTGCGCGAACAGTGTCAAACCCCAAATCCCGCGCATGTTACAGCCATGTTTCAGCGTTACAGTTTCCGAACAAACTCCCATCTGCTACCCTGCCCTGCTATGGATTATTTATGGACGCCGTGGCGTTACGCGTACGTCTCCGGCACCGAAAAAACGACGAACTGTGTGTTCTGTGATGCTCCGAAAGAGAAGGACGATTCAAAAGCTCTCATTGTGTACCGCGGAGAGCACTGCTACGTCATTCTCAATGCGTATCCGTACACCCCGGGACACGTAATGGTTGTCCCCTACACGCATTTGGACGAATTGCGGAAGCTTCCGTCGCCCGCGGCCTACGAGATGATGACGCTTTCACAGCGGATGGAGTCGGTTTTGCGCGAACTTTACCACCCGGACGGGATTAATTTGGGGATGAATATTGGGAAGGCAGCTGGAGCGGGGATTGCCGGACATATTCACATGCACGTGCTGCCGCGGTGGGTGGCGGACGCAAACTTTATGTCAGTAGTCGGCGAAACCCGGGTGCTGCCGGAGACACTGGATGTCACGTGGAGGAGGATTCGGGAAGCGATGCGGCGTCCCTGATCGTCCTCAGATGTGCGGGCGGGGAAGCCCGCACGATAGCCGGGGATACGCCGGCGCTACTTAAGCAGCGTTTCCATTTCCTTTTCGTCGATTACGGGGACTTTCAGTTCTTTTGCCTTGTCCAACTTTGAACCAGCATCAGTGCCGGCGACGACATAATCCGTTTTCTTGCTGACTGAGCCGGCCACCTTGCCCCCCGCGTCTTCAATCATCTTTTTGGCTTCATCGCGCGTGTATTTCGCGAGAGTTCCCGTTAGGACGAAGGTCTTTCCCGCTAGTTTGGTGCCGCGTTCCTTTTTCTCTCCTTTAAAGGCGAGACCGGCTTTGCCCAGTCGCTCGACCAATTTGCGGTTTGCTGAATTGTTGAAGAATTCGGCAATGCTTTCGGCGATTTTTGGTCCCACCTCGCCGACATTTTGCAACTCTTCGACGTCTGCTTTGGTGAGCGCTTCCATCGATCCGAAATGTTCTGCAAGGAATTGCGCTGTGCG
>DATJWZ010000714.1:0-1093 GCA_035500795.1 Candidatus Eiseniibacteriota bacterium | reverse complement strand
AGAATTCTTCCGAGGAATCTCTGGCGTCTACGCCGAACGAACGCGCCAGTTCTCTGGCAAACTTTACGAGTTCCATCCGATCACTCGAGGATGGTGTGCCCAAACCGCGCATCTTCTGCTGGAACCCTTCTTGTAGAGGACTCGGCAGGTCCGGCCCATAGAGGAAATACCGCAGATACCGCACAAAGTGAGGATGACGGAAGATCGCACGGCCGCGCGTGCCATTCCGTTCAAAGATTTCGCTGCGCGAAACCCCGTGCCCGCCGATGTTAAGCGCTGGATCAGAAAAATACCTCCGTCGCACTTCAGGGATCGCTTGGCGGGCCAGTAGCGACTGCATCAGTTCGTCCATGGCGTCTGCCACCGCCCGCCAGGATTCCGTGTCATGTCTTTTTCCGGAATTGCCGAAATCGATTCGCGCAGCTAGGGCTGCTTCCACCTCGGTCAGCTTGACCTGCAAGTTCTCGCCGTTTGCACGCATAGCCCGCTCCTAGTCGCTATACATCTATCCTACGGGTAACATTCGCGACGATGGCAGCATTTCCGTGTAACCGTTTCCGCGTACCGCACTGACAACGAAGACCGCTCTTGCACAACGCCACCCACTGAAAGCCCCTTCTTCGAGCCAAGGGCGTGCTTCGCCAACACGTGACTTTTTCCCTGTTCTGCTGCGGCCGTCCCCCTGCCTCTGCCCACAACCGGACCTCTGCGGTTCAGTCGGCCACTCTCTTTCTGCCTCTCATTTTCCTGGGCACTGCTTCGGGCTAATTCCTGCGCCCGGCAGCTTCGCGGCCTCTGCTTTCCCGGCTCCTCCCGAACAACTTGGGTCCCTCCCAGAAAGCAGCCGCTCGCCTTGGGAGCAGAAGCCACTCGCTTTCGGGTGCCCCAGAAAAATGGGGCAGAAAAAGGAGAACTTTCCATGTCCTACTTGAACTCAGTCACGATCGTCGGATTTGTTGGAGCCGACCCGGAGCAACGCCAAGCGCGAAATAACGGTGCAAAATTCACCGTGCTTTCCGTCGCTACGCAGCGCTCCTGGAAAAACGCTGAAGATGAATGGGTCTCGAAGGTCGAGTGGCATCGCGTCGCGATT
>DATJWZ010000713.1:0-6485 GCA_035500795.1 Candidatus Eiseniibacteriota bacterium | reverse complement strand
CCGCGAGGACTACCTCCAGATTCGCGAAGGGAACGATGGTCTCATGCGACGCAGGGCAGCTGCTTGGAGCTCGTCTGGATCCACTCCCACCCTCGGGCCTGAACCACCGAGCCGGGTTCCAGGCCGCTGCCCATCCCCGCTCTCTGAAGCATTGGCGCGGGGAACAGAAACAAAGGAGTCGATAACATGAAGTTCCATGGACGTGACTTCGACCATAGCATTTCCGATTGCCAACGCTGCGACTTGACTGACAGCTCATCCCCGACTGCCCCGATGACCACGACCGAAATTCGTCCTACTTCCCCGCAGACGGATGTCCTCCAGGTTTTGAACGAGGTCTACCAACTCCTCGACGATTACGCTCCAGCGTGGTATTCGGAGGAATTACACGAGAAGCTCACCCGCACATTGCAGATCGAACGCGCAGCTCAGGCTATGAGTGTCACTCGGAACGTTTGCTTTTAGGGTTAACTTGTCGCTTATTGCCAGCAGTTTCTTGGGGGACTCCATGCGAAGCAGAGCTACTGCTCTTTGGATGGCCGCTGCAATGGTTGGATTTCTGAACTTGACGATACCCGTGTGTCACGGGCAGGTACCCAGTAAACCGGCATCTGCCACCGTTCAAAGCGGTTCGCTGAAGCCGCCAGCTACCGGCAAGATCAATGTGGCCATCCTGATTTCGGAGGGTGCGGACGTCTTGGACATCGCGGGTACGTGGGAGGTCTTCGGCGGCGCGATGCTTACAAGCAAAGGCAATCCATGGCATGAAGCGGACGGCGATGACATGGTGATGCCGTTCAACGTGTACACCGTATCCGACTCCTTGAAGCCGGTGGATGCCAATGGACTGATGATCGTTCCGAACTACAGTTTCGACAATGCGCCCAAGCCGCAGGTCATAGTGATTCCCGCGCAGCGTGGACGCAGCGCGGCCCAGAAGGCCTGGTTGCTGGCCAATTCAGCCACCGCCGATCAGACCATGTCGGTCTGCACGGGCGCCGGGGTGCTGGCGGAGTATGGATTGCTCGATGGCAAAACTGCCACTACGCATCATTATTTTCTGCAGAGCATGCAGAAGCAATATCCCGCTGTGCACTTCGTCAGCGGAACCCGCTACGTGGAGAATGGCAAAATCGCAACGGCAGCTGGCCTGACCTCGGGCATTGACCTGGCGCTACACGTCGTTGCGAAATACTATGGCGACGAGGTGGCGCAGGTCACCGCCGATATCCTGGAGCATCGCAGCGGGCTATGGAAAAACCCGGAATACGAGCAGGTGAAGCCGGTTACCGCGTCGAAGTGACCTTGCCGTCTTTCGGCTGCAAAGGAACTAAGCCGTTGCGAACCATGTTGCATCGCGAGACGAAACCGCAATGACCGCTCGCGATCCTTTAGGTGCTGAAGAAGTAGATTCAAACATGGTATTTGGAGCGATTGCACGAAAAGCGCATGCGTAGCTCGCAGATCGAGCGCGCAGCGCTCACTACCTTGGGAGGCGCCGGTCGGCGCCGAGCCCTGCTCTCTTATAATCAAGCCAAAGCAGAACCCTTGCGCGCGCAACCTGGGCTTGGCCGAATTCCGACGGCATCACTGGAAATAACAAGGAGAATGCGGTGCGAAAGAAGGTGATTAGCAGTCTGTTGCTTCTAGCCGTCCAGTTCCTGGTTGGTCCGTCAGCGCTATCTGTAGTTTCACAGGAACCTGACGGCAAGATTCTGACCTCGAAGCCTTGGCCATCTTTACCTAAATATGAATCGTTGGACGAATTCGGCCAGAGCTATTTTCCCCGGGCGGTCTACGAAGAGGCTCGCACGCAAAAAGATTTCGACGTTCTGGAAATGAGCTACGCCAGCGACGGTCTCTCTGTGCACGGACTGTTAATCAAGCCGAAAGCGCCGGGCACTCGAAAATGGCCGGCGATCATCTTCAATCGCGGAGGCAACGGCGATCTCGGGCGTATCACGGATAACGGCCAGCCCTGCGGCGGTATGACGAACACTTCTTGCCTTGATGTTGCTGATCTCTACTTTTTAGCTAAGGAGGGTTTTGTGGTCATCGCCTCCGATTATCGCTACCGCGGAGCCTCCGTGAAACGCGACGAATGGGGCGGAGGGGAAGTCGACGATGTTCTCAATCTCGTGCCGGCACTGAAGTCGCTCGAGTACGTAGACGCCGACCGGCTATACATGCTCGGTCTATCGCGAGGCGGAACCATGGCCTATCTTGCGATCAAACGTGGAATTGCCGTCAAGGCCGCGGCGGTCATCGGCGGAGTTACGGACGTGAAGGCATGGGTGGACGCCAGGCCCGAGATGGGCATTGTAAAGGGGAATGAATTCATCGACGGGTTTGCAAACATCTGGCCAGACTATGAGCACCGCGCTGAGGAATACTATCGAGCGCGGTCGGCCGTGTATTGGGCCGACCAGATCAATGTGCCTGTTCTAATCCTGCATAGCCGGACCGACCGCATGGTTCCGGTCACTCAGGCTCTCCGAATGGCGGAAGCACTTCAGGAAAAGGGTAAGGTGTACGCCCTCCGCATTTACGATCGCGACGGCCATTCCTTGCCGCAAAATCGCGACGACCGCGATCGCTTGATCATCGATTGGTTCAACCGTGCTGGCCAAGGTGATCAGTGATCAAGGTTTCGACCAAGGGCAACGAACCATTTTTGATTACGCATGGGAGAAGAACCGCGCTAGTTCGCAACGTTTCGGATCCGAGCGGTGCTTGCCTTCATAAAATTGACAACAGGCTCAATACGCACAAAACAAAGTTCACTTTCTCCCGAAAGTCCTAATCACCGAGAAACGGACCTGAAATGGTTCGACGGGGTGGAACACGTCCGTGAACACTGCCGCGGCTGTGGGCGTAACTCGGGAAGCATAGGCGTAATCAATGTCGTGATCTTGGCGGTCTAGCAGGTTAAACAATTGCGCCTCCACACGCCATTTGTCGTTAAAGCGGTAGCCGACCTCCGCATTCAGCAATATCGTTGAGCTGGATTGGTAAATCGCATCGGATGTCAGATTCCGCGGGCCAAAGGCACGCAGGCGCAGACTACCCCAAAAGCCTTGGTAGTTCTGCACGGTGACACCCGACGAAATCACCAACCCAACCGCCTCCGGAACGTATCGCCCTCCGGGACTGTTGGGTGCTGCATCATCCGGGTCAATCGTTGTAAACAGAGCTTTAGAATAGGCGAGGTCAAAATCGAAAGCTAGATGCTCGAGGGGTGTGTAGAAATTGGCCCATTCGACGCCGTAGCGATTGCTCGGGGATTTGGACGCAACTGTACTTCCGGTATCGCCACTCTGCTGCAATTCGGAAGTGCTGTACAGGTACCAAAGTGAAAGAGTACTTTGCAGGTGGGGAATCGCCAAAGTCCGCACCCCGACTTCCGCCCCTTTGGTCGGAACCAGGGGGCGGATCGGAGTGGTGGGTGTTGGAAAAGGATAGTCCGGCGAAATCGGTTGTACCCTCTGCGCCGCGCCGCGCACGTCGTTACTGTGAAAACTGAATCCACCCTGAACATAGAATTCGGTGTTGAACCAAGGACCAAAAATCAAACTGGCTTTCGGACTGGGCAGGAACTGGGTAGCCGAGCCGGAATTGAGTTCCGAGAAGTTGATCACCGGAGCGCCGG
Source organism: Candidatus Eiseniibacteriota bacterium (assembly GCA_035500795.1). GTDB lineage: Bacteria > Acidobacteriota > Terriglobia > Terriglobales > Acidobacteriaceae > Sulfotelmatobacter. Next base: position 2,836 of record DATJWZ010000713.1, on the reverse strand, counting down.
GTAGTTCCGTAGCGACATACGTGGGAGTTACGTTGGTGACGTTATAGATTGCCTCGTCGCCGCGAAAGGCCAGGACCGAACGAAATTTTTCCGCCCACTGAATCTTATTTTCGACATAAAAACCCACCATCGTGTCCGAAAATCTGTTCACATCCGTCGCCGCAGGCAGGACGGCGACCAGATCCGGATTTGTGGAGCACTCGGGGATGGGTTCAGCATCGCACGCATTGACATCATTCTTGTCGGTACGCACACGATTTTCTGTCCGATAGAGGCCATTGTGAACCCAGTCGTTGCGAACCTGCAGGCCGAACGTGTTCTCCACCCGGCGGCCAAACCACTCGCTGAACATGGTGTGAGCTGCGTCCAGACCAGCTACCCAGCGCTTGTCCTGCTGTTCGAACTGATCCCCTTTGACAGGATCATCCAGGAAGTAGGTGAAATCGGAAAAAAGATCCAGGTCGTAATAAAATCCGTAGCCCATGATCGTGGTCGCGGAGTTTGCGCCCTGGCGATGCCATTCCCCTTGCAAGCTATAGCGTCCTGAATTGCCACCGTCCGCAGGGTTTAGTGTGCCGTAGAGACCGACGAGAGGCACGGCCGTATCGGGAATTTGATCGCTGGAGTTCCACTTTCCGTGGTAACCACGCGCCGTGATGCTGAAGCCCTGGGTGGCGTCACCTTGGCTGTAGGTAAGCAGGCCGTTGAATTTGGCATAGGCATCCGGGTGGGTCCAGGGACCGTTATCGTAATACGCTTCTCCGCCATAGAGCAGAGTGCCCGAGCCGAGCTTTTGGGACGCACCACAAACGGCGCGCCCAAACTCATACATGCCGAGTTCCACAGAGCAGAAATTCTGCGGAAACTCTTTGTAAAACTGGATATTGGCTGATCCCGCGGAGCTATAGTTGCCGACCTCCGCGTAGTAGGGTCCTTTCTCGAAATTCAGCCGCTGCACAAACTCCGGCGTGACCGCGTTCATGTCCGCATAACCTTCGCCATGTGCATGAGACGGCAGGTTCAGAGGCATTCCGTCAAGGAATACGGCGAAATCTGTCCCGTGGTCGAGATTGAAGCCACGCAGAAAATATTGGTTCGCCTTACCGCCGCCGGCGTGTTGCGTGATGATCATCCCCGGAATCGTCTCCAACACCTCTCCCGAGCGAAGTACCGGACGATCGTCGAGTTGCTTCGCGCCCACGGTTCCCTGAGTTGCGGAATCAGCAATTCCGATAAGACTATCCTCCCGGCCTTGTACGGTTACGGTGGTGCTCATGGTGCTTACCGTCAGAGAAATGCGCAGCGGGGCGGCCGCCTCGGTAGTTCCTAGCGTGACCGGCAATTCTTTCGTTTCGAACCCGGGGCTCGATACCGCAAGCCGATATTCACCTGACGGGAGCCCAGAAACACTGAAAGAGCCGTTCGCGTCCGACTGCGTTGTTCTTTGCACCACTCCGTCCGCATTCCGAATCAGCACGGTCGCCCCGGCAATCACGGCGCCAGACGCGTCAACGACCGTTCCTGTCAACTGGGGCGGGTGAGCCTGGTCGCTTGGAGGGATTGGCGGCTTCTCCTGCGCGCCAACCAGAAGTGGAGTAACCACGATTACCACAAGAAATACGAGGACTCGAGGAAACGAACTGTGCAACAAAGCCGCAATCGAAAGGGATGTCCAGCACACTTTCATGAGACACCTTGGTTCGCCTTGAAATTATTAGAAGAGCTGCCCAGGCGAAACACGCTTATAAAAACGTGCCGCCCGGAGGGAGGAATGCACTCGTGGCTTTGGTCGAACGAAATACGTAGTGCAAGGCTCAGAGGACACGGTGGAGCGATGCTTGTCTATAACACGAATATAAAAGACGTGCTACTCAATATAACACGGATATAGACAACGTGCTACCACATCAGGTCCCATCGAAGAACTGGTGAAGATTTCTAAATCGAATAAAGCTAATAGAATAGGAAGGTACCAGACAGCTGAGGAGCCACCATGTCAGACCTAGCGCGGACAGGCCTTTCCATCGACCGGGAACTGCTTGCCAAATTCGATGTGGCCATTGCCAAACGAAACTACAAGAACCGCTCGGAAGCCGTCCGCGACCTCATCCGTGACCATTTGGTCGGTGAGGAAGCGGACTCGAACAAGGTCGTCGTGGGGACTTTGACGATCGTGTACGACCATCACCGGCCGAACCTGACGGAAAAATTGGTCGAGGCCCAGCATCACGCTGGTGGCAGCGTCCTCGCAGCGACGCACGTGCACCTTGATCATCATAACTGCCTGGAGGTGGTCATTATGAAGGGGCGAAGCAAGGAACTTCGTCATCTGGCAGATCAAATTCTTAGCCTTCGCGGCGTCAAGCACGGCCGGCTTGTCATCACGAGCACAGGCAAAGAACTGAAATAAATGGAAGGCCACCCCGTAACAAAACAACGGTGGTACGGTGAGTCCAGCTTTGTGACAGCTGATCACCTGGGTCGGATGATCGCGGTCTTTACGTCGTGACCAGTTTTGCCGCTCCAAGACACCATGATGGTGCCGCCAGCTTTCTGCAGCCGAGGATATCCCAGACCACTTTCTGTTCCTCGGGCAATCGTAAAGTCTTCGCCCTGCTCACCCGTAACCGACACTCTCCTGCCTACGATCGCGGTACCAGAGGATTGGTGCTGCAGCCAAACAGCGACGGCGTACCCGTCATCCATCAACGCTACCGCGACATGACCAACCGGACGAGTCCCCTCTTTTGCGGAATCAAGAGTGATCGGCGGCCGAAATGTCGAACCCAAATCGTCAGACATGGCAATCTTGACTTCCGGCTGGTCGTTGCTTCCA
>DATJWZ010000712.1:0-2664 GCA_035500795.1 Candidatus Eiseniibacteriota bacterium | reverse complement strand
CCACTGGGCGCAAGGTCAGCAATGAAGAGATGAAGTGCGTCAACGTGAAACACGCCAACTTTCATGGCGACTGGAACTATGTCATTAGACCGAGACCCAAGGTCGTACGTTGATACCCTTATTTATTTACGAGGCCTAAAGCGGAACACGTTTCTCAGCGGCACAGGCTTTGGAGAACCCCAGCGATACTCCGAGAATTGCATTGGCCCCTAAGCGCGCCTTATTGGGCGTGCCATCCAAAGCGATGAGTTTTCGGTCGAGGCTCGCCTGATCACCGTCGAAGCCTGTGACGGCTTGTTGAATCTCTCCGAGAACGTTGGTGATTGCTCTGCGAACGCCCTTCCCGCCATACCGTTTCCTGTCGCCGTCGCGTAATTCGACTGCTTCGTGTTTTCCGGTGGACGCGCCTGACGGGATTTTCGCAGTACCGATGGCGCCGGTTTCGAGACGCACAGAAACCTGAATTGTGGGATTGCCCCTGGAATCCAGAATCTCGAGCGCTTCCAGCTTGCTAATTCTCGACATGTCCGTTATGGGCCTCCTTTGCCCGAGGAATGTTTCCGGTTCTGAGAATCTCGCTTAACTCATCGCGAAGAGTGCTGGCGATGGGAAGCCTGCCCACTTTCGCCACAGCCGACTCGACGGGGTACGGGTACGTTTTGAGTTCGACTACTCCGTCTTTCCAAACGGCGTACCACGCTTCTGGGCCGCCCCCTTTCGGCTGGCCAAGGCTCCCAGGATTGACCACGACGCAAGACCCGATGGCGCGAACAGCCGGAACGTGGGTGTGACCGACCAAAATGAAGTCGGCGTCAATCCTGCCGGCCTCAGCAATCCATTGGTCCGAGCTAGCCTCGCAGTAGCCGAATAGTGGGTCTGAGGGTATCGCGTGGCACAGGTAAAACCGTGTACCCGCACGTTCAATCTCGGTGCGCAGGGGCAGTTGCCTAAGAAAGTGCTTGCAGCCAAATGTCAGTACGGAATCGGTGAAGCGCCGCGTCGCTTCAGCCATCTCGCGAAATGGTGGAGAGCATCCCGGATCTTCATTGAACCCGATCGAGTGATCGTGGTTGCCGCGGACGACGAAGCTTGCCTTCGCTCTGACGTACTCGATTACGGCCTGCGGCTCAGGGCCGTAGTTTACCAGGTCCCCCAGAACCCAGAGTTCGTCATACGATTCCGGAAGCGCCGACAGCGAGTCGAAATTGCCGTGAATGTCCGAAATGATCACAATCTTCATCGCTAACTCCGGTCGCTTCTACCTTCGCCTTTCCTTGCATGTGAGCCTATTCGTTCCCGCAGCGATCACCCTTTCACCGTCTGCCTGGAGCGGTAGAGGATCACATGAGCCTTCTCCAGGGTGATCAACCCGCCCTCAACCATTTCGTCGAGCCGGGGCAGGATCCTTTCGACGCGCTCCTGGAACTCGACCACCTCGATAACGATCGGTAAGTCTTGTGCGAGCCGAAGGATGTTGTCTGTATGGTGGCGCCTCGAGGAGCCATACCCTCCGCACCCTCGAAGCACTGTGGCCCCCAAGAACCCCTCCCGTTGAAGAAGCTCGATGATGGCTTGGTAGAGAGGTTTACCGCGCCATTTGTCACCCTCCCCAACATGAATTCGCATCAGTGTGCGCTCACCTTCGAAGCGCTCGTGCTCCATAACGCCTCCTGCGAACACAACTCGCTACTCTTTTCACCTTGCCCCAAAAACAAAAAACTCCTGAACGCCTCTGGGGCGGTCAGGAGTCATCAACCCGCTTTGGCGGGTGCCTTCTAGGCGAACTCCATCACCTTATTCAACAGGATGATATCACATATGACGCCGGTGACACTTGCCAACCGCCCTGTCCGGCGCGTTCCCCCTCTCGTAGGAATTCGCTTCACTTTACAACCAGCACACTACAGGGGCCCGACCGCATCAGGTCTCGGGAAGTCCTGCCCCACAGATGCTCGTTGAACCGTGAGTGCCCGCTGAATCCTGTGACCAGAAGGTCAAAACCGCCTTCCTCAGCAACCTGCACAATTGTTTTCACCCTGTGTCCTGGCACGATGGTGCATTCGAGATATACGGACCGCCGAGTAGCACGGCGTTTGGCCTCCTCCGCCACCCGCTCAAAGTAACTATCTTCGATTTCTTTGACGTCGACGATCTCACTGATGACTTGAGCCCGGCGCGGAAGTTTTTCTTGCACGCTGATCATGTGCAGCTCAGCGTCTGATCGCGCCGCAATTTCAAGGGCTACCTCAAAGGCTTTCTGCGCCCCCTTTGAACCGTCATGCGCCACTAGAATTTTTTCAAACATGCGACGCTCCGCCGGATTTCACTCGAATCGTTTGAACGTCGCTTACGGTGATGAGCCCCTTGTCCATCATGCCCTCGATGACCGGCAACAGACGGTCGATGTTCTCGACGGTATCGATGATGTTGATCACCAAGGGCAGATCGTGCTTGAGCAAGTGATGCCGGTGGATCTCACTGGTTTCCCCGTACCCTTCGTGACCGCGAAACACCGTGGCTCCGGCAATCTTCAGTTCCCGGCACTTGGCAACAATGAGCTCATGAAGAGGCTTGCCTTGATATCGGTCGTGCTCGGAAAGGTGTAAGCCCAGCAGCCTAGCTGGCTGGTAAATTGGCATGGGATCCCTCCGCTGTGGGTTTACT
>DATJWZ010000711.1:0-3362 GCA_035500795.1 Candidatus Eiseniibacteriota bacterium | reverse complement strand
GAGAAGGAGTTCCATCGGCTCCTCATTCGATTTCAGTCGCGGCGCAAACCCGCCCTCATCTCCGACGCTGGTTTCGTAGCCCTTTTCGTGAAGGATCGCCTTGAGGGCCTGAAAGGTCTCCGAGGCAGTACGCAGGGCCTCCGCGAAGCTCGGGGCGCCCACCGGTGCGATCATGAATTCCTGGAAGTCGACGTTGTTGTCGGCGTGGCGCCCGCCGTTGAGCACGTTGAACATCGGTACGGGCAAGAGATATGTTCCACGCTCGGCAAAGTGCCGGTAAAGCGGAACACGTTTCTCAGCGGCACAGGCTTTGGAGAACCCCAGCGATACTCCGAGAATTGCATTGGCGCCTAAGCGCGCCTTATTGGGCGTGCCATCCAAAGCGATGAGCTTTCGGTCGAGGCTCGCCTGATCACCGTCGAAGCCTGTGACGGCTTGTTGAATCTCTCCGAGAACGTTGGTGATTGCTCTGCGAACGCCCTTCCCGCCATACCGTTTCCTGTCGCCGTCGCGCAATTCGACCGCCTCGTGTTTTCCGGTCGACGCGCCCGACGGTATTTTGGCAGTCCCGACGGCGCCAGTTTCGAGACGCACAGAAACCTGAATCGTGGGATTGCCCCTGGAATCCAGAATCTCAAGCGCTTCCAGCTTGCTTATTCCTGACATACGAGTCACCTTTTGACCTATCTGAAGTGGAAACTTGCATGTTACTTGGTCTAAAGACAGCCCTTGCATCTCGCACAGGGAGCGCACACCATGAGTTTAGACTTGGTCTCCTTTGAACTCTGCATTCGACTCGCTTTGGATTGACCAGCCCATGCCCTTACGAGCTACCCTTCCTGTTTTTGCTGCCGTTTGAAGCCTCCGGTGACCGCTTCGCGGTACTCCAGCCAGAAGACGGAGGCACTCTCTAACCCGCCCTCCCTCAGAATCCTCAGATCTTTACCCAGAGAGAGTGGTTTGTCCTGGTCGCGGGCTTCGAGATCATCCAGGAATCCCCGTGTCGATACTGTACTTGCGAAGCGTTTGTCACGGCCAGCAGACCGCCGCACAATACCTTGCACACGTATCTCCTGGATGCGCGCTTCCACATGCCAGTCAGCGGCGACTATCAAATCCGCGTTCAGGAACCATCCGCCGGCCTTCAGAAAGCTCAGAGCGTCTCTCACGACGCCCAGTTTCTCCTCGGCTGTCAAATGATGGAGCGCATATGATGAGTACACCAGCTCGCCGCTCTCTCCTGCGGCCAATAACTCTTTCAACAGGCGGAAGTCCCCGATTCTGAAATCGACCCGGTCGACCTCGGTACCTAGTCTGACCTTGGCCATTTCGACCATGGCGGACGCCCCATCAATTGCAATGACCCGGCAGTTCGGAAATCTCCTCAGCACGGCATGTGAGAAAAATCCTGTTCCTACCCCGAGGTCCAGTGCCCTGAAAGAGGCCCCAGGATCGAAGGGAAGCACTTCCAAAGCGATCTCCACCATCCTGTTTCGGTTGGGATGCATCAACTCCATGTCGGCATCGTAAGAGGCCACCCGCTCCGGCAGATCGTAAGCTTTGATTGATTCGTCCCTCATAGCAATGCGGTGGTTCAGCGTGCCGTACGAGCGAGAGCATTAGGCTTGCGCCGCCTTTACGGCTGGAATGCTTCCGCTCCGCAGAATGGTACTTAACTCATCCCGCAGCTCGGCTTCAAGGGGAAGCGCTTGCACTTTGGCCACCGCCGCCTCCACGGGGTACGGGCACGACTTGAGCTCGACCGCCCCGTCTTGCCACAAGGCGTAGCGCGCTTCTGGCCCACCGCCTTTGGGCTGGCCAACGCTTCCAGGGTTGACCACAACGCAAGACCCGACGGAACGAATTGCCGGCATGTGAGTGTGGCCCACCAAGATGAAGTCCGCCTCGACCGTGCTAGCCTCAGCGGCCCACTGGTCTGAACCGGCTTCACAGTACCCAAACAACGGTTCCGAGGGTATGGCGTGACAAAGATAAAAGCGGGCGCCGGCACGCTCGATTTCGATGTGCAACGGCAGTTGCCGAAGAAAGTGCTTTTGACCAAAACTGAGCACCGAATCCGTGTAGCGGCGGGTGGCTTCAGCCATCTCTTTGAACGGTGCGGAGCACCGAGGGTCCTCATTGAAACCAATAGAGTGGTCGTGATTGCCGCGCACGACGACTGTGGCCCGCTCTCTTACATATTCAATAACGCTGCCTGGCTCGGGGCCGTAGTTCACCAAATCGCCGAGAACCCAAAGCTCGTCGTAGGCCTCCTGAAGCGCGGAGAGCGCGTCAAAATTGCTGTGAATGTCTGAAATGATCACAATCTTCATCGCTAACTCCGGTCGCTTCTACTTTCGCCTTTCCTTGCATGTGAGCCTATTCGTTCCCGCAGCGATCACCCTTTCACCGTCTGCCTGGAGCGGTAGAGGATCACATGAGCCTTCTCCAAGGTGATCAACCCGCCCTCAACCATTTCGTCGAGCCGGGGCAGGATCCTTTCCACGCGCTCCTGGAACTCAACCACCTCGATAACAATCGGTAAGTCTTGTGCGAGCCGCAAAATGCTGTCGGTATGGTGGCGCCTCGAAGAGCCATACCCCCCGCACCCTCGAAGTACTGTGGCCCCAAAGAATCCCTCCCGTTGAAAAAGTTCGATGATGCCTTGATAGAGAGGTTTACCGTGCCATCTGTCACCCTCCCCAACGTGAATGCGCATCAGCGTGCGCTCGCCTTCGAAGCGCTCGTGCTCCATAACACCTCCCGCGAACACAACTCGCCCCTCTTTTTACATAGCCCCAAAAACAAAAAACTCCCGAACGCCTCTTGGGCGGTCAGGAGTCATCAACCCGCTTTGGCGGGTGCCTTCTAGGCGAACTCCATCACCTTATACAAGAGTATGATATCACACTACGTCCTCCAGTACCCTGTTTAGCTTTCCACCTGCGCAGTTGTCCGGCGCGCCCTTTCCCCCGCGGTGCGCAGCCGAAATCCCTCAGACGCGCGATGCTCCGCCGGATTTCACTCGAATCGTTTGAACGTCGCTTACGGTGATGAGACCCTTGTCCATCATGCCCTCGATGACCGGCAACAGACGGTCGATGTTCTCGACGGTGTCGATGATGTTGATCACCAAGGGCAGATCGTGCTTGAGCAAGTGATGCCGGTGGATCTCACTGGTTTCCCCGTACCCTTCGTGACCGCGAAACACCGTGGCTCCAGCAATCTTCAGTTCCCGGCACTTGGCAACAATGAGCTCATGAAGAGGCTTGCCTTGATATCGGTCGTGCTCGGAAAGGTGTAAGCCCAGCAGCCTAGCTGGCTGGTAAATTGGCATGGGATCCCTCCGCTGTGGGTTTACT
>DATJWZ010000710.1:0-1751 GCA_035500795.1 Candidatus Eiseniibacteriota bacterium | reverse complement strand
CACAAACGGTCCGGAATGCAGGCTGGTGCGCGCTGGCCGGACGGGGGGCTCAAGGATTGCCATGGGAGAATTCCTTTCAGAATCGATAAAAGCGGTATAAGGCTTGGATTAGTCTACACCTCGAAAAGACGCGGGAATTGCGAACCTCCTGGCTGACACACAACCGTTCGAGTACTGCGTGCGCTCCGTCGAGATGAGTAACCCGACGCCCTTAGCCTCGGAGATTTCCACAGCCTTCCAGCGATTTCGTGTGACATCTGACCTTGCGCCCGCCATTCGCGATTTGCAACCATGATCGAGGTCGCAACGCTGCGCTCAGGGCGCAACTCCGGCCACTCCCCGGCGTCAAGCTACAGAGTAGTCATCTAAGTTCTTTGACATCAAGATTTTGCCTGTAAGCTATTGAAAACACGAGCAAGAATTCCGAAATTTGCAATCTAAACCTTTTAGAATCTAGATTTTGCAGGTAACCTCTTTACTTTTCAAGATTTTGTAGACACTGTCCAGCATCGAAACCGGATAAGTCATTTGAAAGCAAGATTTTGCAAGATTTGCCGCAAAAAAAGTTTTCCGATGATCTGGCTGTTTGGCTCGATGGCTCGGAGATCAACGAAAAAACCCGCCCTGCCGCAAACTGCGCGACAAGGCGGGGCTCTGTCTGAGATTGAAGAAGCGAAGTGGATCAGTTTGCAGACGGCAATTCGACGTGGTCGATCACAAGAACCTGGACGGGTTCAGTCTGCGGTTCCAGTTTGAGGCCGAGCTGCTGTTGTAGTGCCACGAACAGCGAGGGAGCATTCGGATCGAACTGATGCGTTCTCGCGGCCTGCTCGGCTTGCAGCTTCGCGGCTTGGTCCTGGCTCGGATTCGTTGCCCGCACAGTCGTCACGGATCGATTCCCCTCCCCTGATTCCGCGAGCCGCTGTTCTTCGCTTGCATCCGGCGTCCAGTGGAGATCGAAGGCATAGGATCCCTTGAGGCCTGTCTTGTCAATGACAGTTTGCCCGAGCCGTTGTGACAACTGCACTGCAAGGAGGTCCATCGAGGTTCCTGAAGTAGTCAGCTGACCTCGCTCCATGTGCATTATGTGGACACCGTCGATCTTCTGAAGCTTCGAACCGTTCTCATCCACAAGCAGGTCGTAGACAGGAAGATTGCGGGTTTCGAAATGCGCCGCGAGTTTGAACTGGCTGGCAAGCAGCGATCTGAGCATGGCTTGACCTTCCAGAGGTTTGTTCTCGGAGCCCTGTTGCCTCATGGCGGCTACGAAGGAAGGATCGAGTTTTCCCTCGATGTCGAACCTCGGTTTGTTCAGCAGGTCTGCGGGGCCGGAGATCTGGGCATCCTGGACGCGGTATGCCATCTGAATCAGTTGTTGCAACGTTGCACCTTCCGCGACAAAGCTTCCGTCTGTAACGTTGAACATCAATTTGTGCAATCCATTAATGGGCGCTTCCGAGGGCTTAACCGAAAGCGAGGAGAACACTGTTGCCGGAGCGGCCGCGCTTGCGGCAGGCGATTGCGCCCGGCTGGGCGTGGCGTGGAACACGCCAAAGGTGATGGGAACGGCAATCGCAAGAAATGCCGCTGCGGTGAGCAGGAACTTTCGAGCGAAGTCGAGTTTGTGCAAGATACGGTCGTTCATGATGTGGACCATCCTTTTCTTCAAATCAGCGCCGGTCACTCCTGCAACGCAGGGCAGCGGCGAGCCCAGACAGAATTCGCAAACTTTCAGAATGCTTTCGGCATAG
>DATJWZ010000709.1:0-1275 GCA_035500795.1 Candidatus Eiseniibacteriota bacterium | reverse complement strand
GCGCGGGAACGGAGCTTCCGTTCAAAATTACCGGCACGAAGTCGGAACCGCATTTCGGGCTGGATTTCGGCCATCACGATGCGGAAGCCGAGGGGAAGCCAAATCCGACCCAATAGGCAACGATCCGGCATTACGAAGTAGGCCCCAGCAATCTCACGAATTCTTCAAAACCCTCTTCCTTTGGGCCTAGTTTTGCTTTATAACGTTGCGGAAATCGCGAGGCCTCAGGATCTCGATCGAAGAAGTAAGCCTTGCGCCGGGGTAAATCTGTGGCCCTTCGGGCCGTGCACAACCCGTGTTTCCAACAAGCTATAGCCAAAGTCGGCCGCGGGCAAATTCTTGACGCAATCGACGTCCGCCTGGCTACCCGTATCGCTGCGCCAAAGATTTTGCCCACAAGTGAAAAACATTTCAGATCAGAACTGAAAAGCCGGAGCCTCCATGCTTCGATGAGGGCGAGCAACCGGATGGAGAAGCATCCAAAGGCGGCCCCGTATGAAGTCTGAGTTTCTTACTCTACAAAAGTACGCACGGCTTGCGATCTGTACAACTTTCCTGCTGGGTGTGCCGCAGATGAATGCGGCAGCGAGCCGTTCCTGCCCCGCGTCGACAGCACTTGATACTCCGGATTCCACGGGTTCAATCACAGAAGCCCCGCCCGCACCCGAACCGAAACCAACAGCAAATTCCGAGAAGTACGATGTTGACCGCATCGGGGAGCGGAATACCGGAAAGGGCATCAACATCTACTCCATGGAGAAGGAAAGGGCTCTTGGGCAAAAGATGGCGGATGCGATTGACGTGCAGACCAAATTCATCACGGATCCGAAAATTGTTGACTACGTAAGCAGGTTGGCCCAGAAGATTATCGTCAACTCCGACGCGCAAGTGGCATTCACGATTCGGGTGATCGACTCGCCGGATGTGAAGACGTATGCGTTGCCCGGAGGATTTCTTTATGTCGACATGGGATTGCTGGGAGCAGTCGACAACGAAGCCGAACTGGTGGGGTTGATGGCGCACGAAATTGCTCATGTGGCCGCTCGCCACGGAACTCGCTATGCCACCCGGAAATACGCCTGGAATATGCTTGCGATGCCGATCGTCTATATGACGGGTCCAGCTTCCATTGGGGCACAGCAGATTGGGCCGCTCGCCATGAGAAAGTTCGCGCGCGAGGCGGAACTCGAGGCCGACCTGCTGGGAATGGAATATCAATTTGCGGCAGGTTACGATCCGCAGGCGTTTGTTGATGCATTGGAAAGGCTCAATAGC
>DATJWZ010000708.1:0-1059 GCA_035500795.1 Candidatus Eiseniibacteriota bacterium | reverse complement strand
CCTGAGTAGTACTAATCTCCCGCTAAGCGCAACCAGCACTCAGGGCGCTTGCCGGTGCGTGCAGTGGCAGTAACCAGCCGGGAGAACATACCGGCCAGATCGAAGCGCCGGTTGAAACGGTACTGATACTCACCGAGGTAGCGGTGACCGTATTTCTCGAAGTCAAATGCATGGTAGGTCCCACTGATGGCGGTCTTCACATTGCCAAGGATGGTATTGACCCAGGTAAAGCATTCCATGTCTGTACTCTTACGTCCTTTGCCGACAACCTCGCATTGTTGAGAGCAGCCGGCTTCCGTGACGGAGTTAAAGCACCGGAGGCCGTCAGAGACTACGGTTGCTGTCGGTACGAGAAAGCTTTTGGCCCAAGTGGCAATCTCTTCGCCGCTAAACGTCCTGACGCGGGAAAAGACAGCATATAAGGGGTTATTCTGCTTGTTGGTCTGTATGGCTGCGATAAAAGGCACTTTATTTTCAGAGCCGCGCCCGGCCTTGCCTCCGGGGTGTTCTCCCCCAAGGTAGGCATCGTCAACCTCAACCCGGCCTGACAGCTTGGTTTCACCTTCGCGTTCGTACATGACCTGCATGAGCTTGTGCTTCATCCGCCAGGCCGCGGGATAGCTGATGCCAAGGTGGCGTCTCAGTTCCAGGGTTGATACATTGTTCTTGTTCTGCGTCAGAAAGAACATGGCCTGAAACCAAATGGTCAGAGGAAGTTTCGTTGAGTGAAAGATCGTACCCTCGGTTAACGAAGTCTGAGTCTGGCAGTCACAGCACTGGAATACCCTCAGGCCGTTTCTTCGGTATCTGTAATGTCGATTACTGTTGCACTTTGGACAACGAAACTCTTCAGGCCAACGGGCATCCTCAATGGCTGCCTCACATTGCTGCTCCTCGCCATATCTGGCGAGGAATTGATTCAGGCTCATGCCTGGTTGGACTTGGATCCAGTTCTTCTTCACGGCATACCTCCTTCAATGGATATGCCGTCAATATAATACAGGGTTGTGACATAATAAGTCACCCCAGCCGACAAGCGGGAGATTAGTACTACTCAGG
>DATJWZ010000707.1:0-1913 GCA_035500795.1 Candidatus Eiseniibacteriota bacterium | reverse complement strand
GGCATTGGAGAGGGCAATGGCTACACTCTGCTTCTCGGGTCTCCCAGATTTGCGAAGTTCGCTCACGTTCCTCCCAATCACATCCCGACTTGATCCTTCCTCCAATGGCATTTCATCCTCCTATCGGCTCCCAAACCCACGCCCGCGATTCGGCTTTCCACGTCCATTGGTACGGGTAGGAGTTGAGTATCCAGTGTTTTTCATGCCCATATAGCCCATGCCACGTTCAGCCATTTTTCCCTCCAATTTGGATTTTCCGTCCATATTCGATGATAGATATGGGAAAGATAACTAGGATCGCATAGGCGATGAGAACCCAAACAGAGATGGCGGTTTGATGGCTCATGGCCGATACCGCTAGGAAGAAGCCACCGGCCAGGGTCAATAGCAGCAATAGGCGTACTGCCAGGATGATGGAGATGGCCTGGAATACACCTATCGCCGCGCCCGTTACGGATGCCGTCACGGATGCCTGAGATGCCTTCTGCTGGGCTATCAGGGCGTTATTGAGGCGCGTTTCCATCTGCTCCAGCATGCCCATTAGAATAGACATGTCCATTGACGGTGTAGGGATCGGCGCCTGGTGGGGCGAGGGGGTCTCTGAGGGGGACGGATGGCTGCTCTGGTGCGGCGTTTGCAGCCTCACGACGCTTTCGGCCTCTGGTTTTTTGGGCGGGATCGGCGTTACCGCGATTCGTTCCACGGAGTTCATCTAGCACCCCCTCAAAGGCGGATTTACCTTCCGGCTCATCCGGCGTAATTTTTGCCTTGCAGACTAGGAAGCTAGTTGCCGTACTGGCCACTTTCAGCTTCTCTGAAAAACTAGGCCCTTCGATAGCAACGGTCCCATCTGGATTTCGGACATCACCAACTGCCGCCGCATGCACCAGATTGGCAAGCAGCCTCTCAACCCCAGACATAAGCGTGTCTGATCTGGAAACCTTGGCCATACCCTGGCTTTTAGCAGGGGTTAAGGATCACATAGGGAAGTCTAAAAAAATGCCGCACATCGGCGGCATTTTGTGACTATTGGCCAGAAATCATATTCTCAAAACCACCTCCAGCCTGCGCTCCAAGCGCCTGGCCAATGGGGCTTGAAGCAAGAGCGGCAGAAGTGAATCGGCCAGGTGGTGGGGCTTCTGGCATATCAAGAACGCGCCCTGGCACCTGAGAGAGTTGAATATTTGGATCGGATATAATTCTGGCTATTTCTTCTTGGACTGCGGTACGTTTTGCTGGATTAATTCGGCTCAATACATTCCCAATTTTTTTGATAGCTCCTGGTGCATTTCCTGATTTTGCCTGCAATGCAGCTTGAGCAACGTCTAAAACGTTTTGACCAGCTAATGCGGCATCTGCTCTTGCACGCTCTTGTGATTGAGAACCATGAATTATGGATTTTTCCGCATTGTAAATTGCACGTTCTCCGGTAACAGATGCCATAAAATCATCCAACTGCTCTTTTGTTTTAAAAATTGGTTTTAGCCGTCTACGGGCATTTGCTAATTCGTCATCTTCAGCAATTGTTCTCATTTCCTTATTGGTTATAGGGAGGTCTCCAACTTTGTCAGAATATGCCTGAGCTGCACCGATTCTAAAATGCTCTTTCTCTGCTTCAGACATTTCACCAAAATCTTTTTCAATATCTTCAGGATGCATTGTCATGATTTTTTCTCCAAGATTCAGAGCATCTTTTAATGCTGCTGGTCCAGAATATGCATCTCTAGCCGCCTTGTAATAAGGATTTATACGGTCTATCTCATTAACCCATTCTTTTCTGAGAACATTAACTGCGCGACCTGTATCATCAAGATATCCTGTTTCTGGATTTCTATGTTGACCTATAATGTGATCTAGACCGCGTTTTGCTGCATCCAAAAGCCTCATATTCGGTGTGCCAAAAATCTCAGGTT
>DATJWZ010000706.1:0-1420 GCA_035500795.1 Candidatus Eiseniibacteriota bacterium | reverse complement strand
GAAGTGGGGGTTTTCGCCGGAGTTCAGCAAAGTTCCTTCCGACCCCGCATTCCTCTGCACCTCAATCGCACCATATCCGCCGACAATAATGTCCTCAAGCACCTGCTCCGCCAGCGATCGAAACGAATCATCCGGATTCGGCGACTCAAAATTGGCCGTCAAAATCCGTACACGTTCCGCACCATAAGGAAGTGACTCAAGCGCCAGCCCCTGCCGCGGTTGCACTCTCCACCGCATCCCGGCAATCCGGTCCTTGATGCAGTTGATCGCCCGCCGTGCAATCGGAGTCTCCGAAAATCTCCGCAAGTTATACGGAGTAGGTTTCGGCATCGCCTCCGTCAACGGCCCATACGAATTAAAGATCGAAGGCAAACTAGCCGTCCGCCGCCGCTTCTCAATCGCCATCGACGCACTCTCCGCCGACACTCCCGCCACCCGGCGCCAAGCGCCGCGTACAGCCTCTGCAATTTTCATGATCTCTCTCGATATCAGGACCTGGAGGCCCCGCTAATTTGTCGCAACTAGAAACCTTTGATTCCAAGCGAAGTAGTCAGCCAAATCTTGCTTGCGTCCTCGACGGATACCTACCCTCTTCTCAGATTCGAAATACAGGAAGCGCATCCACCGTTGTCGCATTGTGTCACTGGAGATTGTGACTTCCCTGTGAAACCCTGTGCCCTCCGTGGTGAATTCTGCGTCCAACAAAAAAGCCCCGCAGCAGGGCTTCCACTTATCTCCTATCGTTTTCGAACCCGTTACGGCTTACTGAACAAAAATGCCAGACTAACCAAGCTCCAGAGAAAGCCAGTTGTGACCGCCACCCAAATGCTCGCCAGGCGCCGAATTCCCCTACCGAAGCACGCGGTGCACAAAGCTGCCACCGAAAGCCAGAATCCCGCGACGTAAAAACCAATGTGAATACGATGGAAAAAATTGTCTGGATCCACAACCAGCCATTCGTACCCAAAAGGGAACATCAGCAAATAAAAGACCTGGCTGGATAGCGCAAGAAATATGGCGAGGAACTCGATCTTCTCTCGCAAATCAAAATTCTCTCTGGGCTTACCACCTCGATAAAAAGTAGCCGCTACCAGCAAAAAGAAGTTCGCAACACACACGAGGGCGATTAGGACCTCGCCTCTCGAAATGTGATGGCGGCAGTTCACGCCCCCAACTCCTTCCGCGCCGCCTCCGCAATCCTCGCCATTTCCGTCAACTCTGCCACTCGAATCCGGCTCTCCTCCATCATCTCCAGCGCAAACGCAACTTCATTTCTCCTGCGATCCAATCCACCCTCAACCACAGCAGTTAAGAAAGGGGTAGTGGAAGTCATCTGTTCCATCACTGGCGCAATCCTGGGAAACCTCGCCGCCAGCATCACCGCCGCATCCACGCTCGTCCGCATCGACACCGCATGAAA
>DATJWZ010000705.1:0-1066 GCA_035500795.1 Candidatus Eiseniibacteriota bacterium | reverse complement strand
GGATCGTCGTAGAGAAAGTAGCCGTGAGTGAGAAGTAGGTCCATGGATGCAATAGCTCCCGCCCCCTATGAGTTGCCGAAGGAGTTGGGGACTTGCAGTTGCACGAACTGGCTCACAGGCGGATCAAGCGCTGTGGGATGCGGATTTCTGCAGGTTTTTTCCAACACCCTCACCTGCTGCCAGAGGGCCTTGCATTCAGAAATCTTTTCTCTGCCTTGAGCATTGGGTGTGTGCCATGAATCGACTTCCGCATGAAGCGCATCATGGAGTGCGCGGTAGAAGTCGTTGGTATAAGCGCCATGGAACATCATCGACAGATCCTCACTGTCGCGCCAGTTTGTCTTTTCCTGCAGCTGCGCATGGACCCGCTCATAAAACTTTGTTCCGGGTAGAGGATAGGAGACCGACACTCCAATGTCGTCGGGGCGCGTGTCCCGCACCATCTTCACCGTTTTCTGGATGTCCTCCCAAGTTTCACCGGGATAGCCAAATTGCAGGAAATAGCAGGCGCGGATTCCAGCGGCTTTCAGGTGTCCCCGCGCCTTACTTATCTGATCGATACGAGTGCCCTTGTCCATGGCGTCCAGAATCTTCTGAGAGCCGGATTC
The DNA here is from genome assembly GCA_035500795.1 of Candidatus Eiseniibacteriota bacterium. Lineage (GTDB taxonomy): Bacteria > Acidobacteriota > Terriglobia > Terriglobales > Acidobacteriaceae > Sulfotelmatobacter. The sequence continues at coordinate 458 of DATJWZ010000705.1, read as the reverse complement.
AACGCCCATCCAAACCTCGGCGCAGCCTGCGCGCCCTAAGTGTTGTGTGGTTTCGGCCGTCATCAGATCCAGCCGTGATTGCATTTTAAAAGGCAGGGCAGAATCTAAGGCCTGTACTTCATCAGCGAATTGGCGTACCCATTTCGCTTGCAAACCAAAAATGTCGTCTGCAAACCAGATATGCTCGGCACCGCATTCATTCTTGAGCCGGTACATCTCTTCAGCAACATGGCTGGCCGAACGGACCGCGAAGGAATTACCGTAAATTGGCTTCGCGCACCAATTACAACTGTACGGGCATCCACGACTCGACACCATGTTCATGGAAAAGTAACCATGCGCCTGAGTCCACGCGTCGCGATATTGATCGACTTGCACCAGTTCGCGGGCCGGCATGGGCAAGCTATCGAGATCACGCATCAGGTGGCGCCGCTCTGTCCGAACTACCTGTCCACTTT
>DATJWZ010000704.1:0-7876 GCA_035500795.1 Candidatus Eiseniibacteriota bacterium | reverse complement strand
GAGTTCCGCGAGTATGCGCGGCAGATTGTGGCCAACGCCAAGGTTCTGGCACAAACTTTGGCTGACGAGGGCTTCCGAATCATCTCAGGCGGCACCGATACGCACTTGATGTTGGTCGATGTCTTTTCCAAGGGCATGCTGGGCAGCGAAGCCGAAAAGGCTTTAGGTGATGCCGGAATCACAGTGAACAAGAATGCAATTCCATTCGACACGAACCCTCCGCTGAAGCCGAGCGGAATTCGGATTGGGACGCCGGCGCTTACCACCCGGGGCATGAGAGAGCCAGAGATGCGGCAGATCGGCCACTGGATCGCCGAATCGCTGGTGCACCGGACCGATGTCGCCGTCCTCGCCAAGGTGCGGAAGCAGGTTCTTGAAGTTTGCGAAGCTTTCCCGCTCTATGCCGAGCGCCGGGCCAAAGCGCAGGCGGAAGTGCGAGCCTAATCGACGTCATACTCTGAACCGTCGAGTCACTGGCTGCAGTGGCGGACCCACATCAAACGCTTCTGCGAGGCGACACGCGGCACATTTCGACTGTGCTCGATTTCCACTCTGTGATTAAATGCAATCGGTGAGGATCGCCATCGATATCCGGCGCATGACTGAGTTTGGCGTCGGCACATACATTCGCAACCTCGCCCGGACTTTAGGCCGGCTGGACCCGGAGACGGAGTATTTTCTCATCGGGGCTCCGGCGAAGGTCGCCGAAATCGATCCACTGCCGGAGAACTTTCAAACCATTCCGGCAGTCGCTCCGGAAAAAAGCTTTCAAGGCTTTCGCGAGTTTCGGCGCGCTCTCCGGTTCATCGACTGCGATCTGGTCCACATCCCCAATCTGTTCTCAGTGCCGCGCTTCTTGCCGTGCCCCTACGTCCTCACGGTGCATGACATGCTCGACCACATGACGCGAACCGGGCAACAGTCCGGCTTTTGGGGTGCATTGCAGATGCAGATGACTGGAAATGTTTTGAGAAATGCCGAGCGGATCTTCGCGGTTTCGAACTTCACTCGCAGCGAGATTTCCAGGGTCTACGACGTACCCACGGAGCGCATCGAGGTCGTTTACAACGCGATTGACGAGCGTTTTCTTCGGGGCCATGCGACCGATGCCGACCGCGAACTGATCGCCGAACGCTATCAGGTAACGTATCCGTTCCTGCTCTACGCGGGACGCATCAGCCCGCACAAGAACGTCGTACGCATGATCGAAGCGTTTTCGGCATTAAAAACCGAACTGGAGAAAGAACAGCTATATCCTGACCTGAAGCTGATCATCATTGGGGACGATCTCTCGGGCAATCCCGATCTGCGCCGTACGGTTGTGCGCAGTGGCGTGCAGAACGATGTGCGATTCCTGGGATTTATTCCGATTGAAGTCTTGAGAATTTTCTACGACTCGGCAAAAATTTTCGTGTTCCCGTCCCTCTACGAGGGCTTCGGATTGCCTCCGCTTGAGGCAATGGCGCACGGGACCCCGGTGGTTACCTCCAACGTGTCCTCCCTGCCCGAGGTAGTTGGGAATGCCGCAGTACTGGTGAATCCGGAAAACGTATTTGAAATTATGCGGGCTCTACATAGGGTCCTTGTGGACAAGGCTTTACGGGATCGCATGAAGGACCGCGGATACAAGCAGGCGGCGAAGTTTTCCTGGGATATTTCAGTGCGGCGCGTGCTCGACGTTTACCGGCAGATTGCGCATGCCAGTCCTGCTGCTACCCAAACCACCGCAGCAGATTGAGAGCTGTTTTGAAAGTCTGGGGCCAAATTGGCCCCAGCGACGCGGTAAGAAATCTCGCCTATTTCAGGAGTGGTTGACCCGGGGACATGACGGCCAGTTTGTGCAACTTGGCAGTCAGGCGGCTGCGGTCGGCATCGGTTTTGGCGGCAGCCAGGCGCTTGCGTAACTGGTGGATTTTGTCTTTTCGGGTGCGGCGGCGGCGAATCTCAGGCCGTCGGCTTGGTGCGGACATGTAGTATTCCTCCGTTTATTTTGTCTCTCGATTGTACACCGGGATGCACCCCATCATTCGCCGATCACCGTCAGCATAACCGTGCGCTGTCGGCCTCGCACATCGCACTCGAGATGAAAGATCTGCTGCCAGGTTCCAAGCACAAGCTTGCCACCCGAGACTGGAACCGTCAGTGAGGGACCTAGCAGAGTTGCTTGCAGGTGGGAGTGGCCGTTGCCGTCGTGCCACGCTTGCTCGTGTCCATAGTCACGGCTCGGGGGAATGAGCCTATTCAAAGTGCTTGGAAGATCATCCTCTAAGCCAGGCTCGAATTCAATCGTCCCGACTGCTGCTGTGCTACCAACATTGAAAATGTTGACGAGTCCTGCCTGCACGCCCGTGGAAGTTACGAATGACGCAACTTTCTCAGTAAGGTCATGCATGTCGCCGGAACCCTTTGTGTTGATGGAAAATTCGTCCTGATAAGTCACGACTCAATATCTCCGGAAGTAGTCGAGACAGCATACGCCGATCCCATGTCGGAGAGTTCCACCATTCTGTGATACCAATCACAGAAGTTGCCGAGCACATCCGCGAACAATGGAAGCGCCATTGAAACGGTCGAATTCGGCCTTGGTCGGAGGAACTTGCTCTCCCAAACATTCGTACATTCATTATGCGGCGATTCGTTGACAGCTTCGTTCAGGTCTTGAGCGCTATCTGGGCGCACAAGCTGCGCTCCTTCCTGACTATGTTCGGAATTGCGTGGGGAGTGGGATCGTTGCTGCTCCTGATTGGGTTAGGAGAGGGCTTTCGCGCAGGAACTGAGAAGAGCCTGACGAGCTTCGGCGAAGATTACATGCAAATCTACAACGGGCGCGTGCCCGCGCTCGGAAGCAGTCAGTTGTCGTCTCGCCAGTACTACCTTGATTATCAGGATTACCTCGACATTCGCAATTCCCCTACGGTTCGCAATGCAGCGCCTGTGATTTATCGCGGGGATCTTCGCCTGGTGAGCGAGTACGGCAGCAGCAACGGCTATGTGGATGGCGCCGAGCCGCAGTTCTACGACATTCGTCGTCAGCCGATCGCGCAAGGACGCTGGCTGAACTGGGCCGACGAACAACAACGCAACAATGTTTGTGTCATCGGAAGTGAATTCGTACGCATCCTGTCTCCTGGCCGACCTGTAATCGGCAGCAGGCTCCTTATTAACAGCGTGCCCTTCCAGGTGGTTGGGACAATCAGCAGCATCGGCCACGGAAACAACAACAGCCAGAATATGCGGCTGGTCATGCCTTTTACCACGATGGCGACGTATTTTCCGATGACTGGAGAAGGCAATGCGAATGCAATCAAATATGTTGCCTACCAGCCGCTGACCCGCGAGCAGCACGATCAAGCCAGAAAAGCCGTCCATAGCATCGTTGCCAGAAATCATCACTTCGATCCCGAAACGCCGGATGCGTTTGACGATTGGGACTCCATCGAAACCGCCGAGATGGTCGGCAAGATCTCCAACGCGATGGATGGCTTCCTCGGAGCCGTCGGTCTAGTCACACTCGCGCTGGGCGCGATGGGCGTTGTGAACATCATGCTGGTCTCGGTGGCGGAGCGTACACGCGAGATCGGCCTCCGCAAGGCCCTCGGCGCTACACGGCGGAGCATTCTCTTCCAGTTCTTCCTGGAAGGCCTGATGCTGACGGCGATCAGCGGCGGAATTGGAGTCGCCGCAGCATATGGTGCGACCCGGCTCTTCGGACTCGCACCGCCGATCGATGGATTCGAACTGCCTCATATCTACCCAGCGACAGCAGCGCTTGCCGCGGGAAGCCTTGCTACCGCGGGAATCATTGCCGGCTTGTATCCTGCCAGGCGCGCAGCCATGCTCACGCCCGTTGAGGCGCTTCGCCAGGAGTGACTGATGATCCTGCCGAAAGACGTGTTTTCCGAAGCTTACGAGGCACTCCAGAATAACCGGCGGCGTAGCGCCATCACGATGTTGGGCATGGCTTGGGGAATCGCCACCGTCGTGCTGTTATTAGCCTACGGCACGGGCTTCTCAACCGCGATCGTCAACATCTTCAAGGCTTATGCCAGCATGCAGGCAATGGGCATCGCCGGCGGGCGCACCTCAATGCAGGCTGGAGGGAATAAGGCCGGGACCAACGTTCGTTTGACGAGGGATGATATCGACCGCCTTGTGACGAATGTGCCGCAAGTCATCCGAATTACTCCAGAGTCCTATTACGAAGCTCCCATCAGCTACGAAGGACGTTCCTATACGTGGCAAGTCAGCGGAGGAAATCCGGAGCTTCAGGAGATCCAGAACCTGCAGTTGGGTGCCGGTCATTTCTACACTGCTGAGGATATGCAACTACGTGCGCGTGTATGCGTGTTGGCTTCCGAGTCCAAGGAGAAATTGTTCTCCGGCCGCTTTGCATTAGGAGAGAGAATTCGCATCAACGGTGTTCCATACGAAGTGGTAGGGGTACTGAAGCCAAGGCCCCAAGAAGGCGGCGAAAATAGCATTAACCGAATCGTCTACATTCCTTTTCCAACCCTCAGCGATTTCCGCGATACGCGCTATATCGACATGATCTGGCTGGATTTCCTCGGCTACGACTATGAAGGCGTCGAGAGATCGGTTCGAAATACTCTGGCACAGCAACATAGTTTTCGGCCCGACGACAAACGCGCCCTGATGGTTTTCAGCCTGATGGAACAGCTCGCGCAATTTCGCATCATTACGATTGCCCTACAGGTGTTGCTCGCATTTATTGGTGCGCTAACGCTCGGGATCGGAGGCGTAGGGCTCATGAACATCATGCTGGTAAGCGTCACCCAGCGCACGCGCGAGATTGGCGTCGAGAAAGCATTGGGAGCGCGACGCTTTGATGTCCTGATCCAGTTCCTCGCTGAGGCCCTGGCGATTACTTTTCTAGGCGGACTGTTAGGCATTGTGTTCGCCTACGTTGTGTCATTCTCTGCGGGGAACCTCACTTTCTACAGCGCTCTGGCTCAACACGGAGAGATGGGCGACATCCGATTGATCATTTCGCCAGTCAGCGTGTTGGTTGCCACAGCCATCTTGGTGCTGGTAGGGCTGATCAGCGGTATGATCCCTGCGATACGGGCTTCGCGCCTCGACCCCATTGAGGCCCTACGATATGAATAAGGAAACGCTGCGGCACTGGGAGCCATCACCAATAAGTTGTGGCAGCCGGACCTGTAAGCCGAATTTTGTCCGCGGCATTGCTGCCACGGGACGGCCATTCCTCTGGGCCAGGCATCACTGCCAGGCTCTAGCGACCTACCCGAAGGTTTGACGCACCGAGCCGGCACGTGTGCGCGGCCGAAGCCGCGCCCTTCCTTCCTATTTGGTCTTGCTCCGTGTGGGGTTTGCCCTGCCCGTCCCATTACTGGGACGGCGGTGCGCTCTTACCGCACCTTTTCACCCTTACCTCGGCGTTGCCGCTGAGGCGGTTTGTTTTCTGTGGTACTTTCCGTCCATCAGGCTTGAACCTGACGTCCCGGACGTTATCCGGCACACTGCTCTGCGGAGTTCGGACTTTCCTCCTCCTGCATCGGAGCGCAGGAAGCGGCCGTCCGGTCCGGCTGCCTACTACTCAATTATATATGGGCGCAACACGGGTCTCTCCGCCACTTCCAGGCTTGCTTGGATTCACGTTTCTACACATCACCAAGTCCAGGGCTGATAGACTTAAGCGGTCACCCTCCCCGGGGAATTGGAATCTGACTCCGACCGACAGCTATGAATATCAGTGAAGCCATCCGCGTGGCGTTGCAGTCGCTATGGGCGAATAAACTTCGCTCTGTGCTCACGCTGTTGGGCGTGGTGATTGGGGTAGGAGCAGTAATCGCGGTCGTTACTTTTGTCTCAGGAATTAACGATTACGTCGCAAAGAAAATCTTCAATCTCGGTGCCGATGTATTCATCGTTTCAAAGATGTCGGCGGTCGAGACGAATGTGGAGCACTTCCTCGAAGCTGAGAAGCGCAAGAATATCGAAATCGAAGACTACGATACCGTCGCCGAAGCCTGCCGTCATTGCGAGCAGGTGGGCGCGCTGATTCAGACCAGCGGGAAGGTGAAGCGGAACGAGCAGTCGATCGAAGACACGAACATTCAGGGCATTACTCCCGCGATCGCCACCATCGTTGACACGGATCTCACTTCCGGGCGAATGGTGAATGAAACTGATCTTGAGAATCACTTGCAGGTCGCTGTAGTCGGTACCGACATTGTCGAACATCTGTTAGCAGGATTGGATCCACTCGGACAAGAGATCAGGGTGGATGGTTGGACCTATCACGTCATCGGAGTCGGCAAGAAGAAGGGCAAGACGCTGGGGCAGAGCGCCGACAACTACGTTTTGATTCCGATCACCGTTTATCTTAAGAAGTACGGTGCCCATAAGAACAGCATTCAAATATGGGGAAAAGCTTCTGCCACCGGAGTTCCGCTGAATCAGGCCATGGATGAAGCCCGGGCGGCGTTGCGCGCCCACCGGCATGATCGCCCTGGCGCGGACGACAGTTTTGAAATTGAGACCAATGAGAGCCTGCTCGGCATCTGGTCAGGTCTTAGCAATACGTTTTTCATGGCGACAATTGGTATCGCTGCGGTTTCGTTGGTCGTGGGCGGCATTGTAATCATGAACATCATGCTGGTCTCAGTTACGGAGCGCACGCGAGAGATTGGTATTCGCAAAGCCTTGGGCGCCAAACCCGATGATGTTCTGCTTCAATTTTTGATTGAGTCGGTAATTCTCGCTCTACTCGGGGGCCTGCTGGGCGTGCTCGGTGGAATCGTGCTCGCCGAAGGAGTCACGGCGCTCATCGGAATGCCGTCATCGATCAAGCTTTGGGCTGTTCTCGCAGGATTGACCGTCGCAGCCAGCGTAGGTGTATTTTTTGGAGTCTATCCTGCGCGTAAGGCCGCGAAGCTCGATCCGATTGTGGCGTTGCGGTTCGAGATGTGATTTTTTGCGGGTAAGTGACTCCGGACTCAAACGGGGGAAGCCGGAAGGCCCAAGTCGGGTAGCTAACGATGGTACGCAAATCCGAATTCGGCGAGATTGTCCAGATGGCGACGGACACGATCAACAGCAATAAGCTGCGGTCGGGACTCACTGTGCTTGGCATCGTGATCGGCGTCGCTGTGGTGATTGGAGTGTCTTCGATTGGCCGCGGGCTCGACGAAAACGTCCGCGAGCTCGTGGCCAGCATTGGATCAAACGTTATCTTCGTATTCCACCTGGACTTCTTCACCTTCGGCCGCATGACCGAGGAAATGCGGATGCGCAAGGAATTGACTTACGACGACGCAATGGCCATGCAGGACCTGCCGCACGTCAAGGCGGTCTCGGCGGGTATGCGAATCTTCCGTCCCGAGCTTGGCGTGGGCACCTATTCGGTCAAGTATCAGGATAAGAAGGCCAGGAATACCATCATTGAAGGTGATATGGCGTCGGCGAAAGACGTATTCGATCTACCGATGGCCAGCGGAAGATGGTTCAGCGACTTCGATGACGAACATCACCAGCCCGTTGTTGTGATCTGTCACGACACTCAGCAGGAATTGTTCGGCGATCAAGATCCACTCGGTAAGGAGATCAACATCGAGGGCCGATTGTTCGAAGTTATCGGAACGGTCCAGAAGATCAAGTCGGTTTTCGGTGGTGGCAAAGATCCGAACGACAACCGCGTGATCCTGCCGCTCAAAACCTTCAAAACGTTGCATCCGGAGATGAAGCAGCACGTTATCAGCGTGAAAGCCACCTCGCACGACGACATGCCCAAAGCCATGGACGAAATCCGCGAATTGCTTCGGCGCCGGCGACGAGTCGCATTCGACAAGCCCGACAATTTTGCAATCATGACTTCGGACTCGATTTCCGATGT
>DATJWZ010000703.1:0-2010 GCA_035500795.1 Candidatus Eiseniibacteriota bacterium | reverse complement strand
CTGAACGGATCGCGGGTATTGGTGCTCGGAGTCGCCTATAAGAAGGACATCGACGATCTGCGGGAGTCGCCGGCATTAACGATTATCGAGCTGCTTCAGAAAGACGGAGCTGAGGTTAGTTACCACGATCCCTACTTTCCGACCATTGGCCGGGGCCGGAAATACAATCTGCAGATGAAATGCGCCGAGTTGACAGATCTGGGCAAATACGACTGTGTGCTGATCGTGACCGATCATTCGGATTACGACTACAAGCGGATCGTGCAAGAGGCGCAGCTGGTGGTTGATACTCGTAATGCTACCAGTGGGATTGAAAGCAAAAAGGTTGTACGCTGCTAACGCAAGTAGTCCAATCGAACGGTTGTTTGACAGAAATCTCTACGTGAAAGAGTGTAGTTTTCGCTTCGGGAAACTGGAATAGGAGCTACCGGATGCGAGGCCGCGCTTCCTAAGGGTATGACTCTATTGGCATTCTCGATTCACAGGCTGCTCTTTCGAGTGGTCTAACTCTTGCATGGGGAGCGAGCGGTAGTAGACTTTGCCTTAGAAATCCCTGTTCTGGTTCGCGCATAGGGCCAAGTGAGTGCAACTTTTCAGCGCGGACCGGTGTTGGAGCAGCTGTAAAAAGGGGTATGAATTTGCCGTCCCCAGGATCAGTTCTGTTTTCCTCTCTGCCCAAGTGGCAGGTTCCGCGGTCGCAGTTTCTTGTCAGCTATGGCCTGCAGGCTGTGATCATTGCCTTGTTCTTCTGGGTCCCGGTGCTGACACCGCAAGTGTTGGAAAGTAAAAAGGATTATCACGCAATCGAACTGGTGCCGACGCCTGTTCCCGAGAGTCACGAGGCGCAAAAGCAGTTAGCCAAGCCGGTGTTAGCGGCCAAGCTGGAGAGAATGGAGCCAGCGCCTGCCGCGATCCGGGTTGCCGCGCCGCGACCTCAGCCGATTCCGGAAGCCGCAGACACGGCGGTGCCGACGGTGAATATCACGTCGAGAAAATTGGATCCCCTTCCCACACCGATGCCGACGCTGCCTAAGCAAATTGTAAGGACGAATTTGTTCTCGAGCGGAAGCTCCGCGCCACAGACGATCGAGCGTCCCGCGCAAGAAGTGCAAACGGGAGGATTTGGTGATCCGAATGGAGTTCCGGCGAGATCCACTCAGAGCCGTGCGGTGAACATTGCGCAGGCCGGAGGATTCGATTTGCCGAGTGGTGTTGGTATTGGAAATGGCACTGGTGGAGCGAATGGAGTTCGAGGTGTGGTTGCGAGCGCAGGATTTGGGAGCGGAGTTGCCACGAGCGACGCGCGGAGTGCGACAACTGCAGTCGTGACGCAGGCAGGGTTCGGGAATAACGAGGTTGTTGCTTCGCCGGCTTCGAGGGAGCGATCGGCGCAAGCCCCGATAGCAAAAACAATTCCGGCTGAAATCCTGTCAAAGCCCGTGCCCACCTATACAGATGATGCGCGCGCGAAACGCATCGAAGGTGAGGTACTCCTTGAAGTCGTCTTTGAGGCTTCGGGAAGGTTACACGTTCTCCGAGTCGTGCACGGGTTGGGGCACGGGCTCGATGAATCAGCGGTTCATGCGGCAGAGCAGATCCGATTCAAGCCCGCTCTCAGGGACGGGCAGCCTTCGGACTCGACGGTGGTCGTACACATTATTTTTCAGCTGGCATAATTCAATTCAGAAGGTTGCTATGTACAGGGTTCATTCGGGCTCGGGATTGCTCCTCAGTGTTCTGCTGCTGGCCATCGGTATTGTAGCCCAGGATTCTCCTTCCACATCAGGGGCACCAATCGATACGAAATCAACCACACCGGCACCAAAGCCACAAACGGCAGAAGGAACGACATCTGGCACTTTGACCCTTGATCGTGTTCTCGATCGTGTGGTCGAAAGAGAACACATGTTCATGGCGCAAATGCGTCATTTGCATCCGATGGTGGAAACGTATCTGCAGGACCTGAAAACGGATGGGAGCGGGAATACATCGCCGGTAAAGGATCAGTAC
>DATJWZ010000702.1:0-12180 GCA_035500795.1 Candidatus Eiseniibacteriota bacterium | reverse complement strand
GTAGGACTCACAAGTTCCTTCGCACGGCGTAGGGAGATTCTGTAACACGCCGTTCATCTGAGTTTAAAGAGAGTGGAAGAGTGCGTCAAACGACCAGACTCACGGTTGCAGCGAGCCGATGTAGGCCGTAAGGTCCACGATGTCCTGATCTGTAAGTTTGGCAACGACACGTTTCATGTCCGCGGCATTATGGCCATTGCGAGCCCCGTTTTTGAAATCGTAGAGTTGCCGTGCTGTAGCAGTCGGGGAGTGCCCGGCCAAAGGTGGGTACCGATCTCCCTTTCCTCTTAAGCCACGTCCATGACAGGAGCCGCAACGAACGGTTTTGCCGGAATCGCCAGTTTTCGCCAACAGCTCGCCTCGTTCTACGCTTCCCTTTGGCACGTACGCGATGAATCCTGAAGTGGCGTCACGCAGGAACGTCCGTTGTACGTCCTCAGGCACCTCAATGATGCGAGTCCCGACCGGTTCTGTCGCTCCACTGGCGTCCACCAGTTGTACGTTATGCGGACCCGGACGTGTCACAGGGACACTGTCAGTCTCTATAATGCGCGAACTTCTGACGGGTCGTACCGAATGAAAGTATTCAGCTGCGACTTTCGCGTCGGCTGCATCAAGCGCTTTCGCAACCGGGATCATATCGTTTACCGTAGCGTACGGTACGGAACCATGCCGCTTACCGTCTCTCATATCGGCGAGTTGCTGAAGAAAATACGCGACGGGAAGCCCCTGAAGATCGGCCGTATCGGGTTTGCCTCGCCCGTCGATAAGGTGACACATTCCGCAGGCGTGGTAGGCGCCTTCCTTACCTAGAATGACCGGCGCAGGCGGCGCAGGGTGCAGCTCCGGGAACCAGTCCACGGTGCTGAAACTCCCGTTGATCTGAGTATCCGTGTAACTCTTGATGCTTCCGGGAATATGGAAGAGCTCGCCGTCGTCCGGTTTCGGAGTTTCGTGTACACCTTTCGGGTAAGGCCAATCCGGGAAGTCGGTCCTAGGAAGGTTCGCAGGTGAATCGCCGGTCGGCTTCGTCGATGTCTGGGCTTGAGTTAAATGGTTCGCAGTGAGAACGAGGCAGGTCGCCGACACGGCGCACAAGAAGAGCAGTGATCTCGGGTTTATTGGATTGCCTCCACGTTATGGATTGGTAGGTCCAGGGCGATCAGCTCCTGGCGCAACCGATGGGCGTCAGCGAATCGCATCGCATGAAATAGGGAACATTGTACCCGTAACAACCATTTCTCCGTACGAGCACCAAATTGTTACCGCATTATCTAGCGGCAAGAATCCGGGGCGATAGCTTGACCATACCCTTTCTTAGGGTAATATCTATCGCAACATTGCTCGTGGGCTGATTGTCGGGCGATAGGTGGGAGCAATGAGCGCCATATTTTCATCGCCAATCCTGAAGATTTCTCGTGCGTTCGCTTCTGAGGGCACTTCTTTTCAGCAGACCCAAACGCTGCGCACACTCCGGTCGGCTCTGCTGGTAGGAGCGAGCTATTACCTGGGCACAAGAATTGGCTTTGCCTGGACCCCGGCTGGGCAGCCGATTTCGACCTTCTGGCCTCCCAATGCAATTCTGCTTGCGTGCTTGCTGCTGACTCCAGTCCGAACGTGGTGGGCCCTAATCCTGGCGGTTTTCCCGGCGCATATGCTCGCCCAACTCCAGGCGGGTGTGCCGGTTTCCACAGCGGTCGGTTGGTTTGCTACGAATATCGGGGAGGCCCTGATTGCGGCCTTGTGCATCACGCGGGTTATCGACCGCAGGAAAATGTTCGACGATGTACGCGGCGTCTTCACTTTTATTATTTTTGCCGTCGTAGTTGCTCCTTTTGCCACCTCATTCCTCGATGCTGCCGCGGTGGTCATCACAGGTTGGGGCCGCCACTACTTGCCGCTCGGAATTGAGCGATTCTTTTCAAATGCCTTGGCCGTACTGACAATCGTCCCGACGATCATGCTCTTTCGCTTGAATGGTGCTTCTTGGATCCGAAGGCTCACCTTGGCTCGATTGTGTGAAGCCCTACTGCTCGTCCTCGGAACGGTCGTGGTTTCGATGGCGGTGTTCGGTTTTTATCCTGCGGTGTCAGCTCATACCAGGCCTGCGTTTCTTTACCTTCCTCTCGCCCTTTTGTTGTGGGCGACGGCACGGTTTGGTACTGCGGGACTGAGTTTTTCGGTTTTATTGATCGCATTGATCTCCACTTGGAATGTCATTCAAGGGCGTGAGCCGTTTCCAAACACGTCTATGGCGCAGAACACACTCTCACTGCAGACTCTGCTTTGCATCGTCGACGTGCCGCTCATGTTCCTCTCGGCGCTGATAAGTGATTCCCGACGGGCCCAAGCCTCGCTCCGCCTCGTGAGTGGCAGGTTGATTGAGGCGCAAGAACAAGAACGCGCCCGGATCGGCAGAGACCTTCATGACGACATTGCCCAACAACTTGCGCTTGTCGCTGCAGAGGTCCAGCAGTTCCAGTCGCAGTCTCAGGTGGCTTCTCCTGAGCTCCAGGACCGCTCAACGGATCTGCACGAAAAAATCGTCCAGATTTCGCAGAGTGTCCAAACACTCTCGCGCGAGCTCCATGCTTCAAGACTCTCCTATGTCGGGCTCGTGGCAACGGCTAGAGGTCTGTGCAAGGAGGTCAGCGAGCGACATGATATCGAGATCGATTTCCAGCACGACTCTTTCCCCAGTTCGGTTTCCTCTGAAAGTTCACTCTGTCTTTTTCGGGTGCTACAGGAGGCGCTGCATAACGCGGTAAAGCATAGCGGTGCACAACGAGTGGATGTCCAATTACGGAAAACTCCGAACGAAATCCATCTGATCGTAAGCGATACAGGGAAGGGCTTTGACGCGGACGCGGCCCTCAAAGAAGCCGGCCTTGGACTCACGAGCATGCACGAGCGTGTAAGGCTGGTTAATGGAGATCTCTCCATTATTTCAGAACACCAGCGCGGTACTACCATCCATGCCCGCGTGCCTTTTTCTTGCGAAGAGGACGCCGCAAGGCAAGGCGACTCCGGAAGCATGGTGGGCTAACTCATTTCTCGGTCGGAAGATCTTTCGCCAACTGCGGAATGTTCGGCGCGGATCCGGCGCAAGACTGCGCTGTTTTCGCCCTCGGGAAAAGCGCTCCAAAGATAGCCGCACAAAGTATCGGTATTATGCTGTTTGGTAACCTCGTCCCAAATCTGCTCGAGCCGGATCGCCGCGTCCGCTTTTCCCTCTTGTAGAAGGGTGGGCGCGCACTCTCCGCATATTGCAACTCGCGCACTCTTTAACGTTACCGCTTTGCGGGCTGTTGCGATGAGATCGCCCACGGCCCTGCTGCAGCGTCCCTCGTCAGGCATTCCGTCAGACATCATCATCTCTAATGCCTCGACGGCGTTCACAGACAAATAGCCTCCTCTCTCCATTGCGGCGTTAATGTTCGTACCCTGATATGTGAACTGCTCGAGAATTTGCGCGTGGTGTGAGGCGGTTGCAATCACGATCACCGCAGCGCCCATCTTTAGGGCATCTTCAATCGACCGGCAAAAACCATTCACCAGCGCTATGTCATCGTGGTAGAAGTCAACTTCATGGCGAACCTTTGCATTTTGGGCTGAGCGCGCAGAGTCGCGATCAACGCCGTCGCGATTCTGCTGTTTTGCTGCCTGAGCGGGATGCTTGCCACCTACTCCCGCGCTGACAAACGGCTTGCCTCCGATGACAGCCGCTATCGCAGGCAGCAGTTCGCTTCCTGCATCTGTCTTCACAAGGTAGCCGCACGCGCCAGTTTCCAAAGCCGCCTCAACCGTTTCCCACGACCGATCTGCGCTTGCGAACAGAATTCTGGAACCAGGAGAGAGCTTTCGAATTCTGCGTGCGGCTTCAATCCCGTTCAGCTTTGGAAGACTGATATCCAGAATGATGAGATCTGGCTTCAGGTCTTCAGCGCTGTGAACCGCTGACAAACCGTCTGCTTCTTCGCCAATGACTTTAAGTTGAGGTAGCTTCTGAAGGGTCGATAGGAGGAACTGACGCCAAGGTTGGAAATCATCGACAATCAGAACACGAAGGATTGCCTTTTCCAACGCATACCCTCCTCGTTGAACAGGAAGACATTGGATGCCCGATCAGCGCCATGCCCTTTCGCTGACCCACGAAGGAACGGTTAAGAAAACGTATTCTAACAACAGAACCAAACGATGATGAGAAGTTTTTTAGGGTCCTTTAATTCTTGGGTATTCCGATCACCAGCAGAGCTCTTGGAGAACACTTCGTAAAATAAAAACGCTGTCTCCCTGCACTTTGAGAAGGGGTGCCGCAGGATTCAATGACCACTCACCGTTGAACGGAAGGCTGCTCCCCGTTCCCAACAACTTCACCTGCTGGAAGATGCGCGGTGACCGTAGTCCCGGATTCGGAGGAAACCACCTCTAAACTCCCCCCGAGGTGACGCATCCGTTCCTTCATTCCGCGGATACCAACCCCCGTTGATGCCTTCGCACGAGACTGTATGCCCTTGCCGTCATCGCGAATTTGCAGATGGAGCCAGTTTTCTTCCCGCTCAAGCTTAATCCAGCACGAGTCACATCCCGAATGCCGGTAGACATTTGTCAGGCATTCCTGAACCACGCGGAACAGCGCAATCTCAACTTCGCTCGAGACACGGCCCAATTCATCCGGAACATCGACCTCGACCGCGATGCGGCTCCGTTCCGAAAACCCGTCCACATACCAGCGAATCGCCGCGGAGAGACCCGCAACCCCGAGCAGCGGCGGATGCAGCAGGTGCGAGATCGTGCGGATCTCCTTTGTTACTTCTGCCACTATCATGTTACTGTCATCCAGCAACTTGGAATGTGCAGGGCTCAAACTACTCGCAGCGTTCCGGAGTAAGCCAAGATTCATCGCAACCGCGGTGAGCAGTTGTCCGACGCTGTCATGCAGTTCGCGGGCGATGTTACGACGCTCCTCATCCTGCACGCTCTGAATCCGCGCAGCCAGTTCGGCGTTGGATTTTTCCGTCGTGAGATCGGTTACCAGCACGCCCGTAATTGCGCCGTCCCGCGACAGTGGATTCAGTGACAGCCTAACCCATAGATCGATGCCATCCACTTTGCGGAGCCGTACTTCGCCTTCCCTGGAATCAAGCTCGGGCGCGCGCAGCAGTTTTTGCAGAGAGGCGACATCATCCTCATGAACCAGTTCTTGCAGACGAACGCCAATGAGCGAATCAGCCGACATTCCCAAAAGAACGGCAAAACTCACGTTGCAATAAATCAGATTGCCGGACGCGTTCAACATCGCTGCGCCCTGTTGCATCCGCTGAACCAGCGTGCTGTAAGGCAGGTCTGCGTTATGCAGCGTGTAAACGGTGTGCCCCTCGCGCTCTTCAACCACAAAGGCATCCACGCAGCCGGTGCGAATTGCTTCTAATATTTGCGCGCTATCGTCCGTTTCGTTGGAAATGATGATGTTTTGCCCCATATAGCTTCTCTACTAGAGCCCCCAGTTGCCGTCATTATCTCGCAAAATTATTGGAATGCAATCCCGCCATCAATCTTTTCCCGGACGCAATTGCAGACCAACTAGTGCTCGCTCGGTGTCCCGCAAATCTCCCACAATTTTCCGGATAGGCTGCGGCAACTTCCGTACCAGTGTCGGAATAGCCAGGATCTGGTCTCCCGCCGCCAATTGCGGATGCTTAATCAGATCGACTACCTCAATGCTGTACCGCCCAGCAAGGTGCTCCTCGCACAGCCGTTTGAGATTGGCGAAAGCGGCCACTGATCGCGGAGTTTGCCCCGCAACGTACAGCCGCAAGTCCCATTTTTCTTCGTCTCCCTTCGATGGCTTGCGTCCAATCTCATCGAGGGTCAGTGGCGTTTTCTTCTCTGAAGTACCATTCTTCTTCATCGGGAATCTTGTCTTATCCTGGGCCGGGCGGCCCCGTTACCTTCATCTGCGTGACGGCTCCTCGCCATCGTTTGCCGGTCTTCCTGCAACCGTTCTCGACGAGTCGTTTCCTGCTCCGTAACCAGCTCACTCTCCGCCTCTTCGATTTCAAATTCCTTACGCAGCGCAATGATCTTTGCCTCTAGCGCTTCGCGCTTGCGCTCACGATCGCGCTCCTTCCGCTCTGCTTCCTGTTGTCCGGCTAGCGTAGCGGCTCTCTCACGTGCTTCCAGCGACACCCGCGAAGACCCCGTCAGTACTCCTTCAGGACCTACATATACATCCAGCAGATCGATTCCGCGCGCCGTAAGCAGGAACTCCCGTAGCTGGTTCGAGTGCGCCATCCCTCGGGACTTGAGCACGTACAGTGCTCGATTCCGCTCTCCACCAAGCTCAACGTCGCGCAACAACAGCCAGCTATCGACGATCGACGAAATATCGACGTCAGTGTGTTCAAGCGCCTCCCCGGATGTGGTCAGGTTGAGCAACATCGCCGTAATCTGACGGAATTTCAGGAAGTCGATCAGTCGCACGATCATCGCGTGCGCATCATTGCGCGTGCCAGCCTGTATCAATGCCCCAATTGGATCGAAGACCACCACATCTGGATTTGCCTGCTGCACCATCTTGTGAATCATCGCCAGGTGCATTTCCAGCCCGTAAAACGTAGCGCGGCTGGAATGAATCTGCAGCAGTTCCTTCTTCGCGTAGCTGCTCAGATTGATCCCGATCGACCGCATGTTCCGCATCAACTGCCCTGGTGATTCTTCGAAAGCGAAATACAGAGCGCGTTCGCCGCGTTCGCAGGCAGCCTTCACAAAATGCGCCGCCATGCTTGTTTTGCCCGTGCCCGCTGTGCCCGAAATCAGGATCGTTGTCCCCCGGTAGAACCCTTTCCCACCGAGCATGTTGTCCAGGCGCTCTACCCCGCTCGAGATCCGTTCATTGCTGACATCGTGTTGCAATCCGAGAGAGGTAATCGGAAGAACGCTGAATCCGTCCTCGTCGATGAGGAACGGATATTCATTCGTCCCGTGCGTCGTGCCACGGTATTTCACAATGCGCATGCGGCGCGTCGATATCTGATCGTTGACCCGATGGTCAAGCAGGATCACGCAATCCGAGACATACTCTTCGAGTCCACGCCGCGTTAGCGTGCCGTCCCCACGCTCGCCCGTAATAACTGCCGTAACGCCCTTGTCTTTCAGCCACCGGAAGAGCCGTCGCAACTCCGCCCGCAAAATGCCTTCGTTCTGCAGTCCGGAAAAGAGAGCTTCAATGGTGTCGAGCACCACTCGCTTGGCGCCGATCGAGTCAATCGCGGCATTCAGCCGAATGAACAACCCTTCCAGGTCGTAGTCCCCGGTTTCCTCAATCTCATTTCTTTCAACCCGGACGAAATCGATCGCCATCTTTTTTTGTCGGACGAGCTTATCGAGATCGAATCCGAGAGATCGGACATTCTGGGTTAATTCCTCGGCACTCTCCTCGAACGCCATGAATACGCCGGGCTCGCCGAATTCTGTGGCCCCGCGGATGAGGAACTCCATGGCAAACAGCGTCTTTCCACAGCCGGCACTGCCGCACACCAGCGTCGGCCTGCCACGCGGCAAGCCACCCTGCGTGATCTCATCCAAGCCGGGGATGCCAGTCGGCGCCTTAGGCAGGATACAAATGTTCGAATTTAGATGTGAACTAGCTTTTGAGGCCATTCGGACTGTTACAAAAAAGATTCACCATAACGGCGTAATAAACTGTCTGCAAACTCCGTCGTTGGCTCCATTACGCACGAAAATATCCCTGAGTCTTTTATCTTTCCCTAGGGTTAAACCCGGTCGCCATACAGTAATCCCTGTATTCGATATCACCAAGCGCACAAACCTCCGCTGGAATCCCTTCTGCGTTGCATTTTTCAGCAACGTCGAACGATTTCGATCGATATCGTCGCCCGACCTATTTCTTCGACGTGTTGAAGTTGGCTGTTCCAACCTTCACCACTGTTCCTTTGGATCTAGGCTTGGCTTCTTTAGAATCTGCAGACTTACCTTCCGTTGTCGTCGATGATTCGTTCGGTTCTTCTGTCCACACGCCATAGACACGCCCGCCGTGAGCCGCCAGCCCGCTGTAGTCGCCGAAGAAAACTCCAGGCTCAGCCTGAAATGGATCTGCCGTCCAGGCGTAATTCATGAACGACCGTCCCATGTCGGTCGATCGCGCAAGGACCACGATCTGCTTCCTATTATTAGGATCGCCTCGGCGGTCATAGAAGACGACATTGACAGAGCCGTCCAATGGATCCACCGCGAGCCATTGGAAGAACTGCTCAGCGCCGTTGTGAACCGGATCATTGTTTACGCGCAACGCGGGAGTCCAATGTTTGCCTCCGTCCGAAGAGCTTGAGATGAATATGTCCAGGTCGCCGTTGCGATAGTCGCTCCAGGTCACATACAGCTGTTTACTCTTTGGATCGATTGCGATCTGCGGGAATCCGTTCGCGCGATCCAGCGTTTCAATGGCGAACATGATCGGAGCTGTATGAATGACTGCACGGGCTCGAGAGAAAGTTTTCCCGCCGTCGCGCGAGGACGTGAACATCAAATCGTCATCCTGGCTCCAGATTACATACAGCGTTCCATCCGGCCCCACCGTTCCATCGAATCCTTCGGCGGCGCCATTATCGTCGCGCGGAAGTCCGGGATGTGCGTCGATCTCGACCGGAGCGGACCAGGTTTTCCCATCGTCCGTTGATCGAGACAGGACCATCTGCGAATCTGTGAGCCGCCATCGAGTCCAGCCGATGTAAAGGTTCCCTGCATATTTACTTTTGCTGGTGTCGGCGACGATGTAGGGTTTGTCTTCGAACGGGATCCCTGGCGTGCTTGTCTGCTCGGCCACTGGAATGTGCTCGGCCTCCCATGTCTTCCCACCATCAAACGATCTGCGAACGAAGATGCCGTTTCGCGTGGCGCCGTGTGCCCAGTAGTTGAAAGTTCCAAGCTTGTCGAAAGCGATGTAGCAAACGAATGCGTGGCCCTGATTGTCGAAAGCAGTGGAGACATCGCCAGACACGCGATAGTTCGCGGGTGCAACTCCCTCCGCCACCGTCCACGTGCGCCCGCTGTCTCGCGAGTAGGCCGCATGCACGTTGTCTTGAAAAACGGCTACGACCTGCTTCGGATCCGAAGGATTCACGGCTACCCCGGGTTCAGTGAAGTAGCCAGGTTCCGGAGTCAAGGCGAACACTTCAGCTCCGGGCGCTTTGGGCAATTCCTGTCCCTGAAGTAAGTGTCCGAACAGAAATGCAGTGAGGAAAGCAGCGATCAGCGAGTACGAGAATCTCATCTAGATTAGCCCGCCAAATTTCGAGAGTTAAGAGGACCGCTCCACAAAGCACAACGCAGCGCCCCCGGCAATCCCTGCATCAGCGACGTAGTGCGCAAGCAACAAGGGAATCTCCTCGGCATTAGGATTGACACACCACTTCGGCAGTTGCCGCCGAATTTCTTCATAAAACGGCTTCAACATTGCTGCGACGCCGCCACCCACAACGAGCACATCAGGATCAAACAAGTCAACGATGTTTCCCAACCATGGAATTAATAGGTCTACCGTTTCCACCAGGACCTCGCGGGCCATTGCGTCCCCCGCCGCAAATACCTTTGCGACTGTTTCGCTCGTGACCGAAGCGACCTTTCCTCCGGCCAGGTCCAACATTGCGGAACCGCGAAAAGCATCATTGGCGATTTTTGCACGAGCACGCGCGCCAATCGCTGGCCCAGCAGCCAGAATCTCGATGCAGCCTCGCTTGCCGCAGGCGCAGATCGGCCCGCGATAATCGATGCTGACGTGTCCTCCTTCGCCCGCCGAACCAGTCTTGCCATGATAGATCTTGCCATCAAACACGATGCCAGTCCCGATTCCCGTGCCAATGGTTGCGTAGAAAACATAGCGATAGCCTTTGGCAGCACCCCAACGCGTCTCGGCGAGTGCAGCGGCATTCGCATCATTGTCCACTCTGACTGGAACGCGATACTTGGCGCTGATCTTTTCGGATAGAGGAAAATTCCGCCAGCAGGGAACATTTGGCGGATTCAAAACGATACCCGTCCTCGGATCGAGCGGCCCAGGGGCGCAGATTCCGATACTCTGAATTTGCGGGCCCACTTCGGAGGACATGAAGGTGTCGATGGCACCGAAGACTGCGGCGAGCCCTTCTTCCGCAGTGCCACGTGAGAGCATCGGCTTGCGCACCTGCTGCAGGATTACACCTTCGGAGTTCACAATCCCGACAGCAACTTTGGTGCCCCCGATGTCTACCCCAAGAAACAAACGTTCGGATGCGCTCATTGCTTCTCCGAGGTCGATGCTGCGGCAGGGAACTGCACCCGGATCGTTTTGATCTCGTATGGTTTTGTCGGTACTGTCACTTCAACCCCGTTTGACTTCAGGTCGCCGATTCGCCTTTCCATCAAATCAGTCTCGGCAGCAGATTGAGCTTTCGCCGGCAAGCTGATGGTTGCGTCGCCTGTCTTACCAGCCCATTCATAAAAACGAAGGATCACTTCATCATCGTCTTCCGCTTTTTTCATGGCCGTGACGATGACGTTCTCCGGCTTGATCTGCAGGAACGAATGTTCGGGCGGCAGAATCCCGTCATGCTTACCGGTGGAAACAGAGAGCAGTTTGTAATTAAGTTCGTATCCGCGGCGCACTGTCAGCGCCTCTTTCCACCCGCCCCCATGTGGATACAGGGAGTACGTGAATTCATGATGGCCCTCGTCCGCATGTGGGTCGGGATACTCCGGTGAGCGCAAAAGCGACAGGCGGAGCACGTTCCCTTTCGCGTCGTATCCGTATTTCGAATCGTTGAGCAGGCTCAGCCCATGCTTCACATCCGAGAGATCAGCCCAGCGGTACGCAGGCACTTCAAATTGCGCTTGCTCGGCCGGAGTATTGCGCGTGGTCGGTCGCTCCACAGACCCGAACGGAATTTCGTACGTCGCCTGATCGCTATGCGCGCTCACCGGGAATCCCACTTTCAGCAGAATGTGCTTCTCATGCCATTCCACTTGCATTTTCACATCGACCCGCGGAACGCCGGCATAGAGCGTGATGTCGCGAACGAATGTTGAATTCTGGAAATGATTCTTCACGCGAATGACCGCCCGCAATGGACCACTCTCCACAAGCTTCACTTCATCGGCCTTGTCCAAACTCCAATACTGGTTCTCGAAATCTGCGTCGATGTTCCACGCGTCCCATTGTTTGGGCTTGTCGACAAAGGTCTGGAGCAGGTTTCCGCAAACTTTGTCCTTCGGGCCTCCAGTGTCCGTTTCCGAGGGCGCCAGTGACTCAGTGCCGCTGCGCTTGTCGAACAGGCTGGTCATGCATCCGGTTTGAGGATCAACCTTCACGCGGATGAATTCGTTCTCCAACGTATCGGTGGAAGCTTTCAGAACGGAATGAACCGTAGGTGCGCTCGTCGCCCCCTGCACGAAATACGTTGCGTATCCCAAGGAAGGCGTATTGGACAGCAACAAGAATCGAGCGCGATGCGTTTCAGGATCGATTGAAAGAAGCTGCGCGTCCGCTGCTTTACCCGAAGAATCGGCGACCTGGATCTGCGACGCTGCCGACGGCAGTTGTGCATCCACTTCCGTCACGTCAGTGCGGTCCCAGGATAGAGGATTAAACAACACAACAGGGATGCCTTCGCGCTGCGTGTTTACATGCGCTGCGATGTCACGAAGCGAGCCAGAAGTGATGTCGTTCGCGGCTCGGTCCACATTCTCCAGATTTCGTTTCGCGTCGAGATAATTCACCGCAATCCCCGAGCCCGGCATGATGTCGTGAAAATGATCGAACAGCAGATGCTTCCAGATGTCTTCCATGCCGCCGGGATATGCGCGGCCATAAAGCGACGCCAGCGAAGCAAATTTCTCCGCGTTCAAGACGTTCTCTTCGGATCTCCGGATTCGCCGTTTCGTCTCGGATTGCGTCGTGAAAACCCCGCGGTGGTACTGGAAGTAAAGTTCGCCATTCCACGTCGGAACTTGCATCGAGGGCAGCTTTTTCTCCATGTCGCTGAAGAAATCGCGGGCGAAGCTGAATTGCAGCTTGGGAAAAACGGTATCCGGCGCGCGAAGTTGATCGGCGTGATCCAGCATCACACGCGTAGGGCCGCCCCCGTGATCGCCTACGCCATAGAGATGCATCATTTCCGGCTTATC
>DATJWZ010000701.1:0-3684 GCA_035500795.1 Candidatus Eiseniibacteriota bacterium | reverse complement strand
CTGCGGATTCGCATCGCGCTCCGAAATGGCCACGCTTTACAGAGATTTTTTACCGGATCATTGCTTCATCTTTGTATATAGAGATCCGTGATAATCGCGGCCAATGAATGTGCAGTTTCAAATAAAAAAGCGGCCGGGATGATTTCCGGCCGCTTCGTGTTTCGAGTGACTGACTTCTTACTGTACGGTTACGTTGACGTTGATGGACTGGGTCGCGGTGCCGACGCCGTTGGTGCCGGCTGATCCGGTTCCAGTCACGGTGATGCCGTAGGTTCCCGGCGGCGTGCCCGGCTCGTCGACGGTCTGGGTCAACGCCTGCGACGTGCTGGCGTTGAAGCTGGAGTCGCCGGCGTAGGAGATCGTGATGCTATGAACTCCCGCTGCCAGGGATGACGTCTGGAACGTGGCCGAGCCACCGCTCAGCGTACCCGTGCCAAGAGTCGAAGTGCCGTCAAGGAAGGTGACCGATCCACTCGGGGTACCCGAGGCAGCGGTCACCGATCCCGTGAAGGTCACAGATTGTCCGACCACACTCGTGGCGTTCGAAGACGTCACAGTGGAGGTGGTTGCCTTGTCGCTGTTGCTGGAACCACCGCAGCCGACCAGGAAGAACATCAGGCCGAGAGCGAGTACTGCGAGCAAGCTCTGGCGTGTGCGCTTCTTGAGGCTGCCGGCCAGGAACAGGCCGAACACTCCCACGCCGTTGAGGCTGGCCAACAGCATGGCCGAGCTTCTCGGACGCGGCGTGCCCTGCGGGTCGAGGCTGGCGCGTGTGCGTAGCTTCGACGTCGAGGGCGCTTTGGTGGTGATGGTGAGTGTCACCGTCTGCGCATTCAGTCCATCGAGCGTTACGGACGAGGGGCTGAAGCTGCAGGTCGCCAGTGAAGGCAGGCCCGCCGGGCAAGCGAAGGTGACAGTTCCGTTGTAGTGGTTCTTGGGCGTGATGGTCAGAGTGAAGGTTGCGGTGCTGCCAGCAGCAACCGTCTTACCGTTTGCGCTCGATTTAATGGTGTAGGAGCCGAGCGCATTGGCGCCGTTGAGGTTTAGCAGGACATTGACACCAGCGAAGTCGTAGGATGCGGCGACAACGTCGGACCTACCGTCCCCGTTGACGTCGGCCGTAGTGAAGCCCCAGCTGGTTTGGCCAACTGGATATTCAACTGGGTCAAAGAAAGCACCATTCCCTTGGCCAAAGAGTATGCCAACCGTGCCATACCACGCGTTCGTGTAAACCAGGTCTGGATACCCATCCCCGTCTACGTCGCTAGCCACAATGTCTACCGGACCGGGACCTGAAGAAGTAAGGTTGTAGTCTTGAAGCGAACTAGGTACCGGCGTGGAGAAGCTACCGAAGGTTCCATCACCATTTCCAAGAGCAACGGCAATGTCTTGACCGCCGCCCTGTCCGAGGGTCACGGCGACGTCAAGCGTACCATTGCCGTCAAGATCGGCGAGCGTGAGAGAAGTTGGATACGCAGCCCCGATCGGGTAATCCACTTCACTCTGAAAGGTTCCGTCACCATTTCCGAGCAGTACCGCGATAGCACCTGATCCATAGGTCAGGGGCGCCACGATATCAAGGTTCCCAATTCCCCTCAGGTCAGCAATGGATACGCCTTGACTAAGCGAGCCATTAAGCAGTATCGGAACGGGAGTCGGGAAGTTGCCGGTTTTGTCATTCAGCAAAATGGAGATGTCGCCACCGTTAGAGTTGGCAATGGCCAGGTCCGGAAATCCGTCATTGTTGAAATCGCCGATGAAAATTCCTTCGGGGGAATTGTTTGCGAGGTCTGCATTGAACGACGGACCTTCAGCGAAGTTGCCGGCTCCGTCACCGGTAAAGATTTCAACCAGTCCGGTGGAATCGTCGGTGGCGGCAACGTCGAGCTTGCCATCGTGGTCGAAGTCGGCGACGGCCACATAATCGAAGTTCGAGGTGCTGCCAAAATTAACACCGGGCTGCAGGCTACCATCTGGATTTGACAGGAAAACGGTAATTCCCATTGGAGTACTGCATCCACCGCAGACATTCCCGATGACGAAATCTGGATGGCCGTCACCGTTGAAATCTCCCGACGCTATGCCGTAGGTCCAAGAATAAGAATTGGTACCCGCGTAATAATCGACAGACGCACGGAAGGTTCCGTCGCCGTAGCCCCTGAGATACGCGTAGCTGAATTGCTGGTCAGGAACGATGATGTCCGCAAAGCCATCGCCGTTGAAGTCCGCGACAATTGCTGGCGTTGTGGCTGCCCCGCTGACGATGCCGTTGTAGTTCCAAGGATAGCCACCAATAGCGTATCCGACAGTAGGCACACTCACGGTGCCGTCGCCCTTGCCCAACAGGACAGTAATGTCACTGCTGTCGACGTTGGTTGCGATGATGTCAGCCTTGCCGTCGCCATTGACGTCTGCCACCGTGACTGCATTTGTCTCAACATCACTTGCTGCGGAATTTGTACCGCCGCTCATCGAGCCGTCATAGTAAACCCCGACTTCTGGGGTACTGCCTCCGAAGGCGCCAGTGCCGTCGCCGTTATTGACGTAAACGGTGATGTCGTTCCCGGAGCCGCTGCAATTAGAGGTGACGAGTTCCGGATATCCGTCATTATTGAGATCGCCAGCTGTGAGGCTGCAAGCGCTGTGGTTGTGGTCGGGGGTGTCAAGGAGAGCTTGCGTGCCAAAGGGCGTAGGCGAGGTTGACAGATAAACCGCGACTTGCTGCGTGTTGTAGTCGATATCGGCAAAGTCAAGTATGCCGTCACCGTCGAGATCGGTGATGGTGACATCGTAACCGGCTTCACCACCTAAAGCTATGGAAGTCGGCGGCTGGAAAGTGCCGTCGCCATTGCCCACGAGAGTAAAGACATTGGCCGTGCTATCTTCATCGACGAGAATGAGATCGAGCTTGCCGTTGCTGTCTAGGGCGAGCGTTCCACCCGCGAAACCAGAAGTGTTTACGGTGATCGCGCCGGTGAGAACAGTAAACGTACCGTCGCCCTTGCTGAGCAGCACGTCAATGGTAGGCGTAGTGTAGCTATTGCTACACGCCCCTGGATTGTGACCGACCAGGATGTCAGACTTGCCGTCGCCATTCACATCTCCCACTAGAAGTGCAGCGCACTGATCATTGTTACTGATTGGGGTTAGCACTGTCTGTTGGAACGTCCCATCACCATTACTAAGCACGACTGAAATCTGGAAAATATAGGAGCTGCTCGTGTTGTCCCAAGCGTAGACTTCTCCAGCGATATCGGTCTTGCCATCGTTGTTGAAGTCGCCGGAATATGCGGGAAACCACGTTGCGCCGCCTGAAGGTATATCAGTCGCTGCGAGAAATCCGATTTTTCCAGTCGGCGCAGTATGGCGCCGAACATTCTTCCGCGATACACGATGCGGCTGAATCTGCTGAGCCGGCATCTTAGATGCAGCTCCGTGCTGTTTGCTCGAGTAATGGGCTTCCTTGGCCAAGACGCTTCGTGTTGCTGCTTGCGCTGCCCTGTGCTTGCTGGGTGTGAAGTGGAATTGATTTTGAGGATTGATGCTTGTGTGATGGACCGAGGTAGCGAACCCCGGTAGCGACCCCACAAGCAGGAGGGCGCAAAGTGACGCGAAGTATTTCATAATTTCGAAGCAGCTCCTAGTCGAAGTTAATGGGTTGAGGTCAAGCGCGAACGTGCAAGC
>DATJWZ010000700.1:0-1404 GCA_035500795.1 Candidatus Eiseniibacteriota bacterium | reverse complement strand
GTACCGCCTTCAGGCAACGCCAGAAATCGCACGAACTATGTTCCTCACCTATGTCGACTACCTGGACAAATTGAAAGATCATCCGGACTGGTACAACGAAGTCACAAGAAACTGTACCACCACGATCAACAGGCAGCTTGGGGCAGACGTTCACAGCACGCAGCCCTGGAACTATCAATATTTACTGAACGGCACACTCGATAAGTTGCTGTACGACCGGGGACGGCTGGTTACCGACGGACTTCAATTTCCAGAGTTAAAACAACGCGAGCATATCAACGCTGCCGCTCGAGCCGCGAACCGGTCTCCTGATTTCTCCACGCTGATTCGAGCAGGACGGGTCGGATTCTAATTGGTAAAGCCTCGCCGACTCGGATTGTGTCGCAGCACCGAAGGGTAGAAACATGTACAAGAGAACACGTATATTCCGGACTCTTTTGGTCCTCTTATTTGCAGCCGCGACAACGGGCTACGCCCAGGACAGTAAGGACCTCGATAATTACCGGTGGCGACTCAATGCTGAGTGGTGGTTCTCGCAGCCATCTGGCTCCTTCGGCGCACGGGATAGCAACAATTATTTCGATATCCATCGCGACTTCGGCTTCGGCGATTACTCCACGTTTGCTGGCATGATCGACTATCGGTTTCGGAGGAAGCACCACCTCTTACTGAACATCACTCCGAACTACACCTCGAAAACGGCGAGTCTAGGCCGGGTAATCGATTTTCAGGGACAGGAGTTCGCAGTCGGCGCGAACGTCGATGCTAGTCTCAGCACTCTTAACATCGCGCCCGGATATCAGTACGACGTTTTTCGGCGCAATCGTGGTTTCCTCGGGATTGAAGTCGATGTCAATCTGATCGACACGAAGGCAACGCTTGAACTCGGGGCTAGCGTGAACGGTCAATCGGGGTCTGCCTCAGGTTCGGCTTCAGTTCTGGCTCCGCTCCCCGCCGTCGGCCCTGTTTTCCGCTGGTACCCAATGCACAGTTCCGGCCGACTTTCACTGGATGGTTCGGCGAGAGGAATGTACTTTTTCGGCTACGGAGATTTTCTGGCGGCGCGTGGCAGCGTGAACGTCGGCCTGACAAACAATTTGGCTCTGCGCGCCGGTTACGAGATCGGAAGCCGACTGAGGATTCACGGAACAAGCGATCAAATCGGCGTGCGCCTGACGCACCGAGGGCCGACAGCCGGGATCGAGTGTTCATGGGGTCAGGCTCCAACACAAAAGAAGAAACACAGGGCAGTTCCAGCGACCAGCTCAACATCGGCCCAGCTAGAACCGGAAGAGAAGCCTGCGTCCGAAGCGGATAATACCGAAAGATGATATCTACCTAGATTTGTGATATGTCACCAAGGAATCTCCTCTGACAATTCCGTAACGAAAATCGTCCCCAGAT
>DATJWZ010000699.1:0-3430 GCA_035500795.1 Candidatus Eiseniibacteriota bacterium | reverse complement strand
GATTGCTCCACTTTCTCGTTCGACTTGCATGTGTTAGGCACGCCGCCAGCGTTGATTCTGAGCCAGGATCAAACTCTCGTTTGAAACCTGTTCGCCTACCGACGGGTAGAAGGTAGGCTGCCAGCTCCATCGCTCGAAAGGGATGTGCTGGCGACCACTGCAGCCTCCGCTAAGAGACACAGTGGCCTATCTTGTGAGATCGTTTCGGACTTATGCCCGAATCCGCTCTCTCACGACTGGCACGTTCAACCGAATTTTCAAAGACCGAACCACACTCCGCCTGAGCGGCGCGTATTCAGTCCAGCCAGACCCACACAGGTGCGAATCTGACCGTCCTCGAAACCTTTTAACAATACCGTTTGCGCAACTTAGCGTCAACGCAACCCCTGCACAGCATTTCCACCTGTTTTCCACAAGGGAAAGTTCTACGTGGGACAGCCGCCATCGGCTGTCCAGTCGAGCAAAGCTCGGCTTTGCTGGCAAGCTGCGGACGCAACCGTGGAAGAGCGGCCCTTCCGGGCCGCCGTCCAGATTCCACTGAAAACAAGGGCTTTAGCCCATGAGGACGCGCGCAACGGTATAGCCTTCCGCCCCAGAAAAGCGCTTTTTCAGCGCGCACGCCGAAGCGGAAGACAAGAAATTGAGAAAAGAACTAAACTTTGGAGGTCCTTGCCTTGAAGGTACCCTTCGGAAGCCTACTCGGTGTTTCCGAATCAAGCCCCGTGGCCGGGGCGATTCAGGGATCCAATCCCTGTCAAATCATTAGATGCCGGACGCGCACGAGAGTTGCACAAATGCGCCCAGCCAGCCACACAATTGCTCTCGGTTCATTGTTTATACCAATCTCTTTCCAAAAGTGCAAGCCCTAATCGATTTTTCCGCGGGATTGTTTACCGGCAGGGTGCTACCACGGTTAGATACCGCATCAGCCCACCTTCCTTTGCACACGCTTCGGTTTTTCGAGGTCGGACAGAAACTCTCGATCGGATTCGGAAAGGAATCGGGAGCGAAGAGCCGTTCGCAAAGCGCCAGCATGTCGAGCGGCGTCCTTCGGACACAGGTGGTGGATGAATCTCAGTTGACCAATGAGGCCTTTGATATACATCTCCGCTCTCTCATCCGTCACCATTCCGGCTTCAAACTTGTGAATTCCAGATCGAATACGCGAGAGTTTTTCTCGAGGCGCTCGAATTCCCTGAGCTCCGAGTCGGGTACCAGTTATCACCTTGGGGTCGCGTGGGCCCATGATCCGTTTCTTCTTTCTCGAAACCCTCAGACCATTAGCGCGTAGCGTCGCAATCGCAATTTGGATCACATCTCTCGCGTGCTCGCCGGAGAATGCAAGGTCATCAATCCATGTGGAATAAGTTAACCCTAGCCGTTGGCATGCTTCCCTTATCGGCTCATCAATCTTCCAGATGAACAGATTCGCCAACAGAGGGCTCGTTGCAGCACCCTGGGGAAGATGACGATCTACAGTCGTCAGCCTTGTAAGCAGGCTTGCTACAGGCGGAATGCACCCCAGGAGATCATGCCAGACGGCGTATATATGCTTATTCGTGATACTGGGGAAGCATTGTTTAACATCAAGCGTGACAAGAAGCGAAGCACCGTGATGACGTTCAGCATTGTCGAATACTCCACGATTGCGAACGGCTCCCATAATATGTTCGGGAAAGCAGATCGGCGCAAGGAGTCTGCGATTGATCCGCTTCTGGATCCAGCGCAGGTCCTCGGTTGGATTATCGATGCGCCGCGCCTGCGAGAGAGGCTTTCTTTGAAATGGGCGGGGTCGCCTGACGTGCTCGAACGGGCTATAAACGGGAGCGATTCTAAGCAGTTTTTCGGCGGGAATCTTGAGCAGATCTGCTAAGCGATTTACGCTCCGAATGTTGAGTTTTTCGACTTGCAGTGGTGCGTCGCCCTGGTCCATCCTTGCCTCCTCTAAGCAGGAGCTTGCCGAGCCCCATCGCGAGCCGATTCAATGACTCGGAATCGCCCGTACTTAGGTCTTCCGTTTCGGTCGCCAACAGGGCAAACAAATGGAAAGGAATTTCTAATGCTTCCGCGATCCTCTCTAGAATCTCCCTTGTTGGCTTTCTCTTGCCACTCTCCATCATCGATATCAAACTCGGGTCAATCGAGACGCGCTCGGCAAGTTCTCGTTGAGGCATATCCGCTAGAGACCGCGCAATCCTGATGGCCCTCGAATAGTCCATTTACATTTCTCCCGTATTTCTTGGATGTGAGTTTTCCCTGGAACTAGACAGTTAGAGCAGCGTCACTTCTTGAAGGTTGTGAGAATAGCTTCAGAAACCAGTCGGACCGCCCGGTATACATCTTCGCGGGTCGGGTTCGCCCTTCGCCAAAGTTTTCTCAGTTCCCGCATTGCCACTTCTAAACGACTTCTCTGTTCCGGTTCAAGCTCACTTCGATTCTGCAAGGATCGAAGTTCGTCCATACAGAATTTTAGGTTTTTGTTTTTCATTTCGTTCCTCCCCGGCCAGTTGCCGGTGCCGCAGCGACAGCTTCCGAGTAGGAGTGGTTGAACCGGAAAACTCACACAAAGTGTGCCGCAATGAACGACATACGACACACAACTAACTACTGCACTTGTGCATGCTCATCACGAGGACTACACACGAGCAGCGTCCGAACTGGCGGTTTAAACATCACCGCCGCCGTGAGCGCGTGACGCGCCCACCGCTTTATGTCACCTGCCAGACGGCAGGCGACTCGATCATGCGAAGCTGATCTGCGGAGGAACAGTTGTCAAAGAACCTGCGAATGGCGCGTAATCGGCCATCCGAGATAAAAGATAATGGACTCCAATTCTCATGTCAAGAAAAATGACAAGCTGTTAAGTCTCAAGAAACGCATAGGACGCCTAAACCCGTGCCACGGATGCATCCCCGGGCACAACACTTCCAAATGTGCGCGTGGATCAGGTGCCCCTCTGGGGCACGGTGCCATTCTTCTCGTACATTACCCGGCGTTAAAACGCCGGGCTATTTTTTTCCGCCCCTTTCGGGGCTGGTTCCATTTTTTCAGGTCACTCCACGACCGCAGCCGTGAATGGCGGTGAAAGAGTGCAACCCACGCCGCACGGCGTGGGTCAGTCGAACCAAATGCATGCGGAGTCCCAGCGGGGCGACAGAAAACATTCAACATTCAAGAGCGTTTCTTTCGCCCCTGCGGGGCTGGTTTCATCTTTCTGCAGATCACCCACGGCTTGCGCCGTGGGCTGCATTCTTTCGCTCCTTCGGAGCTGCCCTAACCTCGATTCTTACGTTTTCTTCTTCGCTCGCCTCATTCTCAATTCCCGATTTGAAATCATGATTTAGGTTTTGTGACTTCCATCACCGCGCCGGAACTCTTTCCCTTCTCACAATCAATATCGGTCGGATGTGCGCGCTGCGCGTCGCTCGAT
>DATJWZ010000698.1:0-11916 GCA_035500795.1 Candidatus Eiseniibacteriota bacterium | reverse complement strand
TGCGCAAAGACGCAGCATACGAAGATCAAGAGAGTAGAGAACAAGACGACAGCGTTGCGCATAGGAACTCCGCGATGACTCGCAGCATCATATCGCGCCGGAATTATATAAAGCGGGGGATGCCCCACTTCTCGCCGAATTTGCGAGAAGTGGGAATCTCGGCTGAGCGGTGATCACTTCCCCTGCCTCAAATTCTCCACCACCCCGCGCATAAACGATCCGCCATAAGCTCCGGCAAAGCCCGGCAAGAATGCCAGAAACGATCCATACACCTGCGCGCGCGACGGCTTCACGGTTCGCAACAAATACGCCGCCAACTCGGTAACGGGAATGAATACTCCAACCGTAAGCACCCATCGCCAAGCCCATCGAGGCCGCAACAACCCAAGCAGAAGACAAGAACAGACAACCAGCAGCGCCGTGAGCAGCAAATCGTTCACAACAACGTCGACCCATCCAGTGCCAACGCCGCAAGCAGCTCCAAGCAGGTAGCACCACCAATCGCGTTTTGGTTTTTCAATCGACAATCGGTACTCGTTAATATTTATAAAATCCTCTGCCACTTTTCCTGCCGAGCCATCCTGCATCCACCATCTTGATCAGCAGCGGACACGGCCGGTACTTCGGGTCTCCCAACCCATTCTGCAGCACGCGCATGATGTCGAGGCAAACATCCAGCCCGATAAAATCCGCCAGCGTCAGCGGCCCCATCGGATGCGCCATCCCCAGCTTGAAAACCTCATCCACAGCCTCCGGCGTAGCCACGCCCTCCATCACCGCATACATCGCCTCATTCAGCAGAGGCATCAGCACCCGGTTCGAAACAAATCCCGGAGCATCGTTCACCTCGACCGGAGTCTTCTCAAGCTTTACCGACAAATCGCGCACCGCGTCGAAAGTTTCCTGAGAAGTTGCCAGCCCGCGAATGACCTCGACAAGTTTCATCACCGGCACAGGATTAAAGAAGTGCATCCCGATCACTTTTTCCGGACGCTTGGTCACCGCGGCCAACTTCGTAATTGAGATAGACGACGTATTCGAAGCCAGAATGATCTCCGGCCGAGTCAACCGGTCCAGATCGCGAAAAATTTCCGTCTTGATCTCCAATCTCTCGGTAGCCGCTTCAACCACAAAATCGCGGTCCGCCAACTTCGCACGATCTGTTACCGGCTGAATCCGCGCCATCGCAGCTTCTTTATCGGCAGCCGTGATCTTGGCCTTCGCAACTTCGCGGTCCAGGTTCTTCGCGATCGTCCCCACTGCGCGCTCGAGAAACTTCTGTTCCACATCGCACAAAACGACATCGAGTCCACCGCGCGCAAACACATGCGCGATCCCATTCCCCATCGTCCCCGCGCCGACTACGCCCACCTTTTGAAGGCTCATAAATATCCTCTCGCAGAAAACGTTCGAGTCTACCACCGTCCAACGCACGCGGTGAAAGATGGCAAGGTCCCGTGGAACTCCTCGTCTAGGAATTGCGAGGGTTCGTATCGGGCGATTCCTTCACCCATCGCGTCGTCCATCGTCACACCCGATGCGCCTTCAGGCGCTGCAGCGAGGCCTCCGAAAACACGTTTTCCGCCGAAAAGTTGCGGCACACCCGAAAGATATAAACCCGCCAAACCACGCATCAGCAGCCCGATCCGCCGCATCCGATCTCCTATACAAACGGCAAGCGCCGCTTCTCAACAGAGGTGACTATGGTGAGCAACAGAGCGTGGCGTTGGATCAGATTGGCAGCCCTGGCGGTGACCGTGTCCGCCGCTTGCGGCAGTATCGCGTGGGGACAAAACTACAACCGCTACGATGACGATAACTACTACAACCGCGGCGACGAAGCCCGCGAGCAGGGCTATCGTCGTGGGCTCGACGATGGCCAGCGCGCCGGACAGTTCGACGCCGAGCGTGGTCGCCGCTTCAAATTCAAGAATGACGACTGGGAGGACTCGCGCGGGTACGAGCATTGGATGGGTAACAAAGGTCACTACAAGCAGGCCTACCGTGAGGGCTACGAACGTGGATATCGTCGCGCCTACGGAGATTATGAACACCGCGGCTAGAGCGACAACGGTTATCGCGACCGCGATGACTGGAGATAATACCCGCAACCGGCTTTCTCCCTGCGATGTTTCCAATGGAATAAACATTAGTACCCCATTTCTTGCGTGTTTCTTTTCGCGAGAAGTGGGGATTTTCTTTGGTACCGGAGAAACTTTCGAAGGATGGCGGGGTTAACATTACAAGAGAGCGATGACTCCAATTGGAGGCTGCGGTGCGCTTACTCTGGCTTTTCCTCGTTCCGGTAATTCTCGCGGTCGCACTTATCTCCTGCGGTACTAGCAGTAATAAGCTCGAGTCAATTTCGGTTAGTCCGCTGATGGCCGACGCAAAAGACTACACAAACGGATATGTGCAGTTCACTGCGTCAGGCATCTACACCAATGGCAAAGAGATGGATCAGTTGGAAGTGTTATGGACTGGTGGGCCACCTTGGGTCACGGAGCCGTGGTCCATTCAGATCGATCGTAACGGAGTTGCATCCTGCGTCAGCGCTCCGGTCGGCACATATAAGGTTTGGGCCGTGGCCCCGATCAATCCTGGTACTCCTATCTCGGGAATGAATCAAAGTACTCCCCAGGTGAGCGCTACCGCGCAATTGACTTGTCCGTAGATTTGTGTCGACGGCAGTAGGGAATGCGAGGTCCTCTATCTGTCATTAATTGTTTGAGATAGGGGACTTAGTGATGCCGATCACAGGCGATGCCTTGCCACGTGAATAGCATGGGCCTGAGGCCCTCCCATGCCCGTCAAAACCATCATCGAACCCTTCCGCATCAAGAGCGTTGAGCCCATCCGCTGGACCAATCGCAAAGAACGCGAGCAGCTTCTCGAAGCCGCTTATTACAATCTATTCCTTCTTCCCGCAGAAGATGTCTTGATCGATCTCCTCACTGACTCCGGTACCGGAGCCATGTCGACCCATCAGTGGGCCGCGGTTATGGAAGGCGACGAAAGCTACGCCGGAAGCAAGAGCTTCGACCACTTCAAGCGCTCGATCCAGGACATCTTCGGCTACAAGCACGTCATCCCCACGCATCAAGGACGCGCCGCCGAACGCATCCTCTTTGGCGTGGCCTGCAAGAAAGGCGACGTCGTCCCCAACAACACGCATTTCGACACCACACGCGCCAACGTCGAATTCGTCGGAGCAGAAGCCGTCGATCTCGTCATCGAAGAAGGGAAGCATCCCTCCTCAACGCATCCCTTCAAAGGCAATATGAATGTCGCCGCTCTCGAAGCGCTGATCGCGCGCGTAGGCCGCGAGCGCATCCCGCTCGTCATGCTGACGGTGACCAACAACTCCGGCGGAGGCCAGCCCGTCTCGATGCAGAATGTTCGCGAAGTCAGCGCCGTTTGCAAGCTCCACAACATTCCGCTCTACTTCGACGCCTGCCGCTTCGCCGAGAATGCCTGGTTCATCAAGCTGCGCGAGAAGGGATACGAGAATAAAACGCCCAAAGAGATCGCGCAAGAAATGTTCAGCTACGGCGACGGCTGCACCATGTCCGCCAAGAAAGACGGCATGGCCAACATCGGTGGCTTCCTTTGCACCAACAACGACCTTCTGGCGCAACAGGAAAAAGATCTGTTAATCCTCACCGAGGGATATCCCACGTATGGCGGCCTCGCCGGACGCGATCTGGAAGCAATCGCCGTCGGCGTGCAAGAAGCGCTAGAGGAAGACTACCTGCGCTACCGCATTGCCTCGACCGCCTATCTCGGTAATCACATTGCAAGTCACGGCGTTCCGATCGTCCAGCCTCCTGGCGGACACGCCATCTACCTCGACGCCCGTGCCTTCCTGCCGCACATTCCACCAGATCAATTTCCCGGCGTGGCGCTGGCTTGTGAGCTTTATCTGGCAGGTGGAATCCGCTCCGTAGAAATCGGAACATTGATGTTCGCCGCAGCAGCAAAAATGGACTTGGTCCGCCTCGCGATCCCCCGCCGCGTCTACACCCAAAGCCACATCGATTACGTAGTCGAAGTCATTCTCGAAGTCTGGAAAAACCGCGACCGCATCTCCGGCATGCACCTCACCTACGAAGCCCCATTCCTCCGCCACTTCACCGCACATCTGGAGCCAATAAAGGTTGCTTCTTTCGCGAGGAGATGAATATCTTTCGTGCCCGCTACCATCCTTCAGGGGCGACAGTGATTGGCGCGAAATTTCAATCTGCAGTTTGTGGAGTAAGTTCCAGGATGATTCCTCTCCCCGTAGATCCTCCAGCGGCCACCACAAACAGATTCCCGGATGAACCGATCGTTAGGCCAACCGGGCCTTGTCCCGTGTCGGCGCCCTGGAACGTATAGAGCGTTGATTCTTTCCATGTCCCATCGGGTTGCGGCTCGAGTTTGAACACGACGCCCGCATCCAATGTTCCCCCGTTCATCGTTGTTCCATACAAATTTCCTGATTGGTCGAAAACCACTCCTGTCGTCGGATGGCTTCCATCAGCGCATACAGGTAGAGCGCAGAAGTTATAGAGAACGCTTTCGTGCCATTTCCCATCTGTTCCAAGCGCCAATTTAAAGACAGTTCCACTATCGGGCGACAGCGTCGAGTTGCCTCCCGCCGAAGTTGTGCCGTAGAAGGCACCACTGCTGTCGATAGCGAGACCTCCCATCGGGGTCGCTCCATCCGCCGGCCCGCTCTGAAAGTTGTACGGCCAAGACTGCGACCAGTAGTCGCTTGAAGTCGGCCCCAATTCGAAAACTGTTCCGTAACCGTACGCTGGCAGCCCCTCTCCAAATTTCGGCGGACCGATCCGAGTGACCCCAAAAAGATTTCCGCTGGAGTCGAATACAAGTCCATCTTGCGGGTTAGCCCCTTCCCCTTCACCACAGAACCCCGCCAGAAAACAAAAAACAGCGAGAACCTGCTCTGTCCACTGCCCACTCGATGCCGGCGAAAGCTCAAAAATTGTGCCGTTGCCAAATCCAAACTCACCAGTGCCTCCTCCTCCCAGGGTAGTTCCATACAGGCTCCCGTCCTTGTCAAAGAGCAGACTGCCTCCCTGCGGATAGTCTCCGTCCCAACCGCCTTGAAAGTTATAGAGCACTGTTTCCGTCCACGTTCCATCCTGCTGCGGCGTCAGTTCGAACACCACGCCATTACCAATTCCCGAATTCGGTTCCGAGTACAGGCCTCCTTGGGATGCGGTGCCATAGAGATTCCCGGCTGAGTCGAAGGTGAGCTTCGAAATGGGCTCTGATCCGTCAGAGCAATGCATGCCGGGATGGCAGAAATTGTAGAGCACTTTTTCCGTCCACTGGCCGCCGTTGGGCGTGATCTCGAAAGCAGTGCCTTCGCTGAAAGTCCCACCATGAACCGTTGTCCCGTACAGATTCCCTTTGACGTCCAGGACTACTCCGGCTGCCGGACCATTGCCATCTGGAAACGGTGCGAAGTTGTAGACGACGTTTACCGTGTAGTCAGACCCTACAGTCTGCGTCGTTCCCGTTGTCCCACCACCGCAAGCTGTCAGATAGGCCGTCGCTGATGCGGCACACAACAACACAGCCAGGCGTATAAACGCGTTGCAGATGGGGCGGCGAGAAAAGTGAAACGAATTCCTGAGCATACTGTGTCTCCTTGGGGGGAAGACTCTTCGAGCGCTTGCAGTGAGGCAGGCAGGGATCAGAACAGGACGGCGGGAATAATGGCTTACCAGAGAACTACTTGCATCCGCTGCAACGACCAGAAAAAGAGTGCCCTCGCGCAGGCTCTGAACCGGGTTAGCTTATGCCAAGGCGTGATTGATGTCTGTGATTTGTGTCACCCATACATGGAATAGCTCTCGCGTGTCTGGGAAACGGGAAGTCACGGGCGCGATCGCTTTGCGAAATTCCAATCTGCAGTTTGTGGAGAAAGTTCCAAGATGACTCCTCTCCCCGTAGATCCTCCAGCTGCTACCACAAACAGATTTCCCAAAGAATCGACTGTCAGGCCAACCGGGCCATATCCATTGTCATAGCCTTGAAATGCGTAAAGCACTGATTCCTTCCATGTTCCATCACCTTGAGGGGTGAGTTTGAAAACAACGCCCGCGTTGTCAGGTCCGCCGTTGAGGGTCGTTCCATACAGATTGCCAGCCTGATCAAAGGTCACGCCTGTCGTCGGATGGCTTCCATCGAAGCATCCCTGCTGTGAACAGAAGTTATAGAGAATAGTGTCGCTCCATTTGCCGTTTGCTCCGAGCGTCAACTTAAAGACAGTTCCACTATCGGGGGATAAGGTCGAAGAACCCCCCGCTGAAGTTGTGCCGTAGAAGGCGCCAGTGCTGTCTACGGTAAGACCTCCCACCGGGGTAGCCCCGTCCTTCTGGCCGCCTTGAAAGTCGTAGGGCCAAGATTGCGACCATAAGTCGCTTGGAGTCGGTTCCAACTCGAAGACTTCTCCCACGGCCGGTCCCCCAGGATAGCCCCATGATGGCCCCGTTCGAGTGGTCCCGTATAGATTCCCGTCGGAGTCGAACGTGATGCCGTCAATCGGATTAGCTCCAATGTGTTGGTTGTCACCATCAGAATTGTCGTAGAACCATCCCAGAGGCCGCTCTGTCCACTGGCCATTCGCTGACAATGAAAGCTCGAAGACTGTGCCGCAGCCAACTTCACTAAGGCACCAGTCTGAGGCACCTCCTTCCTTAGTCGTTCCGTACAGGTTTCCGACGTTGTCGAAGAGCAAGCTGCCGCCCGATGGTTCGGCCCCGTCCTCACCGTTGAAATTGTGGAGAACCGTTTCGGCCCACGTTCCATCCTGTTGCGGCGTCAATTTGAATACCACCCCGCAGCCAATTCCACAAAACGAATCTGAATACAGCCCACCCTGCGACGCAGTGCCGTACAGATTTCCAGCGGAGTCGAGAGTGAGCTTAGACGTGGGCTGAGAGCCGTCGGTGCAATGCATCCCGGGGTGGCAGAAACTGTACAGCACTTTTTCCGTCCACTGGCCGCTGTTAGGTGTGAGCTCGAAAACCGTACCTCCCCTGAAAGTTCCACCATGAACCGTCGTGCCGTACAGATTTCCTTTCGCGTCTACGACCACGCCGACCACCGGATCGTTGCCATCCGGTGATGCGCCAAAGTTGTAAACGACCTTTGCTGAGTAATCAGAGGCTGGCGTTTGTGTCTTTGCCGCTGTTCCACCGCCGCAAGCGGTTAGATAAAGCGTCGCTAGGATCGCACACAACAGCACTCCAATAAGCGGGAAAGCGTTGTGGATGAAATCATATGAAAAATGAAACGAACCCCTGCGCATAGTGCGTCTCCTTGGGGGAGGACTCTGCGAGCACTTGCAGTGGGGCAGGCAGGGATCAGAACAGGACGGCGGAAATGATGGCTGAGAGAACTACTTGCGTCCGCTGCAACTCTGGAAAAGAGCGGCCGTCCTCATCCAGTGCTGAACCGAATTCAGCGTATATGCAGTATTCGTTACTGTCTGTGATCGAACGCACCCACACCTGAAACAATTCTCTTTGCGCAGCAGGGAATTCCGGGCGTCGCTAGATTCTACTCCGCACTTTGGGGTGTCAGCTCCAACACCATGCCGTTACCGCTACTGCCGCCAGCCGCCGCCACGAAAAGATTCCCGGACGAATCGACAGTCAGGCCGACAGGACCATATCCATTGATGGAGCCCTGAAATTCGTAGAGCACCGATTCCTTCCATGTCCCGTCGCTTTGCGGAGTCAGTTTAAAGACGACGCCGGCGTTGGCTGGTCCTCCGTTCAGGGTTGTTCCATACAGGTTGCCAGCCTGATCAAGTGCCACGCCTGTCGTCGGATGACTTCCATCGAAGCATCCCTGCTGTGAACAGAAATTGTAGAGAATGCTGTCGCTCCATTTTCCATCCGTTCCGAGCTCCAGCTTAAAGACTGTCCCACTATCAGGCGATCCGGTCGAGTTGCCCCCCGCTGACGTTGTACCGTAGAAAGCACCAGTGCTATCTATAACAAGACCTCCCATGGGGGTACCCCCATCCGCCGGCCCGCCTTGAAAGTTGTATGGCCAAGATTGCGACCACCATTCGCCTGAAGTGGGCCCCAATTCGAAAACGGTGCCGTACCCATTCGCTGCGCCGTTAAGATGCGGCGGTCCAATTCGAGTGGTCCCAAATAGATTTCCACTGGAGTCGAATGTGAGTCCATCCTCCGGGTTAGCCCCTTCCCCTTCACTTGGATAACACAACCCCGCTTCATAACAGAAAAGAGCCAGAACTTGCTCTGTCCACTGCCCATTCGATCCTGGCGAAAGCTCAAAGACAGTCCCGTTGTCGTACCCTCCGCTATCATCGGCGCCTCCTCCCAGGGTAGTTCCATACATGTTTCCGTCTTTGTCAAAGAGTAGCTCTCCGCCCTGCGGATAGGCCCCATCCTGACCATTCTGGAAGTCGTGAATTACTTGTTCGACCCACGTTCCATCCTGCTGTGGCGTCAGTTCGAACACGACGCCATATCCAATCCCTGTACTCGAGTCTGAGTACAGGCCACCTTGCGACGCTGTGCCGTACAGATTTCGGGCGGAGTCGAATGTGAGCCTCGACATAGGCTGTGACCCGTCGGAGCAGTGCATGCCGGGATGGCAGAAACTGTAAAGCACTTTTTCCGTCCACTGGCCGCTGTTAGACATGAGTTCGTAGACTGTGCCCTCGCTGAAAGTCCCGCCGTGTACCGTCGTCCCGTACAAATTCCCTTTGGCGTCCAGGACTACTCCGACGACTGGACCGTTCCCATCCGGCGATGCTCCAAAGTTGTAGATAACCTGTGCTGAATAATCGGAAGCTGGCGTTTGTGTCTTTACGGTCGTTCCACCCCCACAAGCGGTCAAATAGACACTGGCCGACACGGCGCACAACAGCACAGTCGTGTGATTAAGCCCGTTACCGATGAAGGGATGAAAATAGTGAAACGAACTCCTGCGCATAGTGCGTCTCCTTGGGGGAAGATTCGAGCACTTGCAATGGGGCAGGCAGGGATCAGAACAGGACGGCGGAAATGATGGCTTACCAGAGAACTGCTTCCGTCCGCTGCAACTCTACAAGCAAAACCGTCCTCGTGCAGTCTCTGAGCCGAGTCCAGCGTATGCGCGGCAGACACATCTGTCTGTGATCGGCCGCACTTCAGCTAATCTTTTGGATTAGCTCGAGCGATGTGTGGTCTTCCGCCAGCGATAGAAGAACGGTATTCCCAGCAGAATCACTCCCAACCCAATCGTCGATCGCACGGGCCGCACCATCCAAAGATTGACTGTCAAGGCAATTGCAGCGCCAGTAAAAATCAACGGCGTCCACGGATATCCCCACGCCCGATACGGCCGCACCAACTCCGGTTCCACCCAGCGCAACCGCATCAAGGCGATGCCCGTGAGAGCAAAGAAAATCCAGACCGCGAAGATGAATAGTGAATAGAGTTCCTCAAATGTTCCGGTCAGCGCAAGCAGAGTCGCGACGGTTCCAAGGAAAAGCAGCGCACCCGTCGGCGTGTTGAATGACGGATGCACCCTTCGCACAAACTGAAAGAACACGCGATCGCGCGCCATCGCATACGGAATCCGCGCCCCAGTAAGGATCACGACATGAAGCGCACCTAACGCTGAAACTGCCATCGCCAATGTGAGCCACTCTGCTCCACGGCTCCCTGCGAACGCCTGCACCACATCCGACGCAACATGCTGCGAAGCGGCTACTGCTGCAAACGGCAGCACGTAGAAGTAAACGACATTCGCCAGCAGATAAAGTCCGCCGATCGTAAACAGCCCCAACAGGATCGCTCGCGGAATGTTTTTCTCAGGCTTGGTGATCTCCTCGCCTAAATCGCCCAGATCGTTGAAACCGTTGTAAGCCCACATTGCAGGAACAAGAGCCGTCAGCAGGGCCCCAATCGTGCCCACTCCAGCAGGCTTTGCTTGCCAAACCGCGAGTCCGGCAGTCCTGTGCCCCAGTAGCAGACCTCCGAACGCGATGATGACAATCGTCCCCACTTTCAAAGACGTGACGAAAACTTGAATCTCGCCGCTCAGTTTCACGCTGAAATAATTAATCGCGGTCACAAAGATCACGATCAGCGCAGCGAGCGGTTGCGCAGCCGTAACCGTGATTTCGAAATGGCCCAACCGGCTTGCCCACAGCGGGGTCGCCACACTCGGGATGAAGAAACTGATGAACCGAATAATCCCAGCCGCAAGCGCCGCCATTGCCACCGGTCGATCAAGAAACGAACTCATCCATCCGAACAGAAACCCCCACAGCGGGCCAAGCCCTCGACCGAGATACACATACGGTCCGCCCGCCTTCGGAAATGCCGCCCCAAGTTCGGCATAGCAAAGCGCCCCAAGCAAGACGATGAAGCCTCCCAGAATCCACGCCACAATCACAAGCGTCGCAGATCCCACAGCGCGAGCCATATCGCTCGAAACCAGAAAAACTCCGGTCCCAATCGTGTCGCCGATAACAATCGCCGTCGCAGACCACAGCCCAAGCCCACGGACCAAATGAGAACGACTCGCATCAGGCTTTTCAGGATGAACGGGAAGGTTGGCGTCCATTGCGGATTCAGAGAGCCTACTATCCGCAACCAGCAAGGTCAATGAAAGCCTCGTATCGACTGTGTTTTCTTCGTGCCCTTCGCGATTCTTTGTGTCCTTCGCGGTAAAAGCTTCTAAGCCGGCGCCAGATCTCAGCCGCTGCTATCATCAATGCGCTATGGCGGCAAAGTTCTTCTTGCAGGAATTCCCGTGGCACGACCGCTATCGTGTCTCCGATCTCGACAACGTACTCACGCCGGTGCTCGCGCTCTATCCCGACGCAATAGCCTCGAACATTCAGTCCACCCTGAACCTGCTCGGAGGCAACGCAGACCGATGGCGCGCACACATCAAGACCGCCAAATTGAACTACACGCTGCGCATGATGCTCAATCGTGGCGTTCGCAACTTCAAATGCGCCACCACCCTCGAACTTCTCCAAGCGTGCGAGTCGGGTGCGAGGGATATCCTTGTCGCTTACCCGGTTATGGCCGCAAACGCGCGCCGCGTGCGGGAGATCGCGAGCCGTTACCCAAACACCCGCATTTCAGTCCTCGCGGAGAACGAGGAGCAAATCCGCCAATGGCATGATTCCAACATCGGAATTTTCCTCGACATCAACCCCGGCATGAATCGAACTGGAATTGAGCAGAATTCGAGAAACCTCGTCATTCAATTAGCGCAAGCGGGAAAGAAAGCAGGCGTGGAATTTCGTGGACTTCATTACTACGACGGCCAATTCGGTTCCGTAGCCGAACCAGATCTAACGAAGGCCACGCACGCTGGCTACGATCAACTGATAGAACTCGTCCGCGATCTCAAGAATTCCGGTGTTCCTGTCTCCGAAATCATTACCGCCGGAACCCCTACGTTTCCGTCCTCGCTTACATATCACGGATTCCAAAGTCTTGAGTTCGTGCACCGGGTCTCGCCGGGAACGGTCGTCTATCACGACGCAACCAGCCTCGCGCAACTTCCCGCGGAGTACGGTTATATGCCCGCGGCTCTGGTCATCGCGCGGGTGGTCAGCCATCCTCATCGCGGGATCGTTACCTGCGATGCCGGACACAAGGCCGTCTCGGCAGATGCAGGAGTTCCTACCTGCGTGGTCGTCGGACGCCCAGAACTGACGCCTCTCCCGCCGAGTGAAGAGCATCTGCCCCTTGCAGTGAAAGAAGGCCACGAAGTTCCCGCAGTTGGCGATGTCCTCTATCTGATTCCGAGACACGTCTGCCCCACGGTGAACAACTTCGACGCAGCGTTAATCGTCCGCGAAGGAAAGATCGAATCCGTGGAAAAAGTATCAGCCCGCGGACATGAAGGCCCGCT
>DATJWZ010000697.1:0-1807 GCA_035500795.1 Candidatus Eiseniibacteriota bacterium | reverse complement strand
GGGACGTATCTGTTTCTCGTTCTTGCTCTCAGCGGCAAGCCAAAAAAGAGCGGAAGCGCACGGATGGCAACCATCTTTGGTTGGAGTAGTTGGTCGATGCGGCGAATGAAAATCGGGGGACGCATTAAGCGTCCCCGAATGTTGTTTTACTTCTGTAGTACGAGGTGGTCACGGCGGTTCTGCTGCCAGCAATCTTCATCGCTCTCGCTGCAGAAGGGCTTCTCTTTGCCGTAGCTGATTGTCTTGATGCGGCTGGCGTTCACGCCCGCTGCCGTCAGCGCGTTCTTGACTGTGCTGGAGCGCTGGTCGCCTAGAGCCAGGTTGTAGTCTGTCGATCCGCGCTCGTCGCAATGTCCTTCAATCGTGAAGTTCATGTTCGGATGCTGATTAAGGAACTGCGCATCGGCTTGAATCAAGGACTGCTGATCGCCACGAATATCGGACTTGTCGTAATCGAAATAGACGTCCTTAATGTTCTGATTGAACAAGTCTTCATCGGTCACGGTTGGAGTCGGCGGAGGTGGTGGAGGAGCCTGCGTGACTGTCAACCTGGCCGTGGCTTCCTGAGTTCCACCGGCACCCTTTGCTGCCAGATGATAGGTGATGGAGTCCGAGGGAGAAACATTCTCCGACCCATTGGCCTGCACCGCGCCGATCCCATCAATCGAAACATCGGTCGCATTCGTAGTCTCCCAGGTCAAGGAAGCAGATTGTCCCCCCTGAATCGATGTCGGAGTGACCGCAATCGACGCCGTGGGTGCCGGCGGCGGAGGCGGCGCCGGAGGTGGCGGAGCCGCTTTCTTTCCGCAGGCGGCCAGCAGCACCAAAGATCCAAGTACCAGAACTAAGAACAGCCATTTCAGTTTGAGTTGCTTCACGTTTTATTTCCTCCTACGACCCCGATGACTCGCTCCCAGGCCCGACGAATTGTATTTACTTATTTCCATTCGTCCTGCGTCTTCGATTGCTCCTGGTAGCAAAAACCTTCGGGGCGCTAAACCTCCTGAAGAATCCTGCAGCTCACAGAACCGGACTCTACGGCGGTGGGTCCCGCCCAGGCAACCAGGCCTCTGCGCAATTGTTCACACTGCGCAGGCATTGCCGCGATGCGTAAGCTTTTGATAGTCACTTGAGGCACCTCTGGGAGCTGGAAGTATCTCCGGAAGGTCTTCGAGCCGGTCCCAAGTTGCGGTTTGCCACTTGAGCCTAAGTGCAAACCAATCGCCTAAGAATGCGCCAGAGCACGTGAAGCTAACACCTTGGCTAGCAGCGCGTTGCCGTGTCGGCTGGCGAGGAGAGCGCCGAAATGCTGGCTCGATGGTCCGATATTTCGGGGAGTCTCCGATATTTCGGAGACTATTTGTGCCGCGAGATGCCGAGCTTTTGCATTCGCGATTCGAGAGTGGTC
This sequence comes from Candidatus Eiseniibacteriota bacterium, assembly GCA_035500795.1. Classification (GTDB taxonomy): domain Bacteria; phylum Acidobacteriota; class Terriglobia; order Terriglobales; family Acidobacteriaceae; genus Sulfotelmatobacter. The sequence continues at coordinate 399 of DATJWZ010000697.1, read as the reverse complement.
GGCTTCAGCCCCAAAATCTGGGCTGCGCCGCCGTCTCCGCGAACGCGCCAACCTACCATCTCCAGAACGTGGAGAAGGTGGTTTCGCTCCACCTCCTCGAACGTTTGCGGGTGGGCGCCCCCTTCAGTCCCTTCAACCGCTGGTAATTTCGCCCGGAACACTGTACCCGTGCTCGTGATCAGGAAGCGTTCGATGACGTTACGGAGTTCGCGGACATTTCCCGGCCAGGAGTAGCTCTTGAAAGCATCCATGGTGGCGCCGTGAACGGTCTCGATGGACCGGCCCATGCGCTGGCAAAGCTGACCCAGGAAATGCCAGACCAGTGGCGGAATATCTTCTTGCCGTTCCCGCAAGGGAGGAATCGTGATCGGGAAAACGTTGAGACGATAGTAAAGGTCT
>DATJWZ010000696.1:0-1206 GCA_035500795.1 Candidatus Eiseniibacteriota bacterium | reverse complement strand
TGACCTTCCCCCCTTCATCCAGCCACTAAGAAGTTAGTGATTTGGCCTTGTTGGGGTAAAGAGTTTGCGAATTCTTCCGGCGTTAAATTGTTCAACGAGCTGTGCGGTCGGATCGAGTTATAGTCTCTGCGCCAGGCTTCGATTTTGTTTCGCGCGTCTTTTAAATCGACGAACACGTTCTCGTTGAGGCATTCATCGCGCAGCTTGCCGTTGAAGCTCTCGATATACGCGTTCTGAACCGGTTTCCCCGGCTGTATGAATCGTAACTTGACATCGTTCTCGTGTGCCCAGGCATCCATGGCTCTGCTGATGAACTCGGGGCCGTTATCAACGGTGATGACATTGGGCAGGCCACGGGTGGCAGCGAGCCGATCCAAGACTCTGGTGACCCGCAGCCCTGGGAGCGAGTGATCAACTTCCAGTGCGGGGCATTCTCTGGTCAAGTCGTCCACGATAGTGAGCACGCGGAACCTTCTGCCGTTCCAGAGACTGTCGGAGACGAAATCCATTGACCAATGCTGATTGGCCTGTTCTGGGCGGTCCAGCACTACACGAAGGTGACTGACGCGCTTCTTCCGCTTCTTGCTGCGTAACGACAGCCCTTCTTCACGATAGAGCCGTTCTACGCGTTTGTGATTGACCAGATGACCTTCCCGCTGCAGCAGAACATGGAGTCGGGGAGAGCCGAATTTACGACGCTGCTCCGCCAGTTCTCGCAGCCGGATGCGCAGATCAGCATTCCTGTCCGGTTTAGGCTCGTAACGAAAGCTGGTCCGGTCAAGGCACGACAGCTTACAGGCCCGCCGCTCGCTGATGGAGTAAGATTGCCGCATATACTCCACAACGTGCCGTCTTGCAACGGGTGCTACCACTTTTTTGAAACGACATCCTTGAGAATCTTGTTATCGAGAAGAGCTTCGGCCAGCATCTGTTTGAGCTTGCGATTCTCGTCTTCGAGCTGCTTTAGGCGCTTGGCCTCGGATACTTCCATGCCGCCGTACTTCTTGCGCCAGTTGTAAAAGGTGGCATCGCTGATTCCATGCATACGGCACAGATCGATGATCTTAACGCCTGCTTCTGCCTGTTTCAGGATGCCGATGATCTGCTCTTCGGTGAACCGTTTCGCTTTCATGTCTAGTCTCCTTCAGGAGGTTCTAGACCGAAATCGCTAACTTTGCAATGGTAGAGTTTCCGGGGGAAAGGTCA
>DATJWZ010000695.1:0-6529 GCA_035500795.1 Candidatus Eiseniibacteriota bacterium | reverse complement strand
GCCGTGACAGAGCGGAAATAACAAGTACTTACAACAACTTACAAGGCTGTTGGGGACTGCCAAGTACTTGTAAATACGCCAAAGCCGACCGAATCTCGGGTTGGAGCTCGGGCTGAGATTCCTACAGATCCTCGGTGCGTTCAATGTCGGACATGATTTACCGGTGCTCCGCAATCAAAGCACAGTTAGAGTACGCACTCAGCCAGGGCAAAGAACTCCTCTGTCCGAGTATCTTGCAAGCCCTTCGATGCCACAACGGTGTTGAAAACCGTTGTAGGGGGCGCACCTGTCTCCCAAGCAGGCGGGCCAGGGTTGGACTTCGAAGTGATGTCGGCTGTAACTTAGTCTCTTTGGCGTATCAGGTGTCGACTCTGGCGCTCAAGCGTTTGGGTTAGGAAAAATTTCGCCGACGTGTGTGCGGATTTCGTCGTAATACTCGGGATGTCTTATAAGAATCGCAGAAATCTCTTGAGCGAGGGGACTTCCTACCGCCCATTCCTTTTCTTGGTCAGAAAAGAGTGGTTCCGTGAGTGGCTTGGCCTCCTTCAACAAGCGTATTAACTCAAGATGGTCGGTGTCTTCGTTTTGACTCATACTAAATCCTCCAGATTCTTTCGTGGCAAATCGGTCCACGATTTTGTTCTCGCAATTTGTCGCCCAAACGTAAAGTCAAAAGCCTAAACGCAGGATCAGGGAAATTCGGACTAAAAAATCCTGTCTGGGCTTACCGTCCTGCATTGCTGGGTCCGAAGATTCGTTCACTGTAGACATCGAATGTAACGCGTATGGCCGACTAGCGCGCTAGGGCTATTCTCCGTGGTGTCTTGCCCTCGACACCTTCGACTTCCGTCACAATTCCCGCTCACTCATACGCTGAAGAATCATCAACTTAGAGCCCCCCAGGCTTTGGCATCGGCATTGCACCATCAGAAAGGAAGGAACTCTGGTCACCTAGCGGCCGGGGAAGCCTGGTGGACTGTTTGGGGGAATTCTCGCAGATGTCGAGGAAAGGTCTAGAGGAATCGCTATGAAGTCCCCTGAATGTATTCATCTTGGTCGGGGCACTCTGGGAGCGCAACGACATGTTTGCGGGTTCTTCCGCAGTCCCGAAGAGGAGTATGAAGTCCTTATGCCATTCGTCAAAGAGGGGTTCGAGCGGGGAGAGAAGGCTCTGCACGTCCTGAGTCCGCAACGAGAAGACGATCACCTTAGACGTCTGCAGACGGAAGGCATCGACACCGCATTAGCCCGCACACGCGGTCAACTGGACATACGCCCGTGGAGTGATACCTATCTTCCGGATGGGCGCTTCGAGAAACATAGAATGCTTGCCACGATGGAGGCAATGCTGAAAACCGGTGCTTCGCAAGGGTACGATCGCACGCGACTGGTCGCACATATGCAGTGGGGTGCTGGGGGCATGCCCCGTACTGCAGACTGGGTTGAATATGAAATCTCCTTAAACCAAATGCTTCCCAAGTATGACGACGTTGTGATTTGCACGTATGACCGGGACGCGCTCGACGCGGATCGGATAGTTGACGCCTTACGATCACACCCGATGATTATCATTGGGGGCCTCCTGCAGGAGAACCCGTTCTACATCCCTCCCGACGAATTTCTTCAGAAACTTCGCGAGAAAGATGCTGAGCAACTTCACATTCAGGAACTCAGGGCGGCAGCCCATATTCAGCGCGGGCTGATGGGCGTAGAAACCTTGCAAGTTCCGTTTACTCGTCTAAGAGCGCAAAATCGTCCTTGTCTGGAAGTCGGAGGAGACTTCTTCAGCTTTCTACCCGTTGGGGATGCTGTCGCAGTCGCGGTAGCCGATGTTTCGGGGAAAGGCGTGCCGGCGGCCATTCTGGCATCGCTGCTACAGGGCATCCTATACGAGGCTCTGCGATCTCGAGTGCCCTTCCCGGAAATCGCTCAGTCCGTTAACAGGTTTCTTTGCACTCGCAATCTTGGCGCAAAGTACGCGACTCTCGTGATCGCCTGTTTGCAGCCCGACGGTGCGCTGGAGTATATGAACTGCGGTCACGTAGCTCCTGTTCTCGTTAATAATGGCGGGCAGATCAGCCGTCTAGGTGAAACTAATCTTCCGGTTGGGCTTTTCCCCCTCGTGGATTATGCAAGCGTTCAAACCCGATTGAAACCTGGCGACCATCTGATTATTGTTACGGATGGCGTGACGGAAGCGGAGAACGCTGTGGGTGAAATGTTTGGGGATCATCGCCTTGTGGAATGTGCTGGAGGAGAAATGCCGCCGGAACAGATCATCAAGTCTGTTCAGCTCTTCTCCGGCGATCATCCGTTGCACGATGATTGCACAGTTGTCGATCTCACCTTCCTTGGGGGGCCCCCAGTGAGCCCGGGTGATCGCGACCCAGGTCTTACTCCTGCCTGATACCACCGTGTTGGCGCCCTCACCCTCCCGATCAAGACTTCCTGCGCGGGCTTGCCTGATCTGATTAACTCCGGCAGGGCATAAACATCGATGGCCACGGTGGGGGCGCAAAGAAGGCGTGCCTCGGATTGCGTTCGGCCACATCACTCGTATTCTGGCGCTGGCCGACACGTCTGTCATCAATGCGACACAAGGGCCCACCGTTTCGAATCTGAGCAAAGCGAACTCAGACGTTATCGCACTCACCTCAAAACCCTTAAGTCAGAGCATTGGCACCAGCGCCGCGCGGCACGAGACTTGCACTGCTGTCATTGGTGCACACGGAAACACTCGAATTCGATCATAAGCCGCTCGAAGATATTTCTGTCTTCGGATGGAGAGGGGTTGGTCAATCTCGCGCCCTACCTGGAGTCACTCACCCAAGATCCAGAACTCATTTGATCTTGCGCTCATTTTTGCTTCCAGCAATCCTATCCTGCCCTATTTTCCTGCCCTGCTTTGGTTCCCCAGTTCTAGCGAAATCGCGGCCTTCTGACCACCTGTCTGCAGCGTCCAATCTTCCCGACGTACCCGTACCATCGCTAGCCGGCGCGCAGGACCAACAAGCGGATGGCACTGTCAGAGGCAGGGTTGTCGATCAAACTGGCCACGGCGTTGCTGGGGCCGAAGTGAAACTGATGCGCAATCAGGAATCCGTCATTCAGGAAGTGCAGTCCGACGAGGATGGTCAATTTAACTTCTCCCATGTTTTTCCAGGACCGCTTCACATCACTATCGTTGCGGAGGGTTTCGCCACGCAAGTGACCACGGGCACGCTGGGTTCCGGAGAGAATTACATTGTTCCTCAGATTACCCTGTCCTTAGTCACCCAGATTACCGAAATCCGCGTCTCACCTTCTACGGAAGAAATCGCGCAAGATCAGTTCAACGATCAAGAACATCAGCGGGTTCTGGGCATTGTTCCCAATTTTTATGTCAGCTACACAAGCGAACCTGCCCCGCTAACGCCTAAGCAAAAGTTCCAACTCGCTTTGAAAACCACCACGGATCCCGTCTCTATTGCCGCCATCAGCGTTATTGCCGGAGTGAACCAGGCTGCCGACCGCTTCAGCGGATACGGTCAAGGTGCGCAAGGTTATGGCAAGCGCTACGGGGCTTCGTTTGCCAACTTTAATTCAGGATTGTGGATCGGAGGCGCCGTCCTGCCTTCGCTTCTCAAGCAGGATCCTCGCTATTTCTACAGGGGGACTGGCACGAAGCGTTCACGCTTCCTGTATGCCCTCTCCCGTACCATCGTTTGTAAGAGCGACAATCAGCGGTGGCAGCCAAACTATTCCTCGGTGCTCGGCGACCTCGCTGCTGGTGGCATTTCCAATTTGTATATCCCGGAAAGAGACCGTCACGGCGCGGCATTGACCTTCGAGAATGCCGGCATCGCGCTTGGAACCACTGCTGTCGTAAACGTCCTCCAGGAATTCGTCTTGCACAAAATCACGTCAAGAAGACAGTAGAAGTGCTGATCTTTAGGTATCTTGGCGCAGCAAGATTGGTTGCAACCACACTTGCAGAATCCCACGCGAGCGCGTGGAGATCCGGATTGAGCTCCAGGCGAACGCACGCCTTCATCTAGCATCCTGCAGGGCCAGAGTAGTGCCTGGTTAACGCTGCGGGCTCAAAGGGTCGATGCAACACCCTCTCGCAAAAGGACTTCACAGGACGAATCCCGCCGTGGAAGCCGGATAGCTTTCGGTTACCACAGCCGGACGAAGAGATGAAGTTGTATTGCGCCACCTATGATGCTGGTCAGACGAGTCCGAATTAAGTTGGTATATGTTAGCATTGCTGTAATTTGGCCCAAACCAAATGGACAAGCCAATGCGACCGCCTGAACTCCGCGGTTCTGCCAAAGTGAAGCGCAACATACCCGCTCACAAACGGGGGCAGGAAGCGCTGCGCCAGGCTAATGCCTACAACCGCAGTCTGCTGGAAGCCAGCCTCGACCCGTTGGTAACCATCGGCCCCGATGGGAAAATCACCGATGTGAATGCGGCGACGGAAGCGGTGACTGGATGTGCCCGCGCCACTCTGATCGGGACGGATTTTTCCGACTACTTCACGGACCCGGAGAAGGCACGAGCGGGTTATCAGCAAGTCTTTCGCGAAGGTTTCGTGCGGGATTATCCGCTCGAACTGCGACATCATGATGGCCGTATTGCGTCCGTGCTCTACAACGCCTCCGTCTATCGGGATGAAAATGGTAACGTGGTCGGCATCTTTGCGGCGGCTCGCGACATCACCAAGCGCAAGCACGCAGAGGAAGCATTGCGACAGAGCGAGCAGCGCTTTAGCTCCATGGTCGAAGCCGTGCGAGATTACGCAATCATTTACTTGGAACTGGATGGCCGCGTCGCCAGTTGGAACAAAGGAGCCGAACGAATCAAGGGGTATCGAGCCGAGGAAATTGTCGGCCAGCACTTCTCCAGGTTTTACAGACCTACCGACGTCGCGGCCGGCAAACCCGATCAAGAACTACGAGTAGCTACCTCCGAAGGGCGGTTTGAGGACGAGGACTGGCGTGTCCGCAAAGACGGCTCTCGGTTTTGGGCTAATGTGGTCGTCACCGCCTTGCGGGACGCTAGCGGAGAAGTCAACGGGTTTGTGAAAATAACGCGCGACCTCACTGCGCGTAAACAGGCGGAAGATGAAATCAAGCGCTATGCCGAGGATCTCAGGCGCAGCAACCAGGAACTCGAGCAATTTGCTTATGTCGCCTCGCACGATCTGCAAGAACCGCTGCGGACGGTGAGCAGTTTCTCGCAACTGCTGGCCCGGCGTTACCATGGAAAACTGGACGCGGATGCGGACGAATTCGTCACCTTCATCGTCGATGGCGCGACGCGGATGCAAACCCTGATCAATGACCTGCTCGCTTTCTCGCGGGTCGGGATGCGCGGTAATCCACTCGCACCGGTCGCCTGTGAGCACGTTCTTGAAATCGCCAAGCAGAATCTCGAGGTTACCATAGCCGAGAGCGGGGCAAAGATCACGCAGGATCCGCTCCCTGCACTTTCCGCCGACGAGACGCAGTTGACGCAGCTTTTCCAGAATCTGCTCAGCAATGCCATCAAGTTCCGGCGGCCGGAGGAAGCACCCAGCATTCACATTTCCGCTGTGCGGCACGACGGTGCTTGGCAGTTCAGCATGCGCGATAACGGCATCGGCATCGCCCCGCAATACTTTGACCGGATTTTCATTATTTTCCAGCGCCTCCATGGCCGTGAGGAATATTCCGGCACGGGCATTGGCTTGGCGATCTGCAAAAAGATTGTGGAACGCCACGGTGGCCGCATGTGGGTGGAGTCTGAACCAGGAACAGGTTCCACCTTCCATTTCACCATTCCGGATGAAAGAAGGAATTAAGATGAACCCAGTTCGCCCGATTGACATCCTGTTGGTAGAAGACAGCCCCTCTGACGTGCGTCTGACACGCGAGGCGCTCAAAGATGCAAAAGTCCTCAACATGCTCCATGTCGTGCAGGACGGCGTGGCCGCAATGGATTTCCTGCACAGAGAAGGTCCATATGCCGGCAAACCGATCCCGGATCTGATCCTGTTGGATCTGAACCTTCCCAAGAAAGACGGGCGGGAAGTGCTTGCGGAGATCAAGCAAGATGAGAACCTGAAGCGCATCCCAGTCGTGGTCCTCACCACCTCCAGAGCCGAAGAGGACGTGGTACGCTCCTACAATTTGCACGCGAATGCCTATGTCACCAAGCCGGTCGACCTGGTGCAGTTTCTCGAAGTTATCCGCATAATTGAAGCATTCTGGTTGGCCGTGGTAACGCTGCCGCCCGGCGAGGAGCAGAAGTAGACAGCCCATGAGAACGCTCCTCATCGAAGATAATCCGACGGATGTGCGTCTGATCCGCGAGATGCTGAAAGACTTGCCGGCCGGAACTTTACAGCTTCAGCAGGTGGGCACTCTGGATTCGGCAATGGAAAGACTGCGACAGGAGACTTTTGATGTGGTGCTGTTGGATCTGGGTCTGCCGGATGCTCAGGGAATGGAAGCGCTCACTCTGATCCAAAAAGCGAGCCGTGGCGTGCCGATTGTGGTTCTCA
>DATJWZ010000694.1:0-3734 GCA_035500795.1 Candidatus Eiseniibacteriota bacterium | reverse complement strand
CAGGAGGAAGCAAGGATATGAAACGCATTCTCGTAACCGTGTTGGCTTGCGGAATCTTAGCCGTCTGTGCATCACCCGCATTTGCCGACGATGCTGCAGCCACCTTCAAAGCCAAGTGCGCCATGTGCCATGGAGCAGATGGCAAAGGCGGAAAGATGGGCACCCGTGATTTCGCGTCGCCCGAAGTGAAGGCAGAAACCGATGCCCAGTTGACCGACATCATCACCAAGGGCAAAGGCAAGATGCCGTCCTATAGCGGCAAATTGAGCGATGCAGATATCAAGGGCCTGGTCACCTACATCCGGGGCTTGGCGAAATAGAAGTTTGGCGTAGTGATAGTCCCAGGGCGGCCTGGCACACAGGCCGCCTTACTAAATCAGTTCAATCTGAAGAAATAGGCGGGTGAGAGTATGTCCACGCGAATACGAGAGAGATTTTTTGCGCCTGGAGTAGTCCTCACTCTTGTTCTAACTGCAGGATCGATCCACGCCGCCGGTAAAAAGGACCCTCCGAAACCCACCGCCGACGAGTGCCTCGCATGCCACAGTGATGCCTCTCTATCGCATGACGTCAACGGCAAGACCGAGAGTCTTCACGTCGATCCCGACAAGTTCAAAGCTTCGATCCACGGCAGCATGTTCACCTGCGTGGATTGCCATACCGACGTAAGGTCCGCGGCGCACGAAAATACTCCAAAGAAGATCAGTTGCGCAACCTGCCACGCGGAGGAGCAGTCAGCCTACGAGAAAAGCTTCCACGGCAAAGCCGTTCAAGCGGGCAATACAAATGCCGCAACCTGTCTCGATTGCCACGGAAGCCCGCACGAACTCTTGCCGGCCAGCGATCCCAAATCTCGCGTGGCTCACGTCAACATCCCTGCGACCTGCGGTTCCTGCCATGGCCAACAATTTGTGATGGAGAAAGACGGGTTGAGCGTCCAGATGGTCGCCTCGTATCGGCAGAGCGTCCATGGTCACGCAGTCGCGAATGGCTCGGAAAAGGCCGCGGTCTGCACAGACTGTCACGGCGCACACGACATCCTCGATGCGAAAGATCCCAAGTCACCCATCTTCAAATTCAATGTGCCGCTGACCTGCGGAAAATGCCACCAGCAAATTTCCGCAGAATTTCAGCAAAGCATTCACGGAACCGCCGTCGCGCAAGGCAACTGGCAGGCTCCAGTGTGCACTGATTGCCACGGGATTCACTCCATCAAGGCACACACGGATCCGAGCTCTCCTGTCTCGGCCCAGAATGTCGCGCAGGCGACCTGCGCCCGCTGCCACGAAGGCGTTCGTCTCTCCCAGGAGTTCGGGATTCAAGGACGCCGCGCCACGACCTACCTCGCTAGCTATCACGGCCTGGCATCCCGCCTCGGTTCGCAGGTCGTCGCCAACTGCGCCAGTTGCCACGGAACGCACAGCATCTTTCCCTCGAGCGATCCGCGCTCCACGATCCATCCCTCGAACCTGGCGCGCACCTGCGGCCAATGCCATCCCGGCGTGACTGAGAAGTTCACCGCCGCCAAAGTCCATGTTGATGCTCCCCTCTCTGCCGATATCGGGAGCAAAGCCGTGCGCTGGATTCGCAAGTTCTATCTCGGCATGATCTTCGCCGTGATCGGCGGCATGCTGCTGCACAACTTCATCATCTGGCGCTCCAAGCTGATCGCGAAACGGAAAGAGCAGAATCATTTCGTCACCCGCATGCCCATGCGTTTTCGCCTGCAGCACGCCACGCTGCTCATCAGCTTCTTCCTGCTCGTGCTGACCGGATTCGCCTTGAAGTTCCCCGATTCCTGGTTTGCCTCGATGCTTTCCCTTGGCGAGCGCATGCGGTCACTCGTGCATCGGATCGCGGCCGTGGCACTCATTAGTGTCAGCATCTACCACATCTTCGACATCAGCTTCTCGCGCGAAGGACGCCGCCTGGTCCGCGATCTCTTCCCGACACTCGACGACATCCGCGGCGCATGGCAAAATCTCAGTTACTATCTGGGGCTGTCGAAAAACAAACCCGACTTCCCCCGCTTCAACTATGCGGAGAAGGCGGAATATTGGGCGTTGGTTTGGGGCATGTTCGTGATGGCCGGAACCGGAGTCATGCTCTGGGCGAAGGTATTTTTCGGGAATCATTTGCCGCGCTGGTGGCTCGATGTCGCGACCGCCATTCACTTCTATGAAGCGGTGTTGGCGACGCTGGCCATTCTGGTCTGGCACTTCTATCAGGTGTTCCTCGATCCCGATGTCTATCCGATGAACTGGGCCTGGTGGGATGGCAAGATGACGGTCCATCACTATCGCGAGGAGCATGGACTCGATTCGACCACTCTGATGCAGAGCTCACGCGCAACAGAAGCGAACGACAAAAAAAGCGACGTAGCCGAGGTCCAGCATGGAGACTGACAAGACTCCGCCACCAAACGAAGTCGAGCCAAAGCACAAGTTGCGCATGCTGCTGCGCAATCCGGTCAGTCTTGCCGGCATCGCGCTCTCAATCGTGAGCCTCGCGAACATTTTCCTGTTCTTCCTCATCGATCAGATCGCGACCAAAGCCAGTCCATACATCGGCATTCTGGCTTACATGGTTTCTCCGGCATTCCTCGTTCTCGGTTTGCTGATGATCGCAGCCGGAATTTTGTTGGAACGCCGTAAGAAAGTAACGGCTACGGCTTTTTACCCGCGCATTGATTTGAATGATCCAAAGCAGCGGGGCGCGGTCGTCTCCTTCGTGACGTTTCTCGTAGTCTTCGCGGTCGTCAGCGCTGCTGGAAGTTACAAAGCCTACGAGTTCACCGAATCCGTCTCCTTCTGCGGACAGTTGTGCCACACCGTCATGAGCCCGGAATACACCGCATATCAGCTCTCCCCTCACGCGCGCGTCGCGTGCGCGGATTGCCACGTTGGACCGGGCGCAACCTGGTTTGTAAAGTCGAAGTTGTCCGGAAGCCGTCAGGTCTTCGCCGCGATATTCAATACATTCCCGCGGCCTATTCCGACCCCGGTCAAGAATCTGCGCCCGGCGCAGGAAACCTGCGAACAATGCCACTGGCCGAAGAAGTTTTATGGCGGACAGCTGAAGGTCTTCTCGCACTATGCGAGTGACGAAAAGAACACCCTGCGCCAGATTCGCATGATCATCAAGACCGGCGGAGGCGATCCCACAACCGGCGCCCCCGAGGGCATTCACTGGCACATGAACATCGCCAACAAGATCGAATACGTTGCCGCCGACGAAAAACGCCAGGTCATCCCCTATATCCACGTCGAAGATCAGCAGGGACGCGTCACGGAGTACTACGCAAAAGACTCCACGCTTACGAAAGACCAGATCGCGAAAGCCGAAAAGCGCCGCATGGATTGCGTCGACTGTCACAATCGCCCCACGCACATCTACGTTTCTCCTGATCTCTCAGTCGATCAGTCGTTGCTCGCGCATCGCATCGATACTTCCCTCCCCTCGATCAAGCAGGAAGCGGTCACTGCGTTGACTGCGGATTACAAGACGACCGATGCCGCGATGCAAGGCATCGCCGTTGGAATCCAGGATTACTACGAGAAGAAATATCCCGACATCTCAAAGAACAAGCAGCTTGAGATTCGCAATGCCGTCGCAGAAGTGCAGGCCATCTTCAAGCGCACGACTTTCCCCGAGATGAAGTTGAACTGGCAAACTCATCCCAACAATCTCGGACACTTCTATTCTCCGGGATGCTTCCGCTGCCACGACGGACA
>DATJWZ010000693.1:0-7105 GCA_035500795.1 Candidatus Eiseniibacteriota bacterium | reverse complement strand
AAATGCGAAGAATGACGAATTGTCCGGGTTTCTGCTTGCGCGCGATGCGCGGGGCTTCAATCACGAACCGCTTGATGCCCGGCGCGAGAAATTGTGCGTGGATGATTTTGAACACGGCCTCTCCGTGAACCGGCCAGGAATTGGCCAACTACCTCTCGATTGTGTTCGTGATCACACGAGAGAGGCTGTGATTGGCATCACAGAGCCGTGTGCGGATGTGCTGTGCCACATCGATGACGACCGATCATGGATGAGGCTACGTGCAAAAGTTTTCACATCTTTGGCCATTCTGCTTCAGGGAAAAATAATCCTTAAGGTCTCTGATATTCCCGATAGAAATCGTCAACTCTGTGTATACTTTCCGACCACATGCTGAAACCGGCGGCCGGCAACTGCTTTGCCGTTCGCGTTCCGTCATTGCTCTCGAATCAATTCCACGACAGATGACCGGGCCAGAATGATTTCATCTTTGTCGGGATCAGAAAATTAAGGAGAAATCAATGCATCGAAAACTGCTCACGCTCTCGCTCACCTTCGTAGCGTCTCTGACGTTACTGAGCGCGATTGGTAACGCTGAGTCTCGATTGCTGACCACTCACGTGCGCGATACCGTCGCCTATGGAGAAGCACGCTTAGTTGCTCATCCTCCGGCTACGCAAACCCTGCGTCTCGTGATCGCTCTGCCCCTTCGCAACGAATCGAATCTCGACAGCTTCCTGGGGGATCTGTACGACCCGACGAGCTCTTCTTATCGCCAGTACCTGACGGTGGAAGAATTCACCGCGAAGTATGGCCCCACTCAGGAAGACTATGATGCCGTGCTCCAGTTCGCGCGGGAAAACGGATTTACAGTGGTCGGCACCTCGCGCAACCGGATCAACATCGACGTCACGGGCTCGATACAAAATATAGAGAAAGCCTTCCACGTCGTGATGGGAATCTATCAGCATCCGACGGAGAATCGCACGTTCTTCGCACCGGACCGAGAACCCACCACGAACTTGCCTTTCCCGCTATGGCGCATCTCCGGCCTGGACAACTACTCCATACCGCGCCCCAACCTGCGTCGTCGCGACGAAAGCAACCAGCCGCCGCAAAGCCTCGCAACCACCGGTTCTTGCCCTGCTGCTTCTTTCTGCGGAAGTGATATGCGCGCAGCCTATTACGGTGGAACCAAACTCACAGGGAAGGGGCAGTCCGTCGGCTTGCTCGAATATGCCGGCACAGATTTGGCCGACCTGGCCACCTATTACACGAATGCGCATCAGACCAACAAAGTTCCTGTCACGCTGAAATCCGTGGATGGAACTTCCACCTCGTGTCTGGCGTCTCAAGGCTGTGACGATACCGAGCAGACGCTCGATATGACGCAAGCGTTAGGCATGGCTCCCGGACTGGCAAGCTTAGTGATGTACGTTGGATCCGATGATGCCCCTCTCTTCAACGCGATGGCGACTGCAAGTCCTCTGAACCTGAACCTGAGCTGTTCGTGGTACTGGCGTCCGGCTGACCCCACGGTTGACGATCCTTATTTCAAGGAATTCGCGGCCCAAGGTCAAACCTTGTTTGACGCCGCTGGCGACAACAGGGATTGGCAAATCAGTGGCTCCATCTGGCCGTCCGATGATGCATATCTGGTGTCCGTTGGTGGCACCGATCTGGTCACCACCGGTGCGGGTGGTGCGTGGAAGTCAGAAACGGTCTGGGCCGACAGCGGTGGCGGCATCTCGCCGAATAGCATCCCTATTCCTTCGTGGCAGACAAAGACAGCTGCGGGTTGCGCGAGTTGTTCCAAAACCCTGCGCAATGGTCCGGACGTGGCCGCCAACTCGAACTTCACCTTCTACGTCTGCGCCGATCAGACGACCTGCACCGCGAATCTGTATGGCGGAACCAGCTTTGCCGCTCCCATGTGGGCCGGTTGGCTGGCGTTGGCCAACCAGGCGGAAGCGGCTGCGGGTAAGAAACCCCTCGGGTTCATTAATCCGCAGCTCTATGCGCTGGGCTTAAGCGCGAACTACACGAAGGACATGCATGACATCACCACCGGAAGCAATGGCTATTCCGCTACCACGGGGTACGACCTTGCCACTGGCTGGGGTAGTCCAAAGGCGGGCGGCTTCATCAAGTAAACATACGACCCATCAACTCTAAAACACGAGGACCCCCGGAAGTCGGGGTCCTTCTTTTTTTACCTAATCCCGTTCTGGTTTGAGGATCACTCCTTGGCTGCTTCGGCTATTCATCACAACTCGCAGCGGCTGCTCTAACTGCAGGTGTCGAACGCATTCCCGCTCCTGAACAGCTTGCTGTTGGCCCAGCCATTGCCAATTGAGCGATCCTTCGCCTGCATCAGGATTCACTGTGAAATAGCCAATCTGAAATGCGGTCAAATTCTGGAAGAAGTGACTGCCTTGCGAAGGAGTGACCCGGAAGTCGCGAAACCCCGCCTCGACGATCACCCGCGCGCCTGAGATCTGATCCCATTCCACAGGAATTCCGAGCCATGGATCGTTCGATCCCCAGCGCCCGACGCCGATCAACAGGTATGGACGATTCTCAGCGCTGAGGGAAGCGTTAAAGTGAGCGACTGCCGCGCCGACTTCCTGGCTGCGGCTGCGCTCAAAACGCTGCGAGTCCACAACAACGATGTCATAAAGATTCTCAATCCGCCCGTTGCCGAGCACTTTCGTGCTGTGGCAGATCAGTTGTGACGGATCGATGTTGTCGATGCTCAAGTCCTGATGATCGCGCGCCAATGTCAGCGGACGAATCTGCAGAAATCCAAATTCAGTCGCTTCTTCTCCGCGAGGAAGTCTCACGGCGAACTCAATCTCGACCGGACTCCCCAGCGCTTCTTCTCCTGCACGCGCCAGCACATCCAGGATCGGTGCAATCGGAAAAAGTCCATGCTTGAGCATCGGCGCGAACGTAACCACGCGCGGTCCGGGTCGGCTGAGTCCGTCATACACCGCGTCGTTCTCCGGAGAGTACGTCGAAGCAACCGCGTGCAGCGTTCCATCAGCTTCCGCCACATCGAGCCCGAAGCGCGCTTCGCGCAGATGTCCCGCGCCCTGGTGAGAAGTGTCGTCGAGCGCGAGGGCGCAGAATTCTGTCTGAGTGTTGGCGAGAATGTCTTCTACCGACGAGAACTGCAGCAGGTTCCGCGGATAGCGCGGACAGAAGCTGATGCACTTTCCTCCGTCGACGACCGTGCGTCCGAGGCCGAGCGCAATGGCCGCAATGCCGTCGGAATAAGTCATCGGATCTACGGGATAAAAATTGTGCGAGCGCACCACGCCCGAAAAGTCAGGATAGAAACGGTGATCATGCTGCGATCCGACAACCTGCTGCAGAATTACCGCCATCTTCTCTTCCTCCAGTCGGTATGGAGTGGCTCGTACGTAGGCTTTCGCATGCTGGCTGAAGGTTGAAGCGTAGATGCGCTTGATCGCCTCAGACAGTTCTGACAGGCGCGTCGGCAAATCCGCTTGCTGGTTGCCGAGCATGAACGTCTCATATACGCCAGTGAACGGCTGATACTGGGAGTCTTCCAGCAGACTCGACGAACGTACGGCGAGCGGGTATCGAACCTCCTCAAGAAAGGCTTTCAGGTTTTCGGACAGCGATGCAGGCAATGGAGATTCCAGAAAGCGCTGTTGGATCTCACCGTCGTTATCACAATGCAGGGCAAAGTCGCTGAGATTTTTCTCCGCCAAAAACTGGTCGAACATGTCGGTCGCAATCACCACCGCGGGAGGAACAGAAATGCGGACTCCCGGAAAACGCTTCGCAATACGACGCGTACGCAATAGATGACGGACGAAGGCAAGCCCGCGCGCCTTGCCTCCAAGCGATCCGGAGCCGATGCGCAAGAAACTTGATTCTGATGGCTTGAAGCTGTCGGCCTTGAAGTCACCGATCAGGACTTCATTCTGCTCGCGACGATAGTCGTTGATGGATTCGATCAGGTCATGACGCAAATGCTCGGGACCATTGAAGTCTGATACTTTGCGCGGACGCAGCTTCGCTGCCAGCGCAAACTCCGTGCGTGCCATCAGCCAATGGGAAAAGTGATTGCGCTGCGCGTGATACATCAGGCTGTCGGCGGGAATGGTTTGCAGTTGCTCTTCGAGTTCGTTGAGATCGGTTGCGCGACCGACTTCCTGTTGATCCGGCATGCGAAAGACGAAGTCACCGAAGCCAAACTGGTCGGTGAGGATTCGCCTCAAATCTTTCAGCAGCGTGGGAGAACGCTTGCGCAAAAATGAATAGCCTTCCGCGTGGGCGCGCGGCTTGAATTCTGTGCGGCTCGTTTGCAGCACGACTGGAACATCGGGCGTCAGAGTCTTGACCATGCGGGCCAGCTCAAATCCAGCTTCCGGACTCAACTTTCCTTCCCACGGAAACTCGACATCGGAGACTATGCCGAAGATGTAGTCGCGATATTTCTGCACCAACTCGGCAGCTTCTTCGAAATTTGAGCTGAGCAGAATCTTCGGGCGTGCTTGCATGCGTACTAATTTGTGCGCGACGTTGATACCTTCCTGAATCACGCGGCGCGACTGCTTGATGAGTTCTGTGTAAATGACTGGCAGGAACGAGGAGTAGTAGCGAATGTTGTCTTCGACTACGAGCAGCACCGGAACTCCCATCGCGCGCGTGTCGTGCAAGACATTGAACTTGTCTTCGATGTATTTGACGATCGCGATCAGGATGCGCGCCGTTCCTTGCCACAAAAATACGCGGTCGATATCGGTAACTGGATTTCGAGCGACGAAGTTCTTAATCTCGCGATAGTCGTATCCAAGGACAACGACGGGTGTGTTTAATCCTGCTTCGCGAACCTTGCGGGCAAGGTCCGCGGCGTTCGTATCGCCAACCGTCAGGTTGGACACGATCAGATTGAATTGCGGATGTGCCTTCGTCAGATCGAGCGCCTCGGCGCAACTGGACACATGCGTAATTCCAGGAACCTGATGCAAGTTGAGCTCGAGCGATTCGTCGATCAGGAGTTCGTTGAGACGTCCGTCTTCGCGGAGGATGAACGAGTCGTAGAGGCTCGAGACCAGAAGAATGTTCTGGACGCGGAACGGCATGAGGTTCTCGAAGCCCTCAAAGCGCTCTTCGGCATCGAGAATCGGCTCGGCGATGGGACGAACGATCATGAGTGGAATGACTGACCGCTCATCATACTCGCGCAGGCGGGAGAAGTGATGATTGCGAGGCAGTCGAGAAGGGGAATTTCGGTTTCAGCGTGTCTGCACAAAGCTTGACCGCGAAGATCGCGAAGTAAAGCCGCGAAGGGCGCAATGAAAATCAGTGGTCGTGATCAGGATCGGTCATTAAGGAGTTATGAGGAATTGCGCGAGTGCCTAGTTACTTTTTGGTAAATGGCAGATACCCCCGGTACCCCCGGTCTATTGGAATCATGAACTTGGCGGAAAATTGCGAAATAATCCATGGGGCTCAACAAGTTGCCGGTAAAATCTTGAGCGCCAAGCACTTAGAGGCGGCATCAATGCCAAAATGCAGCTCTAAACGCTATTTCTCATCATTGCTCTTGCCCATTCTGAGGGCAACAAAAAACTGGGAAAAATCATGCGGCGAGTTCCATTTCGGGAAATGGAACCTGAAGCAGACCCAGTAACCAGCGCTTCGCCGTACGCTACTCCACGCGTGCGACGGTGCTCGCCGTTATATGATTCCCCCATCCGTCCTCGCCGCGTACGGCGAAATAGTGAATACCTCGCGGCAGACTGAATTTGAATCTATAAGTGCCGTTCTGCCCGTTGATTCTCGTTTGCAAATTGCCATCCACGTACAGGGTGAGGCTTGTGGGTGGCGGGGCGATATCATTCGCGTGTATTTCGATCGAAACAGGCCCATGAATCACTGCTGCGTTGAGGGGGCTGCAGAATGTCAGGGATGGATTCGAAGGATTCATGGGACAGGAAACTGACGGGCGCACCCAGAAACTCTGTCGGTCGACGACGTTTTCGCCAGCTGCATTTTGCGCTGAAGCTGTAGCGATATGCTGTCCTGGCGCTATGCCCAGCCAGGTATCGAATTGCGCGGCTGGCTCGCTGTAAACAACCATGTCATCGATGCTCAACGTCGTACGCACCGTTTGTTCTGGCTTGGACGCCTGAGCTACAAACTGAATTCGCTGAGGAGTTGTGAGATCGGGCGATATCGAACAAATCTCGATCCCGTCCGACGAGCACAAACCTGAAAAGTCTGTGTGCAGCAAGAAGCCGTCGGTGTTTCCTTGATATAACGGCTGAAAGGCGTCGGGAGTTGTTGGCAATTGCCCTTCCGTCGAGCCGGCGACCCAAAGGCCGCCTCTCCCGTCGATGGAGGCTGTACCCGGATAGCCGCTGAATTCAACGGACGAAATCGCCGCGAAGTTCTGATTGAACTTTACATAAAAACCGTCGCTGCTAGATGTCGGGTCGTCATAAGCGGTTACGACAAAATCGAGCGAGCCTGTTGTCCCTAAGACATCGACGTTGCCCCAGTGGTCGACATTTATCTGGTTAACTAAGCTCTCCTGCCCGCCCACATAGCTGCCGTTGATGATCGAGCTGCCAAGATTGTTCAATTCGAAGACGTAGCCGACCGGCACAACTAGCGCGGTCGGCTGGAATGCCCACTCTCCGGTGAAGAGTCCGACATTGTAAGTCCAGGTGCCTACGTAAGAGTTTCCCGCCTTGTCGGCGGCGATGGTGCGACCATTGATAAAGTCGCCCACGGTGTGGCCGCTGTTTCCAACTAGTGCCGAATAGACCAACGAAATGTCGGGAGGCCGGGCCGGATTCAATTTGATTACGAAGGCTCTAGCTCCCCCGGGCTGGTTGAGAGCGCCGGCGGTGTGCGGAAAATTCGCGGAGTCGGTATACCCAGTCAGGTACAGCTTGTTTTGCGCATCAATCGCCAGGCCATTAATTTGGTCGTCGCCATAGCCACCGATCTGCACTGACCAGGGGAGTGCGGTTCCAGCTGCGTTGATTTCCTCGACCCAAAAGTCCTCGATACCACCAAGGGTGCCGATCGTGCCCGTTTCCCAGCTGTTGCAGCAATCGGGAATCGTCCCACTGCCAGT
>DATJWZ010000692.1:0-3379 GCA_035500795.1 Candidatus Eiseniibacteriota bacterium | reverse complement strand
AGCATCAATAAGCTGGTTGATGAGAGTGTCGACAGCGGCGTTGACGGGTCCGAGAAGCGCCCCCAAACCGAGACCGTAGGCACCTCCATCAGGGGAGGGTATGAAGGTGTACTTGGTAAAGTATTTAACGGGATCGATTCGTACAATCTTGTTGTCACTTGCATCCTCCATTTCCTGAGCCAAGCGCTCATAACGGGACTTGTCCTTGGGATCGCTGGCCTTCAGTGCCATCCCTTCATACTGCCGTACAGCCAGATCATTAACACGATGCACGTCGCCATCATCGAAAAAACGCGCAACGATACGATAGACGTGCCCTGTGTCTTCGCGGACGCTGATAATATAAGGTTCAGCGTACCCATCTCCATCAAAATCAAACCAACAATGTTGTTCGAGGACACGATATTCCTCCGATGCGCCCTGATTCCACAAACCAGAGATTTCGTCGGCGGTCACGCGGAGAAGGTTGGCGATGGTTTCCGGGCCAGGGGTTTGAGGGTTTTCTTCTTCGATGAACAAGCCACGGGCAACGCGTTCGCGGATCTTGTTGGCATTCATGCCGATGCAATGCGTGGCCCGAAGAGTCTTGTCCACATGCTTGCAATGATAGTCAAACACAAAATACTGCGCAGGGACATACTCACTGATATTCGTGCCTTGCACGGGATCGAAGTATGTCTTCTTAAAGGCCGATCCGACCAGCGCCGCACCAAATTTGCACTGTTCATCGGAGTCAAGCCATGCCACGTCCTCATCGACTAGTTGGAGGCTCGTGTGGAGGCTGATACGGTTCGCACGGGCCAACTTTTTGCCATCGGGATCGGCACCAATGTATTCGTATCGGGCGATGCGCCGCCCCTTCGTCAAGATGCTGATGCGAGCCAGGAACTGGAGGGCCGCAATGGTCACCAGAGGGAATTTGACATTCGACGCACCGGTCCAAGGAAAGGTCTTGTCCTCCTTGAATTGCAGGGCAAGCTTGATTGCCTCGGCATTCCGCTGCGTCCACACAATGCGGGAAGACAAGTCTCTGACGTAGCCATTGACCACCCACATGCCAATAGCATTCCGTTCGTCTTGATTAAGATGCCTAGCAAGATTCGGATCCCGAACAATGTCCTTTATCTTAAACTTTTTCTTTATCTCGGGCGTGGGCACAATCGCCACAGCCTCTGCATCGGCTATCATTTCCATTGTCAGTATCCAGTAATTGTTGATCGGCCATCTTGCCCACTGCGGTCCTCAACATGCGCGTAGTACAATTCTTCTTCTGTCATGAAGGACTCTTCATCCAACAGTGGGAGCGTGTCAAAGCCTCGCGACAGGATAGCACTAGAGTCGAATTGATCGTCCAACACGGCTTCGCTGTAGCCAGTAAATCGCAGGCATTCATGTTCGTAGGGGGCGTACCAGTCAGCCTCTTTGTCAAATCGGCAGGCACCGGCCTTCATGCGCTTTTGAAATGACCGCCCACGCATAGCCTTGTCTTTGGTGGAAGGGAGTGGAACGCAATTGAGGAATACGTTGCGAGCCTTCATTTCCAGATTGAGGATGGGCTCGATGGCTTTCCAGATGACACCATCCTCCACAAAGAAACACTCCGGCTCGAAGCGTTCCTGCAGGGCAATCATATTGTCAATGATTTCATCTGTTGCCCACCGCCCTACCCACTGATGAAAGAAGTTGAGAACGTTATCAGAATCTTGGCCAGCGGTAGTGAAGGAAGTTCGGTTAGCCTTGTCAGACTTACTAATAGCGAAGTCCACCCCCACGCAAACACGCATATCTCTGTCGAAATCCTCATCAGACATGGGAGTGAACCAGTCTTTTTTGAGGTAGGTGTCAGTGTTGTCATAGGGGTCGTTCAAATACTCTTGGGAATAGCCAGGGGCGTCAAAGTCATCGATATAGCGCTGACGGATACCACGCAAGGCTTCTTCTGTGAATTGCTCCGGCCACAGGATGTTCGTGAAGTCATCAAAGCCCTTGTGTGCAGAGTAGAAGAGAACCTTCCACGCCCCCGGCTGTTTCTTGAACCGGCTCAGCAGGCTGTCCTCATGTAGAATCGTACCGTGTACTCTAGCCTTACCACCTCGCCGCAGCGCTGGCAGTACCGCTCGGTTGAACCATCGACGGAACTTGTCACGACGTTCTTTGTTTTCGACCTGCTCATCATCCTCAAGATCATCGCAGACAATAAGTCCAGGGCGCATGCCTCGCCACTTGCGGCCTCGCATCTTTTGCCCGCTGCCACGAGCGAGTATTCGAAACTGGTGGCCATCGAGGAATTCGACGATGATTTCTGTCTTGGAATTGGTGATGAATCCTTTGATTTGGAAGTCATGGATCAATTCCTCGTTTTCGACAAGCTCTCGGGTAATGTCACCCAAGTGCTCAATCGCCAGCTCTTCATTCGTTGACACCAGAATGACGTAGCTCTCGTCTCTGAAGAGGACCGATGCAAGAATGAAGACGTGTGTGAAAGCTGAGGATTTGGCGTGGCCCCGTGGGGCGATAACACTAGCTTGTAGAGCGTCGGAAGCGTATAAAGCCCAACCATCACGGTGGAATTGGGGCGTTGGCTTGGCTTCATCAAATCCCTTATACAAGTAATTAACGGCAAAAGCCTCGATGAGTCTTGCCGTTAGGGGGGTGCGCTTGAGTTCAGTCTGTTGAGCGTTGGCCATCAGGCTCCCTCACCTCAACAGTTTGAACGTCAACGGTGCGGGCGCGATCACGGGCATCCATTGCAGCCAGAAGCTTCTCTGCCACGGACTCGGAAGAGTTCTGATTCGACGGCAATTGTGGAGTCTCAGGGGCCTTCTGACCAAGCCCAAGAGCCTTGATCCCCAACTCCGCTGCCTTCAGCACCACAAGATCCGACACTCCCTGACCGTTGAGCTTCTCTTGCAGAACAGTGGCTGCTCGAATAGCCAGCCCTTTGAATCTCTCTTCCATCGTGGCGGAAAGGGATGGGTCAGCTACCTCATGGCGTCGCATGTCGAGAGCCTGTTGAAAGGCATCGCTCGCCAATACGGCGGAAGTCCATGAAGGTAGCCGCCCGAAAGCCGCAGCCAATTCTTTGTGCCCCCAATCGGGATGGTCAACCATTAACTGCACCATACGTTCGGGGGTGTAGGGGACGGAGCAAGCAAGAGGGGCTACAACAACAGGGGATACCTCGGATGGGTGAGGTCCGTCTATGAGTTGTTGCGCTAGCTCCTGCAGCTCCGTCGAAGCCTTTTCAACCATTTCGCACCTTCGAGATGGCACTCGTAGCAATCCCGAGGGCATCCAAAGCATACGCTGCCCCGGCCTCTTCCGAGGACAGTTTTTCGCTGATGAGGTCAATTGCTTTGACAGTCACGCCTCGAAGACG
>DATJWZ010000691.1:0-21081 GCA_035500795.1 Candidatus Eiseniibacteriota bacterium | reverse complement strand
GCGAGCCCCCGCGGAACTAGCCGCATATCGCTCGCCGATTTCTACACCGGTATCGGCGACAACTACCGCAAGCTGCAGCCGGACGAAATTCTCACCCGGGTATTCCTGCCCTCATCCTCGGCTGGATACAGCGGCGTCTATCGCAAGCTCCGCGTCCGCGGATCAATCGACTATCCTCTAGCCGGGGTCGCGGTAGTGATGCGACGCTCGAACGGCCACATCGCTGACGCGCGCATCGGAATCACGGCTGTGAATCCTGCACCACTGATTGTGAAGGGAGCAACGGAATTGCTGGAAGGGAAGACCCTCGACGAGCAGCTCGCCTCTGCCGTCGGCGACCTCGCCGCAAGAACGGCCAAGCCGCTCACCACTTCGGCTCTGACGCCCGGGTATCGCCGCGAGATGATTCGGGTCTTCACAAAGCGAGCGGTACTTGCCGCTGCAGCGAACTAGATGCTCTGATATGCTTCTCGCGGCCAAACATCGGCCCCGAACGGCTAGCCATTCAATGATCACCGATTGCCACATCCATATCCAGCCCATGGACATGTTCAAGCCTCATGCGCTGGAGTTAATGAAGAAGAAGCGTCCTAACTTCGATCAGATCGTCGAGTTCTGCCGCTCGCCGAAGGCATTTCTCAAATTCATGGACGTGAGCGGCATTGATCGCGCCATGCTTATCAACTACGTGGCGCCTGAAGTGATCGGCTTCACCAGCGGCGTAAATCAGTTCGTGGCGGATTATGTCAAAGAAGATCCCAAACGCCTATTGTCATGCGGCAGCCTGCATCCGCGGCACACAGAAAACATCCTCGCGGACGTTGAACAGATTCTGCGCCTGGGATTGAAGATGATCAAGATCCATCCGCCGCATCAGCTTTTATATCCGAACGATTACCTCACCGGCGCCAAGGAACTGGAGATCATCTATCGTGCCGCGGAAGCGAACGGCGTACCGGTCATGTTTCACACCGGCACTTCGATCTTTCCGGGCGCGCGGAATAAGTACGGAGATCCAATCTATGTCGACGATGTGGCAGTCGATTTTCCCAGGCTGAAAATTCTTCTGGCCCATGGCGGCCGACCGCTCTGGATGCAGACTGCTTTTTTCCTTATCCGCCGCCATCCAAATGTCTATCTCGACATTAGCGGCATCCCGCCGAAAACGCTGCTGAAGTATTTCCCGCGATTAGAGGAGATCGCCGGGAAAACGCTCTTCGGCACCGATTGGCCAGGCCCGGGCGTACCCGACATCAAAAAGAATTTGGATGAATTCAGAGCTCTTCCGCTCAGCGCACAAGTACAAGATCAGATTCTCACCAAGACAGCGCTCACAATTTGGCCAGCATAGTTCCCCCTAAAGAAAAGGCCCGCCATTTCAGCGGGCCTGATGAAAATGCGAGTTGCAATGGAACTATTTTCCTGCCGCTGCTGCAGCTGACTTGCCCATCAACTCATCCGCCAGCGCCGTCGCTCCATAAATCTTGCGCAGCGCTTCCTGTATTCCGCGCGAGTCGACCGAAACCGCGCGAGCTTGCGTGTCGTTGTAGGCAAAGTTCCACGACAGGGACTGGATATTTCCATCGAAGATAATCCCCACCACTTCACCTTTCTTGTTCACGGTCGGCGAACCAGAATTGCCTCCGATAATGTCCGCCGTCGAAACGAAATTCAGCGGTGTCTTGAGATCCAGCTTTGACTTCGACGCAATCCAGCTCTCCGGCAGGTTATAGGGCGGCTTGCTGCCATGCGCAGCAGCATGTTCGAATGCACCTCCCATGTTGGTGTCGAACGGAATTGCCTTGCCGCTCTCCTGATAGCCCTTCACGACACCGTAGCTCAAGCGCAGCGTAAAGGTCGCGTCCGGAGGTTGACTGAATCCGCTCTGTGCGAATCGCGCCGTAGCGATCTCAGTTCCATCGCGACGCACTACGGAGTCAATCTTATCCTCAAATTCTCGGCGTGCATCGCGGGCGTCGGGGTCAATGGCCCGCATTGCAACGATCAACGGATCAGCGCTCGCGTCAATGGCCGCTTCACCGCCCTCATACAGCTGTTTCCTCACCGCAACGTCCTCGAGTTTAGTGTTGCCGATGAATTCCTTGGCTGCATCAGCAGGCGTTTTCCCCTGGAGCAGCTTTTGAACGTCCGGGTTGTCCTTGCCCAGCGCGTTCTGCATTTCGTTGAGAGATGCAGTCATGTCCAGGGTTTCCAGATTCTTATAAATTGGTGCCTCCGAGAAAAGCTGTTGCTCAAGGGAAGGCAATCCGGAATCGCGAAACTCCCGCATACGCTGATCATTCGGCTTTGATTTTTCAACGCCCGATCGTACCAAGACACGGGCGATCTGCGCCAGCCGCGGAAAGCCCCGCATGCGCTCCAGGTAAGTGACGTTGTTGTAGATAGAACGCTCCAGCTTCATGGCCTGGGCGATTTCTTCCCAAGGATCGGAACCTGCGTTCTTCGGATTCTCCTTGAAGTTTGCCTTGAGCTTCGCTTCGTCGCCAGCCTTCGATTGCATAATCGACTTGTCGAGCAGTCCCGCGTTGTAGCCGGTAATTGCTTTCAGTGAATTCTGCAAACCGAAGATGTCTTCCTGGGCGATTCGCGCGTCTTCTTCTGACTGCTTGCTGAAGTCCTGCAGCAGCGCAATTCGCTCGGAGAGAAATTTCAAAACCGACGGATACTGGACGTCGCGTAAGAACTCCAATTGCGACATTGTCAACAGTCGGCTAGTGCTGCCCGGGTGCCCGGAAACGAAAATCAGATCGTTGTCGCTGACTCCGGTCGGCGACCATTTCAGGTAATGATCCAGATGTGCAGGTTTGTCGTTCTCGTACACCCGGAAGAAAGTGATGTCGAGGTCATAGCGTGGGTATTCGAAGTTGTCGGGATCGCCGCCAAAAAAGGCGATACCGAACTCGGGTGCAAACACCAGTCGCACGTCCGTGTACTTTTTGTACTTGTACAGGTTGTAGACTTGGCCCGAATAGAACGTCACGACGTCGCAGCGCAGGCCCGTTGCCGTGGTGCAATCTTTTTCCACTTGCGACATAGCGGCGCGTTGTGCCTTGCCAATCTCGGCCGCTGACATCCCAGCCTTTACGCCGGCGTTGATCTTGTCTGTAACATCTTCGATGCCGATAAGCTCGTTCAGTTCTAGAGCTGGGCATTTCGCTTCTTCCGCCTGGGTTTTCGCATAGAACCCGGTCTTGATGTAATCATGTCCTTCGGTGGAGAGCTGCTGCACGCATCCGGCGCCTACATGGTGATTCGTAAACGTGAGGCCATCGGCCGAGACGAACGATCCAGAACCCCCGTTATTAAAGCGAACAGACGACAGCCGGACATGATCGAGCCAGGCCTGGGTCAGCTCAAAGCCGTATTTGGCCTTGATCTTATCTTTAGGTGCTTCGTTGTACAGCCACATACCTTCATCGGCAATGGCCAGATTCGACAACGCAAAGGCGCACACCAGCAGCGCCGCAAAAGAGCGTTTCATTGTAGGAAGTCCTCCATCAGGAGCCAGTACAGGGCTGCAGGGAACCCGCAGACGAACCTTTTAATATACGCTGCGCGAAACAGCCGTGGCAAAGCACATTGGCATGACAGGCAAAAGCGACCGGCCTTCTGGCATCCAATATTCTGCGCATCTGCGATGTGGTTTTGAGAGTGGAGAGCGTGTAAGGTATAAAACATGTTTGCCCTCGCGTTCCCCTCGTGCGCAGCGCAATCGAAGATTCCATAGCCAAAGTGAGAAATCAATGTCCAGCGTGACCTCAGCGCGTGCCCCGAAAGGGCTCGAGGGTGTCGTTGCCACCAATTCGAACATCTGCTACATCGACGGCGACCGCGGCGTCCTCGCCTATCGGGGCATCGACATCCACGAACTCGCCGATCATTCGAACTTCGAGGAAACCTGCTATCTGCTGTGGTTCGGTAAGCTACCCACGCGCGCTGAGTTGCGGGAACTTCACAATCGGCTTGCGGAAGAACGAAAGCTTGATGCTTCCATCATTAACCTGCTGAGAACAGCTCCGCGCCACGCCCTGCCCATGGACGTCCTGCGCACGGCAGTCTCAGCTTTATCGTTCTATGATCCGCAAGAGAAGAGCAATGATCGCCAGGCGAATGTCGACAAGGCAATCCGTTTGACTTCGCAGACTGCCATGATCGTCGCCGCGTACGATCGTATTCGCAAGGGACATCCCATCATTGAGCCAGACCGTTCTCTTTCCCACGCAGCTAATTTTCTCTTGATGCTGAACGGCAAGCATCCCTCGCCCACAGCAGAGCGCGCACTCGATATCGCCCTCATTCTGCATGCCGACCATGAATTGAACGCGTCCACGTTTGCGGCACGAGTCACTGCCGCAACCTTGTCCGACATGCACTCGGCGGTCACCTCAGCCATCGGTGCTCTGAAGGGGCCTCTCCACGGAGGCGCCAACGAAGCGGTTTTCCACGTGCTCGTTGCCATCGACGAATCCGGAGCCGATCCCGTCGATTATGTAAAAGCCATGCTGGCGCAAAAGAAAAAGATTCCGGGCTTCGGACATCGTGTCTACACGACTGAAGATCCTCGCGCCACTCACCTGCGCGTCATGTCCCGCGACCTCGGCAACTCCAGCGGACAAGCCAAGTGGTTCGAGATCTCCCATAAGATTGAAGAATTCGTAAAAGCTGACAAGAAGCTGAATGCAAACGTGGACTTTTACTCCGCCTCTACGTATCACACGTTAGGAATTGATGTGGATCTCTTCACTCCGATTTTCGCCGTCTCCCGCATCAGCGGATGGACCGCCCACGTCATCGAACAACTCGACGATAACCGCCTGATCCGTCCCCGGGCCGAATATCTCGGGCCAGAGTATCCGAGCAAATACGTGCCGATCGACCAGCGAGGATAGTTCAGCCGCACTTTCATGCTGTCCTTCTGTTGGTCTTCGCGGACTCAGCGGCCTTTCTCCGGGACCTTCGCGGTTCAAGCCTTTTTCGAAAATACCCTAATAAACTCTGTAATCGTGGGCTTTGTCTCTTCTGTATGCATGTTCCACCATCAAAATCCCGTAGAATAGAAGCGGGTTCTGTATGCATCGGGTTTACCTCGACAATAACGCCACCACTCCGGTCGTACCGGAGATCTTCGAGGCCATGCGACCGTGGTTCGGCGAACATTTCGGCAATGCTTCGTCCATCCATCACCATGGACAGGAAACGCGGGCCGCCGTCGAGAATTCGCGCGAGTCCGTGGCGACGTTGTTAGGGTGCAGCGCATCCGAGATTGTCTTCACCAGCGGAGGCACAGAGGCTGACAATCTCGCCCTAGCCGGACTCGTGAAGGCTGGAGACCATGTAATCACCTCGGGTGTTGAGCATCATGCCGTCCTACACACCGCGAAACATCTGCAAGAACTCGGTTGCGACTTGACCGTCTTGCCGGTTGATGGTCGCGGCGTGGTCGACCCGGCGGACGTGCGCCGAGTGTTGCGCCCAAACACCAAACTGATCTCAATCATGATTGCCAATAACGAAACCGGCGTGCTGCAACCGGTTGAAGAGATCGGAAATATTGCCGCCGAGGCGGGTGTGTTTTTCCATACCGATGCGGTGCAAGCGGCTGGCAAGGTGCGCATCGATGTCAAGCGAATCGGATGTAGTGCGCTCTCCATTTCAGGCCACAAGATGCACGCTCCGCAAGGCATCGGCGCGCTCTATGTAAAGAAGGGAACTCGCCTGCAGCCTCTGTTCTATGGCGGACGTCACGAGCGCTCGCGACGCGCGGGGACCGAAAATGTCCCGGGCATCGTCGCCATGGGCAAAGCTGCCGAATTAGGTTTACAGGGATTTGAGCGTGGCGACGACAACAAGATTTCGGCAATGCGCGATCGTCTCGAGGGAGGAATTCTCGCGCAGATCGACGAAACCTCTGTGAACGGAGCAGGCGCTCCGCGAGTGCCGAACACGACCAACATCCGTTTCGACCAGATCGAAGGTGAATCCCTGGTGATCGCGCTGGATTTAAAAGGATTGGCGGTCTCCACGGGAGCCGCGTGTTCCTCCGGGGCGATCGAGCCGTCCCACGTGTTACTTGCAATGGGACTGAAGCCAGAGCGTGCGCGAGCCAGCATCCGGTTCAGTTTGGGCAAGCAGACAACTGAAGAAGATATCGAGTTTGCACTGAGCGTCGTACCGGAAATGGTTGCACGTCTCCGCGCCATCTCGCCAAGGTACATGAATCAAATGGTGAATAGTTAGCGCTTAGAGGTGCAGCGTCAAGCTCCTGAAGTGCTTGCGAGTGCTCTGTCGCTTTGCAAGCGTGGAAGAGCGGCCCTTAAGGGCCGCGTTGAATGCGAAGTTGGACACGGGGCTTTAGCCCCAGAGGTAAGCATTGAACCAAGAAACAATCGCAGTCGCTATGTCGGGCGGTGTAGATTCCTCCACCGTCGCGGCAATGCTGCGCGCCGATGGCCACAACGTTATCGGATTAACCATGCAGCTCTGGAACCAGCGCCGCCTCGCCGGACGCGAGGGCATGCCCGAGTCCGTTCAGGGACGCTGCTGCTCCATCGATGACGTCTACGACGCCCGCCGCGTCGCGCAACAGATTGGCATCCCCTATTACGTGGTCAATCACGAGGAGCGCTTCGAGCGTGACGTGGTGCGTCCGTTCGTCGACGAATATCTTTCGGGCCGCACCCCGATCCCATGCAGCCTCTGCAACAATCACCTGAAGTTCGATCAACTTTTGATAGTCGCTCAGCAGATTGGCGCCCAGCGCCTGGCCACCGGCCACTACGCTCGAGTGACATATGATGAGGCCCGAAGTCGCTGGCTGCTCAAGCGCCCAGCCGACCACAGCAAAGATCAAACCTACTTCCTCTTCGGGCTCACACAGGAGCAGCTCAGTCGCACGCTCTTCCCATTGGGCGACATGACGAAGCCGCAAGTTCGCGAGGTCGCCGCCCAGCACGGCTTGGTCATCGCCGAGAAGCCCGACTCGCAGGAGATCTGCTTCGTCCCCGGCGGAGACTACAAGCGCTTCATCGACGCCTACCTGGCTGAGCAGGGCGAGTCGCTGCCCGATACGGCAGGCGAACTCGTCACAACAAACGGGGAAGTCATCGGCGAGCACGCGGGCATTCACAATTTCACCATCGGCCAGCGCAAGGGCCTCGGCGTCGCCATCGGATCGCCGCTCTACGTCATCCAGATCAGCGGCGCGCAGAAGCAGGTGGTTGTTGGTGGCGACGAGCATCTCTACTCGCGCAGGCTGCACGCCAAGCGAGTGAACCTGATTTCAGTAGAAGACCTTGAAGAGTCGATGCGGGTGACAGTAAAGATTCGCCATCGCCACGAGCCGGCGCCCGCGACGATTGAGCGAACTGATATCGACGAAATCCTCGTTACCTTCGACGAGCCCCAACGTGCTATTACACCGGGACAAGCTACTGTGTTCTATGACGGGGATGTTGTGGTTGGCGGAGGCTGGATTGCTTGACTGAAGCTTAATACTGTCTCTTCGGATAGTGTGTGTTCTTCACACTGTTCTTGAACATCTTATTCTGCGCCTTCTTCTGCTTCTTCAGGTATTTCTTCATCTGCTTTTGCTGCTTCTTCTGGGCTTTTAACGAATCTCGGTTCTGTGCATAGGCTGGATTGTTCGTCCGCGCTCCTGCAGGAATTGAACAGGTCAGGCAGCAAATGGCGAAGCAAAGAGTCGCGATTAATCTTTTCATGAAGCTTCCGGGGGAACGGAATTATTAACTTGATTCTATCCTAAAGCCAACGAGTTCCTCCGAATAGCGGATAACCGAAGTCATCGTGCAGGGCATGTTCGCGTTTTTTGGGCGATGGTCTTTAACAATTTTGCACGAACTCGCGCAAGACAAAAAGGGGTGGGAGCGGGCTTACCATAGCTTACCTGAGCACCCAGCTCTGCCGCGAAGTGCTTCGAGGAAGGGAACTCCTGTCGTGCTTAGCTTTTCTTCCAGCCTTTCAGTGCAGTCGCATCCATTGCAAGCCCAGGACTCCGTCCCGTTATCGTCTCGGCATTTGCGGCGGTCGTGAGCGTCCTGTATGCGCGTTAGTTCAAAATACTCTTCCCAGTAAGGCCGTTCCTCCTCGAGCGGCGTGGGACAGTAGCAAATCTCGACCCAACGCGCGGTTTTGTCTTCGCAAAGGCGCGCATCCTTCATGTTGCGCAGGTACTCGCCTTCAGCCACAGAGCCCTGCCCAAGCGTTTCCTGGTCAATGGCCTTCAGCAATTCTGCCTCACGCCCGGATTTCACTTGAGCTCGCACCAGATAACGCATAGTCAAGCAAACCTACTTCAGCCCAGCCTGTGCCAACATCTCTTGAAACTGATTCCGGGTGCGCATGTCGATCGATTGTGCCACCAGCCTGCCCCCACGATCATAAACAAAACTCTTCGGAATGCCTTCTATCACGAACGCGTCATTCACCTTGCGTCCGGGATCAAGTAGGACAGGATAGGTGATCTTTCTCTCCACGATGAAGGGCGCGACCTTCGCTGTTTTTTCATCAGAAATGGAAAGCACTAGAAAGCCTTGGTCCTTGTACTTGTCGTACAGCGCCTGCAGGTCCGGCATTTCTTTGCGGCAAGGAGGGCACCACGTTGCCCAGAAGTTCACAAGCACGACCTTGCCCTTCAGATCCCGCAGATGCCATGACTTTCCCGTAAGGTCAACCAGCGTGAAATCCGCATTCTGGCGCTTGGCGTCATCAACCGCAAGGCGAGCCAGAGCCTGCGAGAATTGCGGATTGTCCGACTCCGCCTGCATGTGCTCGTAGCGCACGAGAGAGGCAAGTTCCACATAAAGGTCGTCCGGTTGTCCATCTTTCGATTCCGGAGGCTGTTCCCGCAACGCGCTGGCAAGAGTCGTTGTCACCTCTTGCAGAGTGTCCCGACCAAAATCTCCTTCGGTAGACAGGTTGGCGAGATCACCTGCGAGCCTGAGTTTGTCAGGGGCGACCGGCAACTGGCGAATCTGCAGTGCCAAATCTTTGGTTGTCCGTACGCGCACTGTATCGTCCAGTTTGCGGAGCCCCCTGATCTGATCGACAATCGGCTGCTCTTGCGGGCTCCATGTAATCTTCTCCTGCGCATGCAGGAAGGAGCTCAAAAGGACTATCGCGGTGGAGAGACTACAGACAAGAAACCGGCACACGATAGATGGGTAATTCATAAGAAGAAGTTTCAAAATCACACCTTCGACGTTTCAAATTCGAAGTTGGAAGCAAGAGTTCTGTGTCTTTGAAACTTTCAAACCTGAATGGGTGAGCCCCTCCTCAGATAAACATCTCATCCTGAGGTACAGGACGTCGCTCCCCCCGTCCATTGCGGCGACGGCCTGCAAAGAGAAACTCCAGACCTACCGTAATCCCTTGCATCAGGCCAGAAATCTGACGCACCGGCGACACCACCGTTTTCTGGACGACTTCAGAAGTGTGCTCAACACGGTCCAGCGTGCGGCTGAGGAGTTCGTCCGCCCGGATTATCTGCAGCCGGGCCCTGTCCACCATGTCATTCACGGTGGCATCCAGACGTTGCACCTGGTCCTTCACCGTCGTGGAGGTTTCTTTTACGTTCTCGGCAATGACGTCGAGCTTGGGCCGGAGATCGCTGATAATCTGCTGCGCCTGGTCGATGCTAGGCATCACCTTGGTCCGAACTTCACTCGCCAGTGATTGCAAGTCATTGGTCGTCTTGCGCATCGCAAGATACATCGCAAGCAGAACGCCAGCCTGCAGAAGAACTGCAATGCCAGTCAGCGCAATAAATATTGTAAGTTTGTCGTCCATCAGAATTTCTCCGCCTATCCCTGAGCGCGCGCGGAGGGCTCCAGCGCCACGATTAATCGACTAGGAATTCTTCGGGGCACCAGTTTCGGACGTGGCTTCGTGATATGCCTGGCGTCCAGCCTCATACGCTGCGCGGAACTGTTCCTTCTGCGTGTTCATCACGTCGCGGCCCCGGTCGGCCCATTCTTGCGCCTGCTCCCGCGCCTCGCGCGCGCGATTGCGAACGTACTCTCGCCCTTCTTCAGCCCGGGCGCGAATGGCTTCCCGAGTTTCACTGCCCGAGCGCGGTGCATACAGCACACCTGCAAGTGCTCCTAATCCCAAACCGGCGAGGAACCATACGAAACTATTTCCGTCACGATCCGACATACGGACCTCCCGTATAAGAACGTCTCAATCGATGGTACAACCGATATTCGCCAAATACAATTACAGGTCTTCCTGTAAGGGCATAATCCCGAGGGATGTAACGGTGGGGAACTGATTGACGGGCAAACTCGAAGGTTAGGAATACCCAAAACGAATCAGCCCTTCCGGGAAATCGAAAGGGCTGCGACTGGGGCAACTATTTCGGTTGCGGCGCGGTCGGTTGCGGCGCCGGTGCTGCCGGCTGGGTCTTCGTGGGCTGCGACTTGATCCCTTGCAGCACCGATCCCGGAGCGCCGGTATGTTTCGAAGCGTAGACGGAGAGTGTGATGGACGTAATCATGAACGCCACCGCTGACCACGTGGTGGCTTTCGACAGTGCGCTCGCGGCTCCGCGAGGACCGAAAGCCGTTTGACTCCCCTGGCCTCCAAAAGCGGCTGAGATGTCGCCGCTCTTGCCGCTCTGCAGCAGCACGACCACGATGATGAAGAAGCAAACCAGTATGTGAATAGTGGTGACCAGATAAATCATGATTCCTAGTTTTCCTGATTTAGTTCGGCGAACTTCCGGATATTGCTAGACTTTCGCTCGGAGTTCCGGGGCGGATGGTGCGGAAGGCGGGACTTGAACCCGCATGCCTTTCGGCGCCACCCCCTCAAGATGGTGTGTCTGCCAATTCCACCACTTCCGCGCTGACGTAAATCGCGACCGCCGGACAACAGTTCATTATAGCAAAGACCAGAATCGCACCTGGTCTACGAACCACCCCTTCCACCCGATCATTTACAGCTATTTTGTTTGACCTTGCCTAACAACATGATTACGCTGTCGCACTATGGTTCCTGAAGGCGAACTCCTTCAAGGCACGCACCCAACTCCGGAACTCCCACGAAAACTTGGTCTACTGGACTCATTGTCGATCGTCATAGGTGTTGTAATCGGCGCCGGTATTTTTCTGGTGCCGAACCTCGTCGCGCGCGAACTTAACTCGCCTACCGCCATTCTCGGCGTCTGGACCTTCGCCGGCGTGATCTCGTTTTTCGGGGCTCTGGCTTGCGCCGAGTTGGGAACCATGTTTCCCGCCACGGGTGGCCAATATGTTTTCCTGCGAGAATCCTGGGGGCCCCTCGTGGGATTTCTTTGCGGATGGTCGATGTTCGTTGTTGCTCGAACTGCGCAGGTAGCATGGTTGGCAGTCACTCTGGCTCTCTACTTTTCCTATTTCGTCCCGGTATCAGAAACTGCCTCGAAGCTGCTCGGGTTGGGAGCCATCGGCCTGTTTGCCTGCATCAATTACTGGGGTGTTACCGCCGGAGCCTTCGTACAAAAGGTTTTCGCCATGGCAAAAGTGGCCGGGCTGCTGTTAATCATCGGGAGCGCCCTTTTGTGGACAGGCAGGGGCCCCGCACCTGCTCCGGCGTCACCAGGCGGTTTCTCTCTATCAGGTTTCGGCGTCGCCCTGATTGCCTGCGTCCTGGCCTGCGATGGTTGGGTGCAGTTGAGCTTCGTAGCCGGTGAAGTTCGCAAGCCGAAACGAAATATATTGCTCGCGCTCGCCTTCGGATCGGCCATCTGCACGGCCATTTATCTTCTGGCGAACGTCGCGTACATGAAGGTGTTCTCAATCCCGGAAATCGCTCTAAGCGACCATGTCGCCGCCGACGTCGCCGCGCGCATCCTCGGTAGTCCGGGCGGTAAGTTGGTTTCCCTGATCATTCTGATGTCCATCATTGGAACGCTGAATGGCTGCTTCCTCACGAGCCCGCGAATTTATTTCGCGCAAGCCCGCGACGGACTCTTTTTCCGCAAGTTCGCAAACATACATCCCCAACATCAAACCCCGAGCTTCGCCATCGTGGCTCAGGCTCTGTGGGCCGCAGTGTTGTTGGTGACCGGTTCGTTCGAATCGCTACTGGATTACGCGATGTTTGCCCTGTGGCTCTCCTACGGCGCAATGGTCGCCGGCGTAATCATTTTGCGAGTGAGACGTCCCAACCTTGATCGGCCCTACCGCATGTGGGGATATCCGGTAACAGCGATCCTGTTCCTGGCTATTACATTATGGTTCCTTGGAAATATGCTTGTGACACGCCCGATACCCTCGCTGGCCGGGCTAGCTTTTATCCTGGTGGGCATACCGATCTACTACGTCTGGGCTCGAGGACATTCAACGATCGGGAATCTACAAACGGAAAATCTGAAATCTGAAATCTGACCTGAATCGAAGCTCGTGCAATCACGCAATCGACAATTCTCTTGACCCTGACGCAACGTCAGACCGTAAAACCTCAAGTAGGGACATGGCGGACCGAACCTATCAGCCTCACGAATTTGCCAAACGCGCGGGCGTCACCATCCGGGCTCTGCATCACTACGATCGCCTCGGACTCCTAAAGCCGGGCGGTCGTACTGCAGCTGGCTATCGCCTCTACACCGATCGTGACCTCGTGCGTCTTGAGCAAATCGTGGCTCTGAAGTTTATCGGTTTTCCTTTGTCTCAGATCCGGGAACTCCTCAGTCGGAAAGATCTCGACGTGGCTGCTGCACTTCGGCAGCAGCGGCAGATCATCGCCGAAAAGCGAGATCATCTCGACCGGGCGATACGAGCGATCGAGCGTGCTGAACAACTCGTGTCCTCGGGTGAGCAGAACGACTGGGAGCCATTCCGGAAAATCATCGAGGTGATCCAAATGCAGACCCGAAAAGACTGGATGAAGAAGTATTACACCGAAGAACAGCTCAACGATTTGCGCAAGCGCTATACGCCAGAAGTCCAGGCGAAAGCCGAGCACGGCTGGGCAGATTTGGTCCGCGATGTCGAAGCCGCCATCGCACGAGGTGATAGCCCCGACAGCGAAACCGGACGCAAATTGGCCGAACGCAAGCGGAACCTGATCGGTCTGTTCACCGGAGGCGATCCGGGAATCACCGCAAATCTGCAGAAACTGTACGAAGACCAGGCGAATTGGCCTGCGAATTTCAAGAAGCCGTACAGCGACGCAGTCGATAAGTTCCTGTGCGAGGCGGCGAAAGCGTTAGTGGCGGTCTGATAAGCCGTCTCAGCGAACTCAGCGGTCAGCTTTGGTAGAGATCGCCGAGGGAGTATATCGCTACAGCTATATCGCAGACGGTTGACCCAATCGCCGCGTCCTTACCGGAAATTCTTAGCGCCCTTCGCGGTAAAGACTTTTGAGTCCGCCGCAAAAAATCCGCCGCCAACATAGGAATATCTGGCCTTCGTCCCACAGATACTAAGCCGTGTGATCCAAATCACAGCGCCACCCTGCTGCCTCCGAGCATTATGAAAATGAATTTCAATTTCATTTAGCTGTTCCGGAAAGACGCATTCATGAAAACGCTTATCGCCGCTCTCCTCGCACTTGTACTCCTCGCAACACTTCCGGTTTTGGCCAGCGATGACAACGTTGTCCTGACCGGTATTGTCTCGGACCCAACGGCCGCCGTCGTACCGCAAGTCACAGTGATCGTCCGGAACTCTGCGACCGCTACCGAAGAAAAAACGTCCACCAGAGAAGACGGTTCCTACAGCTTTTTATCTCTGCCGCCCGGCCTCTACGATCTCCGCATCTCCAGTCCCGGATTCCGACCGCAATCCATCAAGGCCTTGCAACTCACTTCGGGTAAAACCTTAAAGCTCGATATCACGCTCGCTCTCGCCGAGCAGAGCACTATCGTCGAAGTCTCGGCAGACCTTCCGCAACTGGATCTCTCTTCGACGCAAATCGGCGAATCCCTTTCTGGAACCCAGATGCGAAGCGTTCCGGTCAATGGCCGCAGCTTTACTGACCTCCTCGCCATGCAGCCGGGAGTGGTGCCCACCAGTTCCGCCCAGCCCAACGCCGTGGTCATGTCCGGTTGCACCAATACTCCGCCCTCGGGCGATCTTGATCCGGGAAACCTTTCGGTGAGCGGCCAGCGCGAAACCGCCAATGGATTCTCTGTCAACGGCAGCATTGTCGAAGAAGGCTTCAACAATGGCACAGCCGTGGTTCCAGACCTCGACTCCATCGCCGACATGCGTGTGCTGACCAACAACTTCGACGCCGAATACGGCAACTACAGCGGCGGTCAAGTTCTGCTCACCACGAAGTCGGGTAACAACGATCTTCACGGCGGCGCGTTCGAATTTCTGCGCAATACCGGTCTTGATGCCCGCAATTACTTCGCTCCCGAGCGCGCCGCCTACGATCGCCACCAGTTCGGCGGATCGCTAGGCGGCCCCGTCATCAAGAACAAGCTCTACTTCTTCGCCGACTATCAAAGTACAAAGATGACGCAAGGCCAAGAAACGGGTGCGATCGTTGTTCCCAGCGCTGCCGACCGCTCCGGCAACCTCGTCGATCTCGCCGGCCAACTCACAGGGGAAGTCAGCTCCACCTACTGGGCCAGCCAGCTTTCTCAGAAACTCGGATACGCAGTGTCAGCCGGAGAATCCTACTACTCAGGCTCCGCCTGCACCAGCAAGACGCAATGTGTGTTCCCCAATGCGCAAATTCCCTCCACCATCTGGTCTCTACCGGCGAAGTCTCTGCTGCAATATATTCCGCAACCGAACGCTGGGACGAATTTGTTTTCGAGTTCCTCGGAAAACGAAACTGTTACCGACAACAAGGCCTCCGTTCGCTTCGATACGCACACGCACTTCGGCGATCTCTCCGGTTACTACTTCTTCGATCAATACGCGATGAACAATCCGTATCCCACGGGCCAGGGGGGTGCGAACGTCCCTGGCTTCAATGCGCTGTCTGACGGGCGCGCGCAGCTCTACAGTCTCGGGCTGACGCGCGCCTGGGGCGTTAACACGGTGAACGAACTGCGCTTCAGCTATCTGCGCTAT
This sequence comes from Candidatus Eiseniibacteriota bacterium, assembly GCA_035500795.1. Classification (GTDB taxonomy): domain Bacteria; phylum Acidobacteriota; class Terriglobia; order Terriglobales; family Acidobacteriaceae; genus Sulfotelmatobacter. Next base: position 6,031 of record DATJWZ010000691.1, on the reverse strand, counting down.
GCCAATCTCATCGGCCAGCCGTTTGGCGGCGTTGGTCCGTCACTGGCGTCGCAGGGATTCGTCGAAGGCGAGGGGACTCTCGGAATTGTGCCGCTGAATAGAAGCATCGAAGGAGTCGAAAACGTCGCCTTCAACGATTTCACGATCGGCGTCGACGTGACCGGCGAAAGCCAGATCAACAACACGTATCAATGGAGCGATAATCTGACCCACGTCATCGGACCTCACACTTTGAAATTCGGCGGAGGGTTCCACATCGATCAGGTCAACATTAAATCGAACTCGATCAACAACGGATCATTTCTCTTCCAGGGCACGGAAACCGGTTCTGACTTCGCCGACTACCTCCTCGGCATCGCCAGCACCTACGAGCAAGGAGACGCCAGCCCGTTTTACATCCGCAACAAATATATCGGCGCGTTCGCGCAGGATAGCTGGAAGCTGCGCTCGAACCTCACGCTCAACTACGGTCTGCGCTGGGATGTCCTTCCACCGTGGCGCGAAAAATATAACCAGCTGCAAACATTCGTTCTTGGCCAGCAATCCGAAGTCTATCCCGGAGCGCCGGCGGGAATCGTCTTTCCCGGTGACCGCGGCATTCCGAGCACTCTCGCTCCCACACGCTGGGCCGACTTTTCCCCGCGCCTCGGCGTTGCCTACTCACCCAATTTTGACGACGGACTTCTCCGCGATTTCTTCGGAGGCCCGGGCAAGACCAGCATCCATGCCGGTTTTGGTCTGTTCCACACCGCGATCGAAGGACTCTCCGCCGGAATCATGAGCGCCTGCGCTCCCTACGGATACGATTACGACAGCACCGGCGGCCGCCCACTGTTCAACGAACCGTTCCGCTCCGCCACCACCGGAGGCACGAACGGCCAGCCGTTCCCATCTCCAATTCCGGCGTTCGGTGCATCTGTCACCCACCCGAACAATACAGTGGACTGGTCGAAATACAACCCCATCACCGGCGATCCCGCCTTCTACTACCGAAACGTCTCTCCGTATACCGAGAGCTACAATCTGTCGTTCGAGCGCGAAGTCGCAAGCAGCACGTTCCTCCACGCCAGCTACATCGGATCGCAAGCGCACCGCCTGCTGGTTCTGACGTCCGCCGATCCCGGCAACAGCGCACTCTGCCGGAGTGTGAGCCAGCCCGACCAAGTCCTGCCCGGCAGCCCGACCTGCGGGCCATTCGGCGAAGGCGGCATCTTCACACGCGCCGATGGCACAAAGGTTCAGGTCCGCGGGCCATTCGGCTCGTCGTTCGACGGCATCACCTACCAGAAGACAATCGCGTCTTCAAACTACAGCGCATTCGAATTTTCTCTGCGCCACACAAGCCACCGTCTCGAAATGCTCGCCGGATACACCTATGGCAAGTCGCTTGACGATTCCTCGAGTCTCTCCGAGCCGGTCTATCCCATGGGCGCAAATCTCACGAAAGCTCTCTCCGGGTTCGACATTCGCCACAGCTTCGTCGTGAGCTACAAATACGATCTGCCGTTTGAAGCGCTCTTTCACGCCCAGAACCGTCTGACCACTGGATGGACCTTCTCAGGTATCACGCGGTTCTCGACGGGCCTTCCCGTTACGCTCTTCAACAACACCGACAGCTCTCTGCTCGGCAGCATGCCCAACGGCATCAACAACAATGGAGTCGATACGCCGTATTACATCCCCGGCAACCTGGAGATCAATCACAACGCTCGCAACCATCAGAGCGCATTTAATACCTCATTGTTTCCATCCGATGTGAGTCCGTACCTGGGGCAAATCGGCAATGCTTCGCGCCGTTTCTTCTACGGCCCAGGACTAAACAACTTCGACATCGCTCTCGAAAAGCAGCTTGTTGTGACGGAAGGGAAGTCTCTCGAATTTCGTATGGAAGCTTTCAACGTCTTCAATCACGCCCAATTCTTTGGAGCCGCGACGGTGAATGGAAACATCAGCAGCGCCGGCTTTGGCCAAATCGTAAGCGTCCAACCGCCGCGCCTGATGCAGGCAGCAGTAAAGTTCCAGTTCTAAAAAGCCTCAGCGTTCTCAGAGGCTTTCTCAGCGCTCTCAGCGGTAAAAGCTTTGACCTCAGAGCTCGCGGAGAAGATTCCGCAGTGAACGCTGAGCAAAACTCATTCTTATTTCAAAGACGAAAGCCCCGGCTGCAGCCATGAGAACAGGAATCCTGACCACTGTGGAAACACCTGCGTGATCAATCCAAGGAGTGGTGCCGCCCCATATCCAATCACCTTGAACCAGAATTCAGAACCAAGTTCTCCCGGTTTCGTGTTCGTGAGATGGCTCAGCGTTACATCCCGATGCATATCGGCATAAGTAGAAAGAACAATGCCTCCGAAGACTACAAACAATGACAGCAGGATGGCGCTGACGAACGTCCGCGGATCAAACGGATAGCTGGACACAGCAATGCTCAGAGCAATGAATAGATAAATGCCACCGAGCACGATCGTTCGAATCCGCCCCAACAGGTTCTGCGAGAATCCCAGGTAGGTCAGGCAAATCAGCTCTTCGGCGTTGCGGATCAGTTCATCCTTCGACCGCGGCGGCGACATCCGGTCTTCGTCGCAATCGTCATCTGGATCCACCTGGATGAGCGATTGCTTTTCCGTCCTTATAGCCGGAACCAGCAGCTCAGTCAGGACGACACCAGTCGTTTTTGCAATCTGTTCCTGGAGAGCTTCAAACTTTTCCAAGCCAGTTGCGTTCGGCTCGTCGTAATTTCGCGAATACCAATCGGCGAAATGCCTACTCCCATTCAGGCTTTCCCTGACCGAGTCTTTGCAGAGGCCAATACCAGCAAGCCCCGCCCATTGTCCGGCAGGCGAACTCAAGGAGCTGTACAGATGGTTCAAACACTCCAGTTGCCGCGAAAGCAGCTTGTAGCGCACATCGAGGACGTTCCCGCTCATCTTCCAAACATTGCCCCAGGAGAAACCGTGCAATGCCGATAAAGTACGCCGCAGAGCCATGCGATCGAGAAACACAAGGAGTTGACGAACGCTGCGCCATGTCTGCGTAATCTTCCAGCCCTCCGACAGGATGAAGCTGCAGTAGAAAATAAGAGCAACGAAAAAGATCATGGCGTACGTGCGTCCGCCGCCCAGGCTGCGAATTGGCACGCCATGCCTCACCCCAATTAGGAGCGCACCCAGCACCACAAAAACAGCTGCCGTAACGATCACGTTGGCCCATGCCAGCGGCTTCGCCATCTTTTCCGCGGGCTCTGCGACGTGTTCATGGCTGAACATTGTCAGCTTCAACTCCGTTGGTTGCCCAGGCTCGATGGCTTCCGGCGGAAATTTCACGATGAGTTTCTCAAGCCGCGGAAGGCGCGGGCGATCGGGCCCAAACAGCGCCAGGCCGTGAAGTGCGTACCAGAACCAAAAATAGAGCCCCGCGGCCAAAGATAAGAAAGGAACAAGCGGAGAAACCCCGGTGATGAGATGCATGCAGCGCCAGTAAACAAACGCACGGTTCGCGAGCCTCATCCCTCCCTCGATGGGCCGAACCCAGAATATGAAAAATGCCAAAACAGATATTGAAAACAGCCCGAGCGCGATGATCATGCGCGTCTTCGGATCTGGGTCGATTCCCGCCGTCCCATTCAGTCTGCGAACCGTGACGATGTTGACTACGATCGCACCGGCGCTCACGGCGCACACAAACACAATGACCAGCACCATTTGCCACGTTATTGCAGGAGGACTCGGCACCGTGGAGAAAGTTCCGCAGCCCCATCCGGTGAACAGAGCCATCAGCGTGATCAGATAACTGCCGATCAACACAAGCCATGTATTACGACCGTCCGCTGACGCAAAATGAGCCCGAAATGCAGGCTTGGCGGTGAAAGATGCGAACCAGCAACACAGAAAATGAAATACCGCCAACCCGCACAGCACCACCAATAGAAGTTTTATGCTGCGTGGAGTTTCCGGCCAACTGCCATGTTCCGTCGAACCTGCTGGAGGACCGCTGGTTCCAGTGGCGCCAGGGTATAGGGTCTGCTCGTTGAGTGCGGCCAGCGGCGAAGTACCGTTTCGCGTGACAACGGACAGCCACATTGCAGGTTTGCAGCTCCGGTCTTGCGATGTGAGTTCGCAAGCGTCGGGATCGGTCCAGAAAGGCGGTGCGTAATCCGGCAATGGCGCAAATATGGGAGCTTTGGGCTCACAGCGCAGAGCCGGTGCGAAGATTTGTTGAGCCTGATGTGGGGTGTCTTCGTCAAACTCGCAGTTTAGTTGCGGCGTTCGATGGTGCGCCCGCGCTAGAGTCTGCAGCAACAGTCGCGATGCAATATACGTCCCTTCCGTTGAGTTCTCTGGAAACACCCGGTGAGAGTGTGGACCGGGAAAGGGAAGGGCTGTCCAATCTCTCGCCCGCGAGAACAACGGATACGTTGAGAGCGTCATGACCCCGTTGAGGCCCATCGCATCCTGACCTCTTTCATAAAGAAGATCGGAATTGTCAATCACGACCCGCGCATCCGGATAATCGCGACGAAGGAAGTTGGCCAGAAAAAGTGGATCGAGGGTGCTGCTGCTCCGGATGATCACGTACTCCGCATGGTGTGCCCTGAGCACGTCTACGATGCCCATCAACTGTGCTTCCTGGGAAAGCGGGATTTGATTGCCCGCGTACCTGCGGACGGTGTCGTGTTGCTGGCCTTCCGGATCAGCCAGATCTGTGGGCAAGGTCTTGCGCGCGCCGTTGTCCGAATTCGTTTCCCCCGAACCTGACGTGAACATCGACTGGCTCTGGTATGCGGCTCGCAACGACGAGATATCCCGAGGATAGAAAACATTGACCGCAATCGCGTCCGCACAAGTGTCCGACAAGGAAACAGGCCCGGAAGCGAAGCTTTTTCTCGCCACGATCGAGCCGTATGCCGTTTCGTCTTCGGAGAGGACTGCCAGGTTATTTGTCAGCGTAGGCTTGAAGTACTGGCACAGGTAATTGAGGGCGGTCGTGTCGTCCTGAACAAAACTGCGGAAGCGAACGCCGTTGGTGCGCGCGAAAATCACGCCGTCCTTCTGGCTGGAGGCGCTGCCCGAGTAGATCGAAAAACCTCCTCCTCCATTCAGCTTGCTCATGCCCTCCGTCTTTTCGAGGAGCTCTGCCAAAGAACTGAAGGAGCCCGAAAACGTTGGGCCGAGAATAGCAACGGAAGGCCCTTTTTCGTCTGGGCGCTGCAACGCCTTGATCCACGCCACGGCATTCTCAAACTGCCGACGGTGGATTCCACTTGTCGACTCCTCTCCCACGACGAAGACGATCAAAGCCCTACGGTATGGAGAGCCGCCGCTCTCGTCGGAAGTGCCGCGAAAAGTAACGATTCCTGGTTGCTCCTCACGCATCTCCTTGCGTTCTTCCGCGTCATCCTGGTCCTTCAGAAGCGCGAGCGAGGATTCTTCGGTTTCCCAAGGCAGCCACGACGAATCATATTCATAGTTTTCGTCCTGAGCGCTCTCTTGAATGCCCTCAACTAAACGATCGAAAAGCAGTGAGGAATGGGTATGGAGCGGGTCGGGAAGAGTGGCGATAATAAATTCGGTCTGATACGTGGAATCGAGCGGCGTAGGAACGGGCTGGCGCTGGTAACACGAGGGCGGCCCGGTAATCTTCTCATGCAGGAAAAAGTGTTCGAGCAACGGGATGGTGTCCGCGCACTGCGGTTGAAAATCCCTGCCGGACTCACCCTCTTTGGCAGCGATCGTCGTGACGATCACCTGTCCCGCCTTCTTGCCCGCAGGCGAGGTTGCGTCCGACTTACCGCCCGGTTGTGAAGAGATTCCTACGGCTGCGACAATGGCGACGGCCGCCGCCGTTCCCCAAGCCAATTCCTGTTTCATTGCGTGATCTCAATCTAGGGGAAGAGAAAACGCGCAGACAGAGGCCCCACAGCGTTGCAACAGTTAACACCCGCTGTCGACAAACGCTGAAGCCCCGAAATATTGTTCGGAATTCGTAACACGCCCCTCTTGATAATGACCCCTGGTGAATAGTGAAGGATCGG
>DATJWZ010000690.1:0-20429 GCA_035500795.1 Candidatus Eiseniibacteriota bacterium | reverse complement strand
GCGTTGATGTTGCTCTGATCGTTGTACGCGGTGTTGAACGCAGTGTTGCCGGTTGAGGTAGCGTCGATGTTCTTGGAGAACGTGTATGCAGCCTGGAAGTAGCTCTGGCCCCAGCGGCGAGACACGGTCGCTTGCAGCGCGTGATAGATCGAGTAGGCGTCGTTGGCGAAAATCTGATAGCCGCTATACCCGTTCAATCCGGGAGTTGGCGTGCGAGCAATCGCGTTCGAGAATGTATCGGTTGTGATCGTGTACGACTGTCCGTTGGTATCCGTTATCGTGAGTGGATGCTTCATCGCATCGACAGACTGAATTCCATCGCGCGTTTCCCGCAGGTGAACGCCGTGAGTTCCAACGTATCCGACTTCGAGGACCCAGCTCTTGCCGAACTCACGTTGCAGGGTTAAGTTCCACTGCTGCGTGCTGGGCACCTTGAAGTGGCGGGGAACTTCGAGCACGAACAAATTCTGTGTGCTGTTGACGCCTGGACCGGAGCAGCTGTTGTAGGTGCCGGTCTGGGTCGTGTCGTTCGTCGGATTGCCATTGCCGTCGACGAATCCAGTGAACTGCGCCAGACAGGGAAGCCATGCTGCCGAGAGCTGTCCGGCTGCTGGTACGGCGTTCGGATTCGTCGCCGGAGTTCCCGTGAAGAAATTCGACATGGTGAATCCCGGCGTCTGTCCAAAGAAGACGATCGGGATGAACGGGGATTGGAAGCTCAGCTGGTCGACCGCGCCGACATCTTCGCGCACATAGTAGATGCCGTAGCCGCCACGCAGCGTCGTATTGTGATGGCCGAAGATGTCCCACGCGAATCCAACTCGCGGTCCCCATCCAGTTGCAACGCTATTCTTGAAAGTCGATCCCGACGCATTTCCACTAAGATTCGTCACGCCAAGTTTGTTCACGCAGCTTGGATAGATGAATGGATATGTACCGGAGTTCGTCAGGTCCGATTCGATGTTGCCGATGTGGCAATCGCCATCGGTCCACGCGCCGAGAAATTCGGTGCGCAGTCCAAGGTTGAAAGTGAGATCGGGTCGTGCCTTCCAATCATCCTGTAGAAAGATTGCCGAGTTACTTTGCTTGTAAGCGTGGTTGTAAACGCCGCCGCCACCGAAGCTGAATTGGGGTGTGCCTCCGACGAAGTTGCCGAAGTCTGTCGTTGCGCCTGTATTCGTTAGGAAGAGCTGCCCGTTGAATACCTGCGGGAACAACTTGTCGAGGCGGACACGTGTGTATTGTCCGCCCACAGTGAATGTGTGCTGCCCCTTCACCCAGCTCAGGTTATCGACAAAGTTGTAGTTGTTTTGTGTCTGCGCCTGGTTGGCCTGCGGCGTCGGACCAAACTGGAAGCCAGACGTCAAGAACGTGAACTTATAGATGCTGCTAGTCAAATTGCTTGTTGGGCGGTCGATTCCTGCATCCGCCGCGGTGACCGGGTTCACGTTGATCGCGTTGTTGTTGATGTGAACGAGTCCAAAACGCAGGTCGTTCACCAGCGTCGGTGAGAAGACGTGTGTCTCGGATACGATGAACAGGCGGTCATGGATTGGCAGCTGATATGGGAAATTCAGATCGCTCGACGCCGCTGCTGCGCCGAGTGATGCCTGCAGACCGCCGGCGCCGAATGGAATGTCCTGTTCGGAATCCGAGTAGAAAAATCGTGCTGCGACCGTATCGCGCGAATTGCGGAATTCGTGGTCCCAGTTCGCAGTGAATTGATCGTCGGTAAACTTGCCGGGCTTGCTGACCGTAAATTGCACAGGTGTTCCCGGCGCGGTGCTGGCAGCAACGCTTGGCAGCGGGAAGAGATATCCATTGGCGGGCGCTCCGAACTGACTGCTTTGGAATGCCAGCAGGCTAACTGCAACGGGATCGGCTGTGGGCACTCCGAAGTCAGCCGCAAGATTCGCGGCATTCGCCGCTCCACGATCGCTAGCTGGAACATACGGGATGAATGTGCTGATCAGCGTACCGGGCGAGTCACCGCTACGCTGCCGCGTCCCTTGGTAATTGATGAAGAAGAATCCGAGTTTTCCGCCCGGGCTGACTGGTCCGCCTAAACTGCCGCCGAAAATGTTTTGTTGAACCACTGGCCGGGGAGATCCCGTTTGCTTGAGGAAGTACTCGTTCGCATCAAGCACAGTGTTGCGGAAAAACTCGTAGACATCCCCGTGGAAATCAGTTGTGCCGGACTTCAGGATCGCGTTAATGTTTCCGCCGCCATTCCGGCCTTGGCTCGCGTCGTAGAGTGAAGTTTGGACTTTGAATTCCTGGATGACGTCAGGATTCGGCAGAGGCGTGTTGGTCAGTTCGGCAACGTTGTAGTCGGTTGCGGTGATGCCTTCGATCAGGTAGTTGTTATTGTCTTCGCGCTGTCCGTTAACCTGGATGCGTACCTGTCCGCGGCCAAGCTGCGCGGCGGCGTTCAACTCGCTCTGCGCGCCTGTCGAAAGTGTCAACAACTGCTGAAAGTTCTGTGTGGCCAAAGGCAGGGACCGGATTGTTGCCGTGTCGATGGCTTGTCCGGTGGTGGCGTCGCTCGTATCGACCGTTTGAACCTCAGCTTGGACTTCGATCTTCTGTTGGACAGCCTGAGTGGAAAGCTTTGTGGTCAGGCGAGTGGTTTCCGTAACGCGTACGGCAACGTCTCGGATCTGTGCATCTGCAAATCCGGAAGCGTGGATGCTCACCGTGTATGTGCCGACCGGCAACAGGGGCGCGGTGAATACGCCATCGGGCCCCGTAGTGATGGTCCGCTGGAGTTGGTTGGTGTCCTGTTCGGTAATCTGGATTTGTGCATTCCCCACGACGGCGCCGCTTGGATCCTGCACGGTGCCGCTGATTGCGCCTGTCGCTCCGCCCTGTCCAAACGATGCGGCCGTAAGGACCAGCATGACGACACCAAGAACCATGAACCTGATCGAATAACCCGCCATACTCTCTCCCCCAAATACTCTCAGTTGAAGATTTGACTTGTGTTAGTGCAGATTCGTTTTTTGAAGGCATCGACAAACATCGGCAGTGCTCGGCATGGCCAGGACACTCGTGGGCCGCATCCCCGCGGGATCTTCAGAAATGAAAGATCGCTCTTCAGCCATAACCCTATAGGTACAGCTCTGCCTTGTCTTGTGCCTTCTTTTTAGGATTTCGTGAAGCTTACAGAATTGGGGTAGTAATTTTCAAGCAAAGAACGCGCACCGAGGTAACAAGCAAGCTTCAACAAATTGTGTAGGGACGGGGACTCGGGACTATCCCTCTCCGAACTCACGATATCTCTCGAGGACTGTGCGTTGTGATACCACACCTTCCAATTGCCGAAAATCTGCACGGCTCACGACCGGGACGATGGGCCAGCGGTCCACATATCGCAATGCAATCTCCAGCGGATGATCGGGATGCAAGAATGGCACTTGCCGAATAGGCAATAATGAGCCAAGTTTCGATGCGCCCTTTCCGTCATTGGCGAGGGTGTGCAATTCTTTCTTGCTCACACTGTTCCATCCACTGGGGCTCATTCTTACCAGCAGGTCATCGGAGCCGGCACCATCTAACTGGACCATCGCCTGGTCTAGCGTCTTCTCACTGTCCAGCACAGGACCTTCAACCGGTTGCATGGCGTCTTCGACCCGCAACACATCCTCTTCGCGTAGCTCCTCCATCGATGGCAATTCCAGCCCATCTTGGCGGGTTAGCAAATCAAATATGGCAATTGGCTGCAGCGCACGCGAGATCACATAGGCGAACGTATTGGCGATAATTACCGGCACGATTATCGAGTAGTTCCCGCTCACCTCCAGCACCATGAAGACCGATGTCATCGGTGCCCGAAGAAATCCAGCGAAGAGCACACCCATGCCAACCAGAGCGTAGGTTCCAGCCGAACCCGTCAGGTGCGGAAAGAACACGTGCTGCACTCCGCCAACGGATGCCCCTAGCATTGCTCCAATAAACAAAGTCGGCGCGAACATTCCCCCGGGCGTGCCGCTCACAAACGAAAGGAGCGTCGCGACGATCTTCGCTCCGGCTAGAATCGCGAGGAATTGCCAGGTGAATTGACCATGCATGGCCTGATCCATGTACTCGTAACCAGCGCCCATCACCTGTGGAGCGCCCAACATTGCGATAACGCCGATCAGGAGGCCGGCAATCGCCGGCTGCAGGTACTGCGTCCAGAGAGGAAGCCCCTTGCATTTCGGGCGCAAGGTGGTAATACCGGCGGCGAATACTACTGAAGCCAATCCGCCGATGACTCCCAAGACGGCGTAAGCGATCAACTCAGTCGGATTCTTCAATTGCACGGACGGAATCCGAAACAGAGACTCCGATCCTAGAAACCAACGCATCACCACGACGCTGGATATCGCGGAAAGGACGACAGATCCGAGAATGCCGGCACTCCACCGGCCAATGACTTCCTCAATCACAAACAGCACTGCCGAGATTGGCGCGTTAAACGCGGCAGCCAGACCTGCGGCTGCGCCGACCGGAGCGATGAGCCGCATGCGGTCTCGCGAGAGCCTCATTTTTCGGCCCAGCATCGATGCCAGGCACGCGCCAATTTGTAGCGAGGGATCCTCCGGGCCTAAGGAATGTCCCGACCCAATGGCCAGCGCCGATGTGATGAACTTGCCGATTGCAGTCCGGATCGGGATGTTCCCGTTGAAAATGTAGAGGGCGGCTTTGGTCTGATTGACGCCACTTCCGCGCGTGGTCGGAAAGAAGTGAATCACCAGTAACGCAATCACCAAGCCCGCGATTGACGGCGCCAGCAACATGCGCACGGGCGTTAATACAGCTCCGGTTCCCAGCAAATACAAGCGCGACCAGTCGATCGCGAAACGAAAACAAACCACCGACAGCCCCGAAAAGATTCCGATAAAAACGGAAAGAACCAAAAAGAAGCGGTCTTCGCGGAAGGCTGAGCGCAACAGCGCGCGCGGAGAATGCTCCTGGATCCACGCGCTCGCGGCATTTTGCTGGCCGTTCTCAACCAACACTTCAGTTTCAGGATTCGATTGGAGATCCACTAACTTCCCTCGTGCAGTTTGGCAATCAGAAGTAACGCGAGATCCGTACCGGTCGGCGTTCCACAGACCAAACTCGTCTGATGTTCGATGCGAAATACAAGATCCATGGCGCTGTCTGCAAGGTCTGGATTACGCCTCAGTCCAAGCGGATTGATCCGTGGTTTCAAGGTGTTCCACTCGTCACTCAACGAAGGTGGGGATCCAACCGACCCAGCCGTTACATTCTTCGGGAGCGGACAGGAGCTCAGTCGATGACCTGCCGCCGAGAAGGCATCCATCACGATTTTGCTGCGATCTGCGGATGAAATCTGCGGTCGGAAGGGATCCATGCGTAGCACAGACTCGGTCGTCTGCAGTAGTTGTGCGCTGTGTAAATCTGTCGAATCGGCAACACCGGCGGACTTCAGATAATGCTGTGCCAGGAGATATCTCTGTAGTTGAAAAGCGGCATTGCCGGCTCCCGCCATCGCCTTTTCATCATGTTGATTGGTTCGCAAGGCAGTCCGATAGGCTGCGAGGGCATGTTCATAATCGCCCGCGCGCATAAATAAATCGCCGATTCTTTTTTGCAATGCGGGATCATCATTGGCGTTCGCGGCCAGGGCAATCAATTCAGCTTCGGCATCCCCCTGATCCTTGTTTTGCAGCAGGAGATCGACCAATTCGAATCGAGCCTCCCGACGTTGGCTTTCCTCACCTCGCTGCCAAGCTGCATATACCGCGCCGTGGTAGTAACGGATGGCTTGGTCGGTGCGACCCTGCTGGCGGGCTATCCTCGCAAGTTCCAGATTCACCACGCCATTTTCCGGTTCTCGATCCCAAAGATTCAGCAGATAGGCAGATGCTTCCCCGGTGCGGCTCAATCCGATCAGAGCCTCAGCCAGATTCAGCTGATAAAAATAATCGTCGCGGGAGTAGAGCAGCGCAGTGCGGAAGTCTGTAACGGCCGCGTCATAATTGTTTGCTTTCAAATCGGCGTAGCCACGAGCGGACCATCGATCGCCCAAAAACTCACGCTGACGGTAATACGCGCGCGAAAGTCCAGTGACTGCGAGGAAGAAGACCACAGCCAAAATGGAAAGCGCGACCAGCAACGCTGGGCGTTGCCGTAAATAAAATCGGTATTTAGCCAGCTTTGGCGACGCCATTGTGTCGTTCTGCTCTTCGGGCACCGCAAGAATCCTCCTCATACTATCTTGAAATTAGACGCAGAATTACAAAGGAAGGAATAGGCGGCCCAGTTTCGAGCCGCCCTCCACTAGCTAATTTGCCATGCTGAGATGGTCCACGCGGTTCTGCTGCCAGCATTGTTCGTTGTTCTGGCTGCAGAACGGCTTTTCCTTTCCATAACTGATGGTCTTGATCCGTTCCGCTGAAATTCCCTCCTGCAGCAGTGATTTTTTCAGCGACTCGGCGCGGCTCGTGCCTAATGCCAAGTTGTACTCTTCGGATCCACGGTCGTCGCAATGGCCCTCCAAGGTCACATGGATGGAGGGATGCTGCGACAGAAAAGCAGCATCATCGTGTGCGGTCGGCGCTTGGTCTGGCCGGATTTCCGACTTGTCGTAATCGAAGAGCACATCCTTCACATTGCGCGCGAACAAATCCGCGTCGGAAGGCGTAGGCATCGGTGCCTGCGCCACTTTCGCATTCACGGTTACACGCGCAGAAGCATCGGTTGTCCCGCCGGGGCCCTTCGCGGTCAGGGTATACGTGCTCGAAGAATTTGGCGTGATTGTTTTGGAGCCAGAACCGGATACGGATCCGATTCCTGCGATAGCAACATCGGTTGCATTCTCCGTGTTCCACGTCAGCGTAGTCGTCTGACCCTGTTCAACGACAGCGGGATTTGCCGCCAGCGTCGCTGTTGGGGCAACTGGCGGGGGCGGAGAAGGCGGCGTCGCTTTGGCTGCTTTCTTGTTGCAGCCGGAAAGGGACAATGCGCCGACTAGAATTCCTGCGAACAGTAATGTTTCCAACTTTGTCACTGAATCCTCCTCATAAATCGAGTTAAGCCTGAAATGGCAGAAAGAGACTTGCTCAATGGACATCAGCGCGAGGGGTGTTGCGCACACCTACAAGGCTCTAGTCCTGAGTGAAAAGATTCGGGAGCGACTGAATGAAGAAGAGGATCAGCATCGAAGAATGGTGCAGAAACCGGCAGGGAGACTATTGAGATCGTCAACTGTGCTTAACAGCGCCGTCCAAGCGAAGTTTTTCAACGCCAGAGCGGAGTTGTAGAACAAATCTGCCAGAGCGGTAAGACCCGCTCGCCAAATGATCGATCGCAAACGCGCTGCCGCACGGATGGACAGTAGCGCCGTGACTGGACCGTGCACTGCAGAATATGGGCCTTGCAAAGTAGGAAAAAGAAAGATTCCTATTACCGATAAGACGGCCACTAACGCGAATCCGCAGGCAAGTCGGCCTGGAGTCATAGGCACTTTCAATTATACGTTGAGTGCCCTCAAAAGCAGCCCACTCCGCAGGTTACTTCCAGCTTAGTACTCGCAGGTAGGAAATCGTCTCAATCGGCTGGCCTTGAGACTTGAACCCTCGGAAGTTGGAGTTATTTCCTTTACGCTTTTACCGCCCGTTTGTTCTTCCACCAGCCTGGTTCGCGGAACCCTTCATCGTGGAGCCGCCGCGTGCGCGCCGCCAGAATTGTTGCCCGGTTCAGGTATCCCACAACCTTGCGCTCGTCCATCCTGTCCACCACCGGCAAACGGCCAATATTGAAGTTGAGCAACTTCTCGGCGGCCTCGGCCACTAGTTCATCCCGATGCGTCACGACCATCTTGGTGCTTCCGGCCTCTTCCACCTTCATGGTGCCCAGAGAGTCTTTGTCCAGGGCGCGCAAAATGTCGCCCCGTGTGACAATCCCGCTGAGTTTTCCTGAGTTATCCAGAATGAGCAAGGCCTCGTAACGCGCTACGGCTGGATCATGCCTCGCGATTCTTTCCGCCACCTCGGCCACCTTTGTGCCTGCGGGAATAACCGGCGGATCCTTCTCCATCGTCTCGCCAACGGTGACCTGGGTCAGAACATCGGCTTCATAGTCCTGGAATACCCGCAAACCACGGCGCGCCAGCTTCTCGGTCATGATCGAGCTGCGAGGCATGAAGAGCATTGCGATGCCGTCCGCAATCACAGCCACTAGCATCAGTGGCAGGACCGAGTTGTAATCGCGCGTAATTTCAAAGGCAAAAATAATAAACGAGAAGGTTGCTCGCGAAGCCGCTCCGAATACCGCACCCATCGCGACCAGCGCAAAGGCGGCAGGGGATAGGTGAGCGTTGGGGAAAACGTGATTGGCAATCATTGCGAAGAGGCCGCCCATGGCAGCACTCCACATGAACGTCGGCGCCAGCAGACCACCCGAGGTGCCCGAGCCCAGCGAAATGACCAGAGCTGCGAATTTTGCGATCATGACGATGAGCAGGAGTTTCCAAGCGAGCTCGCCATTCAGAATTGAGCCGATCGTGTCGTATCCAACACCGAGAACGCGCGGCACATAAAAGCCGATGACGCCGAGTGCAAGCGCACCGATTGCTGGCCACCAGAGTTCATCCACAGGAAGCTTTTCGAATAGATCCTCGACCCAGTAGAGAGCTTTGCTCAAGATGACAGCCGCCAATCCACAGAGAGGCCCAAGCACAAGATAGAAAGGCAGAGCTCGCGGGATCGCGAAATCGACCTGCCCCACCTGAAACATTGGTCCCGGACCAAGCAACTGCATGTGGACCGCGGTTGCCAACGTACTGGCGATTACAAGAGGAATAAACGACCGCGATTTGAACTCGAAGAGCAGCAACTCGATGGCGAGAATTACGCCGGCGATTGGGGTATTGAATGTCGCCGACATTCCAGCGGCGGCACCGCAGGCCAGCAGTACCTTGCGTTCAACGGCGGTTGTGTGCAGAACCTGGCCAACGAGCGATCCGAGCGCGCCACCTGTCTGAATGATGGGACCTTCGGCTCCGAATGGGCCGCCCGTGCCGATGGCAATGGCTGCCGAAATGGGCTTTAGCAGCGCAACCTTCGGCTCGATGCGGCTGCGGTTCATCAGAACAGCTTCCATCGCTTCAGGAATTCCGTGGCCCTTGATTTTCGAGCTTCCGTACTTCGCCATCACGCCAACGATCAAACCACCGACAACCGGCACGAAAATGACCCACCATCCCAGATGATGTCCGCCGACACTACGAAATGTTGTGCTGGCGTTGTGGAAGAAGAAAACGTTAGTGAAGAAGCCGATGAGCTTGTAAAGGATATAGGCGACAATCCCGGCGAGAAGTCCGATTCCTGCTGCCAGGAAAGACATCAACACGATTCGAAATGAGGCAGGTGGAGGCGGGGACAAAGGTGATATGCCGGAGGCCGCCAGCGGCTCATTCGCGATGCTTGGGGACCCATCATGGTTATTGCTGTTCATAGCTTGCTTGCTGAATCTCTTTCCAATTTTGATGGGATTGCTACTACCGCCGCTGCAGGTCTCCTAGGCCGTTCGCATCTCCTGCCCAAGGCGTCTTTGACGGTGGTCTTTTCCTTTCATCACGCGCCGTAAGGAGGCGACGAGTTGGGGAGCTGCTTCCTGCAACTCCTCGTGGTGATGCAGAGCCAGTTCGGCCAGCACTTTTTCCCCCTTGGGGGTCAGAGCTAGCAGCACCTCGCGCCGGTCTTCCAGGCTCCGCTCTCTGATTACGTAGCCCCTCGTCTCCAGCCGATTGATCAACTCGACCGCGCTATGATGCTGAACTTGCAGCATCTCGGCTAAGTCCCGGATTCGGGGGCGCAAATTCGGAGGCATGCCCTTGATTGAGAGCATCAGTTGGTACTGGCCCCGTTCCAGCCCAGCAGCTTCAACAGCGCGCTCGCTGAAATGCAGAAACTTCCGGATCTGGTAGCGGAATTCCGCCAGAGCTTGATAATCGGCCACCGTGAGCTTTCTCATACCCACGATTCTATCGTGCGGCGATAGTCTTTACATATTATATCGTGATACGATATAAAAAGGAACTATTACCGCAAACGGTCCGCGATACCGAGGGGGTATTCGCGGCGAGCCCCACGTCCCGTTACTGAAGTCAGCACGGGAGGTGGGGCTTTTGAACTTTGGAACCGAATCGGCGGAAAGCCCTTTGCAGCCCAAGAACACAGAGAAAACAGGGAAAACCCAGGCACGTTTCCACGGGCCTAGCCCATCTCGTGCCGACCCATTTAGAATCCTCTGTCCACTACATCTTGAACGAGGAGCCCGACCGTGATCCCCCGCTATACCCGGCCTGAGATGGCCCGCATCTGGAGCGATGAAAACCGATTCCGCACTTGGCTGGCCGTGGAAGTTGCAGCTACTGAAACATTGGCCGAAGCTGGTTTGGTTCCTAAAGACGCCGCCAGAGCGATCAAAGAGCGTGCCGACTTTCGCGTCGAGCGCATCCACGAGATCGAAGCGGAAGTCCGTCACGACGTCATTGCCTTTACCACGGCCGTCGCTGAGATCGTCGGCCCGCATGCCCGCTGGTTCCACTACGGGCTCACATCTAACGATGTCGTGGATACGGCCCAAGCACTGCTCATCCGTCAGGCGTCGCAAGTGATCGCGCAGGATCTTCAGCGCCTATCTGACGTGCTGGAGCGGCGCGCCTGGGAATTCAAAGACACGCCGATGATCGGGCGTACGCACGGCATACACGCTGAGCCCATCACCTTCGGATTCAAGATCGCCAACTGGTATTCGGAAACGCAGCGCAATATCACGCGATTCATAGCTGCCGCAGAAGACATGCGGGTCGGCAAATTTTCGGGCGCGGTGGGAATCTTCGCGCACCTTACGCCGGAGCTGGAAGAAAAGATCTGTGCTCGCCTGGGATTGAAAGCTGCGGCCGTTTCCTCGCAGGTAATCCAGCGCGACCGCCACGCCAACTATCTGGCGACGTTAGCGGTGATTGCATCGACGCTCGACAAGATCGCGACCGAGATTCGACACTTGCAGCGCACCGAAGTGCGCGAGGCCGAGGAGTTTTTCAGCGAGAAGCAAAAGGGATCGTCGGCCATGCCGCATAAACGTAATCCGGTCACCTGCGAGCAGATCAGCGGACTTGCCCGCGTTGTCCGCGCCAATGCTCAGGCCGGATTCGAGAATGTGGCCCTCTGGCATGAGCGCGATATATCGCACTCATCGGTCGAGCGCGTGATACTGCCGGACTCGACGACGCTCATGAACTACATGCTGAGTAAGACGACGAACCTCATCGACACGATGTTCGTCTATCCCGACCGGATGCGTGCCAATCTCGAGAGCACGCGCGGCCTTATTTTCAGTGGTCAGCTTTTGCTCGATCTCGTCGAAAACGGGATGACGCGCGAAGACGCTTATCGCTTGGTACAAGGCCATGCCATGCGCTCGTGGAAAGAAGGTTTGAACTTCCATGATGAGATCTTGGCTGACAAAGAGATCACCAGCAAGGTTCCCCGCAAGCAGATCGAATATGCCTTCGATCTGCCACGCCAGTTGAAGAACGTGGATAAAATCTTCGCTCGCGTGTTTGGAAAACAGAGGGGCGCAAAGCCTGCCGCGAAGCGCAGCTCAACCAAAAAGGCAAAGTAATCAGTCCCACCGAAGGAAGGGCTTTTGTACATTCGCAGAACCCGGTCTCTCCCTTTGTGGCTTCAGGCTTATGTGATCCGCAGATAAGTCGCATAGGGTTCTGCCATCACGGCCGTCCAAGGGAGCATATTGAGAGCCGTAGTTCCCGTCTCTACTTTCCAACTCTGTGCTCCGGTTTTCTTCACGGCCATCAACTGGGCACGTGTCACGGCAGGTTGGGAGTCACAAATCGCGAACAAGACGAGCGGTCCTGATAGCAGAGCTACTGTGTCCGTATGTTGTGCATCGATAGACTCCAGACGTGTCTTCAAGGGAAGCTCGAGCTCAATTCGATCGCCCGAGTTCCACTCGCGGTCCAGTCGAATGAATGATCCGGCAGCGACATCCATCCGCTTGCCGTTGCCGCCAACCGAAGCGCCTTCCGCCCAACTCGGAATCCGAAGATTTACCGAAAATCGGGTGGGCTTTGAACTTTTCACCTCGAACGAAATGTGCGGCTCGTGTGGGTAGTCTCCCTGCTGCGTCAAAGAAATCTGCGCTCCGTCCTGCGTCCATCGCACGGTGGAAGGGATGTACAAATTGACGAACACATCACGGCTATCGCGGAAGTAGGTGCTGATGCGGTAGTCCGACGCGACTTGGGGCATGGTACCCGAACAGCAAGGCCAGCGGTGATCGGAATACACTTTCTTGCCCTTGAAGTTGTAGTCCGAGTAATAGAACGTGTGACCGTCGGATTCGAGTGGTTTCGCGCCGAGAATTGTGTTGTACATGACGCGTTCCATGCTGTCGCCGTACCAAGGATCGCGTGTCACGCGGAGCAGGTAGCGCGTTAGCTTGAAGTGTGCGTACGATCCGCAGGGCGTCTCGAAGCTGCTGTGCGTTTTCGTCAGACTGTCGTAAAGGTCTGAACTCCCCGTCGCCCGCAGTTGCTCATCCGGACCCCATCCACCCGTCGCAAAGCTCTGCGCCTGCACCATATCGAATCCATTCTTCGCGGCTCGCAGATACTTTTCGTCTCTGAGCGTCAAATACGCTTGCATTGCCGAGCACAAGCAATTCACATGGCTGTAAGCGTGTCGACCTTTCAGGTCATTTTCCTCAAGAGCCAACCGCTCGTAGAAAGGCTCGTTCAAATACTGAACGGCGATCTGCTTGTACCGTTCTCCTGCTCCACGCTGATAGGCGAGAAACAGGTTTTCCGGCATGGTATACGACTCGTCCCAGTTCCACGACTCATCCTTTCCAGGCCGCCAGTTTGTTCCATGCTCTACCGCGTGTCCAGGCAAGTGCGGCATTGCGGCCTCGGTCGTCTTCGCCAGTATTTCCCATGCGAACGGATCACCCACATACTTATGAGAGTCGATCAATCCGCAGACCAGTTTGTCGTAACAGTAGGCCGGGAACCGGTTGTTGACATAAAACTTTCCGTCAATTGTCTTCGCATACAGTTGGTTCAATCGCAGGACTTTCTCTTTCACCACCTGATCCCCGGTGATGGCGTAGCCCCTCGCCAGCGCCGAGACCCACTGTCCGAAGGTTGCGGACGGCGCGAACCCCGCGTCAAATGTATGCCAGTCGTAATTCGGATCGTAACGATACCATCCACCCAAGTCCTCGCCCGGAGCAGGCAGACCGACCATTGCCCGAAAAGGCTTCATCAAGGCGTCGTCATCCAGTCCCATAAGAACTGCTTGCGTCTGGCGGAACTGCTCTTCGTGGATGGGGCTATTTAGTGTGACCTCACCGTATCCAAACTCTTCGAGGAAGTCTTTCTCGGCGCTTGCGTGTGGCAAGGCTAATGAATGAGGAAGCACGCAGGCGGCCGTAGACGCTACGGCTGCGGATTGCAGAAATTCTCTTCGAGAAATCGAACGCATGGATGGGGCCTCGGACACGCCGAACTGTGATCTCAGATCTGAAGAATAGTCTACGCCGACGATGAAGAAGAGGCTGCGCGCGGAAGAAGTTAAATGGTGGGGACTACCGCTGATGACAATGTACTTAGCGATCTAAACAG
Source organism: Candidatus Eiseniibacteriota bacterium (assembly GCA_035500795.1). Classification (GTDB taxonomy): domain Bacteria; phylum Acidobacteriota; class Terriglobia; order Terriglobales; family Acidobacteriaceae; genus Sulfotelmatobacter. The sequence goes on along the minus strand of DATJWZ010000690.1, from coordinate 6,766 downwards.
GAAGAACCCAGAGACGTTCTATTGTTGCAGCTTTGAAACTCGAGACACGCGACTGGAAAGTTACTTACCCTCGCCCTCTTTAAACATGTATTTGATAGCCGGCTTATAAATCATCAAATTCGGGGCACCGTTCTCGCGGTTCACCTTGATGCAGTTCCGGTCGTACCATTCGATGATGCCGTGAACTTCTTCACCATCACGCAGTACGATGACCATCGGAGTGCGCGTCTGCATCTGTTTTTGATAGTAGAAATTCTCGGCGTTCGTGGTCTCTGGAGGAGCCAATTTCTTACCGCCACTCGGTCCCATGGGACGCTCACCTCGTTCGGGCCGATCGTGACGCTCAGGGCGTCGCTCTTGTACAGGCGCTGGAGCGGCGTTGTGATTGCCATGGTTGTGGTTCTCGATGCGGGGCAGCGTTGGGCGAATCAGCTTACGGTTCGCATAGTTTTCCCGCTCAGACGACTCTCCGGTTTGTACCGGACTCATAAGGGTATCCTTCATTGTGGCGCTACCTCAGGTGCACGCATTCGCGCAAGCCGATGCTCTGGGACCCGATTGAATTGAATCAACGAAGGCGTGAGCTTTTCGACTACTGTACCATCGGAATGTTCCCGTGACAATCCTACTTCCGTGCCATAAGGACGATGTGCCAAATCTTGCACAGCCTCTACAAAATCGATTCTTCTTCTAAGTTGTTTTCGAAAGGTCGGCGCCGCTCCGCTCTCTGCCGCTCCATGTGATGATCGTCACAAGGCTCGCGACAATCACAACGGTCCACGCCAGGACTGGCGCGAAGTCCCCCCCATATCGGAATTCCGCAACTCGCGCCTGGATTACGGAATTGCGCGACGAGAGCAAGTTCCCGATCTGGTAAGCAAATCCTGGCAGAGTACCCCGCACGGCTGCCGGCGATAACTCATTCAGATGAGCCGGTATTACGCCCCATGCGCCTTGCACCATGAATTGCATCAGAAATCCGCCAGCTGCCAGCATTGGTACGGAATGCGAATAGGCCCATAATGGAATCACTGGGATCGCCAGCACTCCGGCAATCACGATGGCCCTCTTTCTGCCGATGCGCTCCGACCAAGTTCCAAAGCAGATTCCTCCCAACAGAGCACCAATGCTGTAGATCACTGCGATGAGACTGACCGTTTTCGGAGGAAAATTCAAATTCTTCTGCAGAAACGTCGGATACAAGTCCTGTGTTCCGTGGCTGAATGAATTAAAGGCAAACATAAGTACGACCAGGAACGCGAAAATTCCAGCGTGCGACCAAATATCTTTACCAATGGGCCGAGCGTGTTCCCTCGAAACTTGCCCTTGGACCCACGCAGGGGACTCCTCAACTTTGTTCAATATGAAGATGACTAACACGGCGGGAAGCGCACCTATTACAAACATCCCTCGCCAGCCAACGAAAGAAAACAACGTGCCATAGACGAGCGCCGCAAGCAGATACCCCACCACGTAACCTTCCTGCAGGAGGCCGGAGAAAAAGCCACGCCCTTCGACGGGCAAAGTCTCAAATGCTAAGGCAGCCCCAACTCCCCACTCGCCACCCATACCGACTCCGAACAACGCACGTGTAATTAGAAAGATCTGCAAATTTGGTGCGAACGCGGAGGCCAATTCGAAGAACGAGTAACAGATGATGTTCAGAATCAACGTTGGACGCCTGCCCCACCGGTCGGCCATCATGCCGAACAGAATGGCGCCCAGAGGACGCATGGCGAGTGTCCAAAATACAGCCTCGGCAATCGTGGAGACGTGTACCTGAAAGTGAGTACTCAGCGCCGGGATACAGAACACCAGAATGAAAAAGTCGAACGCATCCAGCGACCACCCAAGAAAACAGGCAATGAATGTGTTTCGTTGTACTGGTGTGAGCCGCCGAAACCGCCCTGAGATGTCGATCAATCCGATTCCCTCTGTGACCTCTGTGGTGAAATGCTTTTCTCGCAGTCGCAGGCCGAGCGGATGCTAGCATAAGCTTTTCAATCAACAAGCAGAAATCGTCAACCAACGATCGGACTTTCTCATGCCCGAACTCGATCTCCCGCAACGCCAGGCCACCGACACGCTGATGCTCACTGGCTTCTGGTATCGCGCCGTGCCTGCGGATCGAGTTCACCGCAATCAACTGCACAAGGCGACATTGCTGGAAATTCCTCTCGTCATTGGGCGCGATCGCCAGAATCATCCCTTCGCTCTACGCGATGCTTGCCCGCATCGTGGCATGCCTCTCAACTCTGGCAAGTTCGATGGCGAGAATCTTGAATGTCCGTATCACGGATGGCAGTTCGACGTGCACAACGGCCAATGCCAGCTGATTCCATCACTCACTTCCGATCAGACGATGAAAGTCGATCGCATCTATGCCGGTAGTTATCCCTGCGAGGAGCAGGATGGTTTCATCTGGGTGTACATCCCAGACCCGCCCCCTCCCGGCGCTGGTTTCAGCAAACCGCCCGAAGTTTGCGAGCCGTCTCCCACAATTGAAAAGTTCAGCTCAAAATACAAAGTTGCCTATCTTCAGGCTGAGATGCCTGTGAGCATTGACCATGGCATCATCGGGCTCATGGATCCCGCCCATGGGCCATTCGTCCACCAGGCGTGGTGGTGGCGCTCGCAGCGCAGCATTCATGAAAAGCAGAAGAATTTCGAGCCTATTCCGAATGGTTTCCGGATGTCGGCGCACACGCCCAGCTCAAACTCAGCGCCCTACAAGCTCCTGCGCCTCTATGCAGATGCAGACTCCATCTCCACAACTATCGATTTCGTTCTTCCCAACATTCGCACCGAAACGATTCGGGCAGGGAAGTACTGGTTCTCGAGCCTGACCACGGTGACACCGATCACGCGCAGCCAATGCCGCATTGATGTCGTCGCTGCCTGGAACCTGTTCCGTTGGGTTCCTCTGGTGCCCGAGCTGCTGAAATTTGTCTTCGGAAAATTCGTCGAACAAGATCGTCGCACCATGGAGATGCAGTCCGAAGGCCTCAAGCACAACCCGCATCTCATGCTGATCGATGATGCCGACCGCCCGGCCAAATGGTACTTCCAACTGAAAGCGGCCCACCTCGAAGCAAAGCAAAGCGGCCAGCCAATGAAGCATCCGATGTCGGGCCCAGCCACACTCAAATGGCGAAGCTAAGGTTTTCTCTGTGAACCCCAGTGTCGCCAGCAGTGCAAGGGGCTTGGCGGCTAATCACATCGAAGCAGTTCAAAAGCAGCCCCGGCCGCCAATTCTGTCATCGAAGTGCCATGAGCACACGCCGCAGAAGGTCTTTTCTGCACAAACATTCCCTGAGCATCGTTGCCGCTTTTATTCTTCTGGCCTGGATCGTTCTCTATTCCCGGTCCAATCCGAGCACCCATCTTGGCTCATTCTTTGGGAACGCGATTGCCGACTGGACCGGACTGCTTGTCACCGTGTTAGCTACCAAGTTTTTCTTTGAAGTTGGGTCGGCCGAAAGCCGGCGCCCGCCACGCCATTGGCTCAGGCCCTTTTTGGAATTCCTGCGAGATCACTCTTTGACGATCTTTCTCGCGGTGACTGGCATTGGCTGGATCTGGCTCTTCGCGATTTCCGATCCAAACTCAAAATGGGGGCAGGTCGTGGGAAACATCGTTTCCGAGTGGACCCAGATCTTTGGGATGGTACTGCTGACGAAACGTCTACTGGAGACACACTCCAAGGAAAGCCGGCAATAAATGCGCGGAAATCCCTCTGGGGCTCGAAGCCGGCCGTCCAAGCCCCTCGGCTATAATGATCTGTAACGTGGGTTGGGTTCGCGCCTCGATTTCCCTGCCGGAGGAAGGCTCCGCCTCGTTGCTACTTCATCACTCGTAAGGAGTCTCGATGGCCATCACCAAGACCGACAAGATCTGGCACAACGGAAAACTGATCAACTGGGACGACGCAACCGTACACGTGATGTCGCACGTACTGCACTACGGCTCGTCGGTGTTCGAAGGCATCCGATGCTACGACCTGCCCAGCGGACCGGCGATTTTCCGCGCCGTAGAACACATGCAGCGGTTGGTGGATTCGGCCAAGGTCTATCGGATGGAACTGGCATTCACACGCGACGAACTCGTCCGTGCGATGCTCGAGACTGTCGGTCACAATGGCGCCTGGCCATGCTACATCCGTCCGATCGTGTTTCGTGGATACGGCGATGCTGGTGTGAATCCGCTGAACTGCCCGGTCGAGATCTACATCGTGAATTATCCGTGGGGCAAATATCTGAGCGGCGACGGCGAAGGCGTGGACGTTTGCGTTTCGTCATGGACGCGCCTGGCTCCGAACACACTGCCTGCCATGGCCAAGGCCGGCGCGAACTACATGAACTCGCAGCTCATCAAGATGGAAGCGATCGCGAACGGATATGTGGAGGGCATCGCGCTCGACAAGAATGGATTCGTCAGCGAAGGGTCAGGCGAGAATTTGTTTATCGTGCATCGCGACAAGCTGATCACGGCGCCGCTGGGAAACTCGGTGCTGCCGGGGATCACGCGCGATTCAATCCTGCAGATCGCGCGCGACCTGAACGTTCCGATAGTCGAACAAATGATTCCTCGTGAGATGCTGTACATCGCGGACGAAGTCTTCTTCACCGGCACGGCGGCGGAGGTCACGCCGATCCGGTCGGTCGACAAGATCAAGATCGGCAAGGGCGGGATGGGTCCAATCACGAAAGCACTGCAAAAGGAGTTCTACGCCATTGTGCGTGGAGAGAAGAACGACCGTCACGGCTGGCTCACGCCGGTGCCGGTGCGCAGCAAGCAGCCCGTCGGAGTATAATTCCAGCGTCAATTCAAGCTTGGGGCGCGGCCTTTCAAGGGACCGCGCCCTTTGGCTTCTCTGCCCGGAAAATAACAAAACAGTTATAAGGAGGAAGTATGTCCCAAGCTCTGACTCCGGAATTTGCTGCTGGATTGCGCGCCCTGATGCTTGACGGCATCGCACGCGAAGCGGAAATCACGAAACGCGTCATCGGCGCTGTGCCTGACGCGAAATCCGAATATCGTCCCGACCCGAACGCCCGCACCGCTAAAGAACTGGCGTGGCACATCGCCAATACAGATGTGCAGTTTCTCGATGGCATCGCTGATCTGCAATTCAAGATGGAATCACCTGAGCACAAGCCAGAGACTTCAGCGGAAGTCGTGGCCTGGTACGACGAAAACATGAAACGCGGAATCGAGCGCGTTCAAGCCTTGACGCCCGAGCAACTGACCACGCCGGTTGAGTTTTTCGGCGTCTTCAATTTGCCAGCTGTGGCATATCTTGGTTTCCTGAACAACCACAGCATCCATCACCGCGGAGAGTTGGCGACGTATTTGCGGCCGATGGGAGCGAAGGTGCCGTCGATCTACGGCGGTAGCTATGACGAACCGTTCGTGCCAGCGGCTCCGGCGGAGACCGCGGCTTAGGTGTTCGATAAGCTGCAGGCCGCCCTTTCTGGGCCTTTCTGGGCGGCCTTTTTGTTTTGTGGCAGAACCGGAGGGAGTGGCCGGATTCGCATTTTAGGTCAATTACCAAGGTCATCTTGGGTGGGGTGACGATTCGGGCGATGATGCTGAGAGAAGGTCCAGGCTGAGTCCCGTCTGGCATTCGATGGGAAAAACTCCGCATGAATATTGATGATCTGCTACGCATAGCGACCGAACGGCGAGCCAGCGACTTGCATTTGAAGGTGGGAAACTATCCGCACCTTCGCATTGACGGCGAACTACAGCCGCTGACCGATCAGCCCCGAATCAGCGCGGAAGACATGCTGAATATGGCTTTCAGCATGATGTCGGCGCGGCAAAAGCAGAAATTCAAAGAGACCACGGAAATCGATATGGCCTACGGCGTTGCTGGCCTGGGCCGCTTCCGTGTGAACATTTTCCAGCAGCGCGGGAACGTGGGACTAGTCCTACGCGTCATTCCCACCAAGATTCGCGCATTGGACGAACTCTTCCTGCCCAAGGTCGTGGAGCAGATTTGCGACATGCCTCGCGGGCTTGTGCTCGTCACGGGCGTGACTGGTTCCGGTAAGTCGACGACGCTGGCCGCAATGGTCGATCGCGTGAATTCGTCGCGCGCTGAACACATCGTTACCATCGAGGACCCGATCGAATTCCTGCACCGCGACAAGAAGGGTTACGTCAATCAGCGCGAAATTGGAGTAGATACGCCATCGTTTGGCGCGGCCCTTCGAGCTTCTCTCCGTCAGGATCCCGACGTGATCCTGGTCGGCGAAATGCGAGATCTCGAAACCATCCAGACTGCCCTCCACGCGGCCGAAACTGGCCATATGGTGTTTTCAACATTGCACACCTTGGACGCCGTTGAAACCATCAACCGCGTCATCTCGATCTTCCCGCCGCCCGAGCAGAAGCAGATTCGTATGCAGCTGGCGGCAGTGTTGCGCGCCATCGTCAGCCAACGGTTGGTCCGGCGGTGCGACGCGGAAGGCCGCGTTCCCGCTGTCGAAGTGGCGATCAATACCGCCTTCATTCGCGAATGTATTCTCGTCCCGGAAAAGACGCGCTCGATTCGTGACGCGATCGCGTCCGGCACCTCGCAGTACGGCATGCAGACGTTTGACCAGTCGCTCTGGGATCTGTTCCAGGCAGGATTGGTCAACTACGAAACGGCTCTCGAAAACGCCTCGAACGCCGATGACTTCAAGCTGCGCATGCAGGGTATCGCCTCGACAGCCGATATCTCGCGGCAGTCGATGCAGTCGGCAGGATTCGGGGGAAG
>DATJWZ010000689.1:0-2458 GCA_035500795.1 Candidatus Eiseniibacteriota bacterium | reverse complement strand
CAGCGGAACCGCATTCGAACTCGACGGAACCGACAATCAGGATCCTATTCTTGGGATCATCGTGGTGAATCCGAACCTCGATGCGATCCAAGAAACGAAAATTACGCTTGGGAACTATGACGCGGAGTTTGGTAAAGCGGTAGCTGGCGTCGTAACCGTGCAGACGAAGTCGGGTAGTAACGACATTCACGGAAGCGCGTTCTGGTTCCGGCGTACGGATGCAACCGCGGCTCGCGATCCGTTTACTCAATTTAACCCCGACCCGGTTACGGGACGGCTGATCCCCTCTTCGCGTTGGCAGCAATTCGGCGGGACGATCGGCGGTCCGATTATCAAGAACAAGTTGTTCTTCTTCGCTGACTACCAGACTACGCGACAGAAGAACGGTATCAGCAACCAGGAATCGATCCCGACAGCGTTGTTGCAGAGTACCTGCACACTGACCGGCACGAACTGCGATTTCAGTGACTACGCCTCTAAAATCGGAAACGGAAAATTGGGTGACCCGTCCAATTTCCTCTACGATCCGAGGAGTTCAACTGCTTTAGACGGTTCCGGACGTTCAGCATTCTGCGGTTCGAATCCGGAATTTGTTCCCGTAGGCCCGACCACTAGTGCAAGCTACCTTGCGATAAACCAGGCAGCGTGCCCGACACCGTTTCAGATCCCTGTCAGCGCAATGTCCGCTGCAGCCATGAACATGCTGGCCGCATTTCCTGCACCTACTGCTGGCGGTCCGACGACGAACTTCGTTGGAGCGGGTGCCGGTCCCTATAATCAGAACAGCTTCGACACGCGAATTGATTACGCGGCGAGCCAGAGCATGAGCGTTTTCGGGCGCTTCAGCTTGAATTACTTCTCGCTGTCTGGCGCCCCGAGTCTGGGCGCGGTGGGCGGTGTCGGATACGGCCCCGGTGGTCTCGCGGGCAGTTCCAATGTTCACAACTACAGCTTGGCGACTGGCGTTACCAAAACGTTCAGTTCCTCTCTGCTCGGTGACTTCCGCTTTGGTTATTTCAAGTACAACCCAATGACGGACAAACCCGACTCGGGCAAAGCCGCGATGACCGCTTTTGGCATCCCGAACGCCAACATGGGCGACAAATTCACCTCAGGTTTGGGTGAGTTCGACATGGACGGCGTGGGGTCAAATTTTGGTGATGGTCTCGGTGTGGCGCGCTGCAACTGTCCGCTGATCGAAAGCGAGCAACAGTTCCAGTGGGTCGCTAACATCACAAAAATGAAAGGCAACCACCAATTTAAGTTCGGAGCGGACGTTCGTTATGCACAGAACCTGCGTGTGCCGAGTGACTCCAACCGAACTGGCGTCTACGCCTTCAGCCACTTGGCAACGTCGGGTGGAGTGCAGGACGGTTCTCCGAACCTAGCGACCGGCCAGGGTGGATTAGATTGGGCAACATTCATGCTGGGTGACGTTACGAACCTCGGTCGGTACGTCAGCACCAGCGTTAACGCTGCCGAGCGTCAGCATCGAATGTTCTACTACGCGCAGGATACCTGGCGCGCTACTCAGAAATTGACCGTGAACTATGGACTCCGTTGGGAGGTCTACTTCCCCGAGTACGTGAACGGGAAAGGCAACGGCGGATTCACGAACATCAAATTGGGCGATGGGCACGACCGTGTTGCTGGATATGATGGCATCGGCATGAACGGCAACATCGACAATAAGTGGAGCTATTTTGCACCTCGCTTAGGAGCAGCGTACCAGATCAATCAGAAGACGGTCGTTCGTCTCGGCTACGGCCGCAGCTTCGACATGGGCGTGTTTGGATCGAATTTTGGCCACGCCGTGACGCAGAACCTTCCGGTGCTTGCGGCACAGAACGTGGCGGCGGTCAACGTCAACGCAAATGCAACTAATAACAACATTCCCGCGTTTAAGCTTGACCAGGGCCCGCCGATCTTCGTATTCCCAACGGTTCCGTCGAACGGCTTGCTGCCGCTCAATGGTCCCGCGGGTAACCTACAGCCGCACATCCGTCCAACGTACCAGCGCTTGCCAACGCTTGATGCATGGAATGCTACGGTGCAGCGGCAGATCAATAGCGCCACTGACATTGAAGTAGCCTACATTGGCAACAAGGGCACCAACGTATTCGCAGGTACTGGCAACACCTACAACGTGAATCAACCCTCAGTGGTTGGTTTTGCAACGGGTGTGCCGCAGGCGCAGCGCCGTCCGTACTACAACAAGTTCACCTACTCGGATTGCTCAGTGACAGCGGCGCAGTGCGGTTTGACAGGCGTGCTACCTGGTGACCAGCTTACCTGCTGCTCGACCGATCAAGGGAACTATCTTGGCAACGATGCGAACAGCATCTATCACGCGTTGCAGGTGAAAGTGGACCATCGCTTCTCGCATGGTCTGCAATTCCTCACGCACTACACACTGGCTCACGCGGACGCGTACGATTCCAACTACTTCGCGATCAGC
>DATJWZ010000688.1:0-2804 GCA_035500795.1 Candidatus Eiseniibacteriota bacterium | reverse complement strand
TTACAAGCCTCGGCCCAGCCGCCGATCTCGGCTCGTCTTCAATTTGAAGGTGGCATCGCAGTGGAGGCCAATGCTGCGATTCCGGTAGCGCGCGGATTGGAGTCTGCTCCTCTTGCGCCCAACTTCGCACCAACACTCGATTCGCAGCGGTTCGATCACGCGCCCGATCACGGATGCTCTCCCGCACTCGACGTCAGCGAAGAAGAGCCGACGCTGTCAGCACTCGGCACACTCCGGCCGCTCGGCCAGATACGCAACTCATTCATCCTGGCGGTGAATGAAGACGGTCTCTGGATCATCGATCAGCACGTCGCCCACGAACGTGTACTATTCGAACGAATTGTGAAACAGCGCGCTGCAATGAGGGTGGAAAGCCAGCGGCTTCTCATGCCGATCGTGCTGGAACTATCCCCCGCACAGCAAGCTGTATTTCAGGAGATTTCTGACGAACTCACGAGAAACGGATTCGAGGCCGAACCCTTCGGCGCGCGCAGTGTCGCCGTAAAGATCGCTCCAGCTGGAGTCGAGGCAGGCGCAGTCGAGCACATGCTGCACGAGTTACTCGATCAATTCGCCAGTGAAGAGCAGTCGCTCAACCTGGAAAAAATTCGTACGCGCATTGCGGCCTCGATCGCGTGCCACGCAGCTATCAAGGTAAACATGCCGCTCGAGCAAAACAAAATGGAGTGGCTCCTGGTGGAATTGGCCAAAACCGACCATCCAATGTCATGTCCGCATGGAAGGCCGGTTGTCCTGCGATATTCTGTAAAGGATATTCAGAAGGCGTTTAAAAGAATCTAGCGGCGGGGCGGTGTGCGATGAGCAATGAGTCTCTCAGCTCTTGGTTTTGGTTACTCATCGCTCACAGCTCATTCCTCATAGCCGATTTATGACCGATCTCGAACTTCAACAACTGCGGCGCGAGAAGTGGCGGCTCGACGGCAAGGCCGTCCGGACGATCGAGTCGGCGCGTGCATTTTTGGAAGATGTCGGGATGTGCTTCATGTATCCGCAACGCCCGGCGCTGCTGGTGCCCACATTCATCGGGGCGTTCTTCGGATCCGATGACCGATTGCCGGAGTGGCGACATGCCTTCAAAGATCCGCGAGCGGCGGAAGCCACCGAATTGATGGTGCGTCTTCTGCGCGAGAAGACAGCATTCGAAGCCAACCTCTTCGAAGAGAACAACGGCTTCCTCGTGGCCGCCTCAGTGTTTCCTTATTTCTATGCGCTCATGGGAGAGCGCAACCCCAAGCAGCCGCCAAAGGCCGGCACGCGATCTCTGTATTCACAATTGGCAAGCGACGCCTTCGCCGTGATCCAGCGCGACGGAGCGTTATCAAAACAGAAGCTGCTGGAGAGACTTGGCGGCGGACTCTCAACCGCCGCCCTCGACAAAGCCCTCGGAGAATTGTGGTCGAAGCTCCGTCTTACACGTGTGGACTACAGTGCGAGTGAGGGATCAGTGTGGGACCTGGTCTATCGCTGGGCTCCGGATCAGGTAAAAGAAGGAGTGCAGCTTTCCGTTCCTGAGGCGCTGTCGGCACTGGTTTCGAAATATCTGGATTGTGTGATCGCGGTCGAGCAATCCGAACTCGAAGTCTTCTTCGGAAACTTTGTGGCACGCTCAAAGATCAAAGAGGCAGTCAACGCGCTTCTGGCCGCCCGGGAACTGAGCTTCGTGCACGTCGGTGGACGATCGATGCTGCAAATCACGCCGGAAAAAGTACTGGAAAATCCGGCGCCGCGTGGTGCCGCGCGGTAGCGATATGGGGATGCATCAGGTTATCGAGGAACGTGGATTTGCGATTCTGCCGGGGTTGTTTTCGCCGGAGTCTGTGGATCGCTTTTTGCACGAAGTCGATTGTTATTCAGCGCCGCGAGGGCGGGCTGGTGTTCGCCATGCCCTGCGGTTCGACCCGGTCGCGAATCTTGCGGCGAATCCGCTGTTGGCGGACCTCGCTTGCGAAGTTCTGGGGAGCAAGGCATTTCCTTTTCGCGCCACTCTTTTCGACAAATCCCCAGCATCGAACTGGCTCGTGGTCTGGCATCAGGACACGGCACTGCCCCTTCGAGAGCGGATGGATGTGCAAGGGTGGGGGCCGTGGTCTGTGAAAGAGAAAATTGTCTACGCGCACGCGCCGGCTGGAGTGCTCTCGCAGGTCCTGGCATTGCGCGTCCATCTGGATGACTCAAGTTCTGACAATGGTCCGTTGCGGGTATTGCCCCGGTCGCATACATCGGGTGTGTTGAGCGATGAGGGCATTCGTGATTTGGCGGTTCGGATCACGCCGGTTGACTGTGCTGCCGCCAAGGGCGGAGCGGTAGCGATGCGGCCCTTGCTGGTTCATGCATCATCGAAGTCACATGCAGAGACGCCCAGACGGGTGCTCCACATCGAATACGCCGCAACAGAGTTCATTGCCGATCCTCTGCGGCTAGCCATCGCTTAACGACGTGACCCATTCCTCGGAACGCGAAATGTTGAGGCCTTATCGCGGCCGATTGGCGCCTTCGCCTACAGGACTGCTTCATCTTGGACATGCTAGGACCTTCTGGATTGCAGCGCAGAGAGCCGCTGAACGCCGCGGGACGCTAATCCTGCGGAATGAAGATTTGGATCAACAGCGGTGTCGCGCTCAATTCGTCGATGCAATGATCGAGGACCTGCACTGGTTGGGGATTTCGTGGCAGGAAGGGCCCGATTGCGGCGGCGCCGTTGGACCGTACACGCAAAGTGAGCGCAGGACTTATTATCTGGCGGCGTGGAAACATTTGCGGGAATTCGGAGCGATCTATCCTTG
>DATJWZ010000687.1:0-5412 GCA_035500795.1 Candidatus Eiseniibacteriota bacterium | reverse complement strand
GGATTCATCGGGATTGACGGTGGTTCGACTTCCACGAAAGCCGTGCTGCTCGATGAGAACGGCGACATTCTCTGTAAGTCCTACCAACTCTCGAACGGCAATCCGATCCAGGACACGATTGAGATGTTCGAGAACCTGCGCGGGCAGGTTGAAAAACAGAATGCCAAGCTCGAAGTACTCGGCGTGGCGACGACCGGATACGCGAAGGACATTCTGAAAGACGTACTGAACGCTGATGTGGCACTGGTGGAAACTGTCGCACATACGGAATCGGCCCTGAAGTTTTACGAAGATCCGCATGTGATCGTGGATGTGGGCGGGCAGGACATCAAGATCATCATCCTGCACAATGGCCGCGTAAAGGATTTCAAACTGAACACGCAATGTTCGGCGGGAAATGGATACTTCCTGCAATCGACCGCGGAAGGATTCGGACTCAGCGTCAATCAATATGCCGATCTGGCATTCTCGGCTCAAGCAATGCCCGTATTCGGCTATGGCTGCGCGGTTTTCATGCAATCGGACATCGTGAATTTCCAGCGCCAGGGTTGGCGCGCGGAAGAAATTCTTGCTGGGCTCGCGGCTGTGCTGCCGAAGAACGTCTTCCTGTACGTTGCCAGCATCCCGAACCTGGCGGCTCTCGGCTCTCGCTTCGTGCTGCAAGGCGGTACGCAGAATAATCTTGCGGTTGTCAAGGCGGAAGTTGATTTCATTCGCAACAGCTTCCGTGCGACCGGCAAGAAGCCCGAAATTATTGTTCACGAGCATTGTGGGGAATCTGGCGCGATCGGCGCCGCACAGGAATCATTACGGTTGTGGCGCAATGGGCAGCAGACCACGTTCGTTGGGCTCGATGCCGTGCGCAAGATCGAGTACCGCACCACCCGCAACGAAGACACGCGCTGCCACTTCTGCAAGAACGACTGCTTGCGAACGTTCATCGACATCCGCACTGCTCCCAAGAACGACATGAGTTTCGTGCCGATCCAGAAGGTCACGAAGGTTCCACTGATGCACGGCGAGCAGCGCTTGATCATCGCGACTTGCGAAAAAGGCACCGTCGAAGATGTCAACGACATGAAAGACATCAAGGCGGGACTCGACGCGATTCGCGCGCAGCATCCGAACTTTGTCGACTATGCGTCGAAAGACGTATTCCGTCCGACCAACGCTAAGAGCGTATCTGACCCGCTTCCGACTAAGGGTTGGGCTGGCTGGCGCAAGGGCGATAAAGAACGGCACGCTCTGATGGAGAGCCGAAGCAAGATTCGAATCGGCATTCCACGAGTCTTGAACATCTATACATATGCGCCGTTGTTCAACGCCTATTTCGAGAGCCTGGGTGTGCAGCCGGAAAATGTCATTTATTCCGACTACACGAGTTCGGAACTTTACCGGGCAGGGGCAAGCCGTGGCGCGATCGATCCGTGCTTCCCGGCGAAGATCGGGATCTCGCACGTCTACAACCTGATTCAGGAGAAGCATCGCAAGAAACCACTGAACGCGATCTTCTTCCCGATGTATGACGTGCTGCACTCGCCTTTGCAAAAGATCGTCGGCACGAATGCGTGCCCGACCGTGACTGCGACGCCTGAGACGGTGAAGGCCGCGTTCACCAAAGAGAACGACGTGTTTGCCGAGCACAATGTGAAGTACATCGATCCGGTGCTGAATTTTGCGGATCGAAAACTGTTTGCTCATCAGATGCTGCAAGCGTTTCAGCCAGTTCTCGGCCTCTCCCTCGAGGAGAATGAACGAGCCATCGAATCCGGATTTGCCGCATTGCAGGATTACGAGACACGGATCCGTCGGAAAGCTCGCGAGGTCCTCGATCAACTCGAGCGCGAGGATCGCATCGGCATCGTCATGCTGGGCAGGCCGTATCATCACGATCCAGGTTTGAATCACGAGATTCTCGACGAGTTCCAAAAGCTGGGATATCCGATCTTCTCGCAGAACACTCTGCCAATTGATGAAGACCTGCTGGAGCGTTTATTCGGCGACGAAGTACGTGCCGGGGTCGTCAGCAGTCCGCTCGACATTACTGACGCGTGGAAGAATTCCTACTCCTGCAGCACCAACCACAAAGTATGGGCGGCGAAGTTTACGGCTCGCCATCCCAACCTTGTTGCTCTCGAGATTTCAAGTTTCAAGTGCGGTCACGACGCCCCAATCTACGGAGTGATCGAAGGCATCATCGAGCAGTCAGGCACGCCGTACTTCTGCTTCAAGGATCTCGACGAAAATAAGCCGACTGGTTCGATCCGGATCCGAGTCGAGACGATCGACTACTTCCTCCGCCGCTATCGCGAGGAAGTTATTCGCAAACGCAAAGCCGAGCAAGACATTGAAGCGCAACTCGCCGCGCTCGAAGCGGAGCTTCGGGGAGAGAAACGCGAAGGCGAATTCTTGCCCCCGCCAGTTGAAGCAGAAGCGCAGGGAATGGCTGCGGACTGAACGGAAGAACTTTCGGGCTTTGAGCTCTACGCCTCAATCCTAAATGTTTTGGACGACGCCAGTGCGCTGTGGTATACGCGTCGCCTACTCTCGGTAGAAGCATCTACACAGTCCGAGTACGCCCTCATCTCCAGTAGGCTGAAGGGCCTGCCTGTAACTCTGCGTCGTGTGGACGCGACCCATCGTTCCGATCTAAATCCAACTTAATCCAGTTTTGCCCATAAAGTGCATCGTCTGTTGACCGATGAGGAAATCAGGCGAGCGAAGAACTCTGCTTTCGTGGCAAAGGGCAATAGCAGCGATTGCAAGGTAGCTAACCCACAAGAGGGAATCGGTAACATTTATGGGCGAAGACGCAGAGATCGTAAAAGAATTCTTAATCGAGAGTTATGAAAACCTCGACCGGTTGGATCAGCATTTGATTGTCCTCGAAAAGGATCCGGCCAACCGCGACACTCTGGCCGATATCTTCCGCACCATTCACACGATTAAGGGCACATCGGGCTTTCTTGCCTTTAATCGTCTGGAAGCAGTCACGCACGCAGGTGAAAGCCTGCTGGCGCGTCTCCGTGACGGGTTGATCACGCTGACGCCCGAGATCACGACGGCGATGCTCGCCATGGTTGATGCCACCCGGCAGATGTTGCGCAACATCGAGGCAAATGGGAATGAAGGCGAGCGGGATGACCGCGAGCTGATTGCAACCCTGACGAAGCTGCTTGCCAAGCCGGAGGATGCCCCAGTTAAACCGGCGCAGCCGGCCATCAACGACGAACCGAGGGCTGCGGACACAAACCAGTCCGTCCCCAACATGGGGGAAATTCTGATCGCCAGAGGCGCGGCAAGTAGCACGGATGTTGATGAGGCCGCCGAGCAGCAGGGCGCCGGAGACCCGCGGCGGATCGGCGAAATCCTGGTAGAAAAGGGAGCGGTCAAGCCCCAGGACATTGTTGATGCCTTGAAAACCCAACAGCAAGCGCGAGGGCAATCCGCTGTTGACAGCACGATTCGGGTCGATGTCAGCCTGCTCGACCAGCTGATGAATCTTGTGGGCGAGTTGGTGCTGGCGCGGAACCAGATCCTGCAGGCTTCCAATGCGACTGAAGAAAACGGGCTCATCGCCACCAGCCAGCGCCTGAACCTCATTACCACCGAACTCCAGGAAGGCGTCATGAAGACCCGCATGCAGCCGATCGGAAACATCTGGAGCAAGTTTCCGCGCACGGTGCGAGATGTGGCCCTGGGATGCGGCAAACAGGTTCAAATCGAGATGGAGGGCAAGGAAACCGAGCTGGACAAGACCATTATCGAGGCAATCAAAGACCCTCTTACCCACCTGATTCGCAATGCCGTTGACCATGGCATCGAGTGTCCCGATCAGCGCCGGGCCGCAGGAAAGAATCCGGTCGGACGCCTTTGCTTGAGGGCCTTTCATGAGGGTGGGCAGGTCAATATCGAAATTACCGACGATGGGGCAGGTCTTAATCACGAGAAGATCCGCGATAAGGCTGTGCAGAAGGGCCTGGTGAGAACGGACCAGGCATCGCACATGAGCGAGCGCGAGATCAACAACCTCATCTTCCTGCCGGGCTTTTCCACCGCGGAAAAAGTGACGAACGTCTCCGGCCGCGGTGTCGGCATGGATGTGGTGAAAACCAACATCGAAAAGATTGGCGGAGTGGTCGACGTGCAATCGAAAAGGGGTCAGGGCACCACGGTGCGTATGAAGATTCCGCTGACTTTGGCCATCATTCCTGCATTGATCGTGACCAGCGCCGGCGACCGGTACGCGATCCCGCAGGTCAGTTTATTGGAACTAGTGCGACTGGAAGGGAAACATGCGCAAGCGGGGATCGAAGTGGTGCGCGGAGCGCCCGTTCACCGGTTGCGGGGAAAACTGCTGCCGCTTGTGTACCTAAACCGCGAGTTCAATGTTAATTGCGACAGCGACCGCACCCGGATCCAGGAGTCGGAAGGCGTCAACATTGTCATTCTTCAGGCCGACGATCGCCAGTTCGGTCTTGTCGTAGACGAAATCAATGACACGGAAGAAATTGTGGTCAAGCCACTCAGCAAGCAGTTGAAAAGTATCAATACCTATGCCGGTGCCACCATCATGGGCGATGGCAAAGTAGCGCTCATTCTCGACGTACTGGGGCTGGCGCAGCGTGCCAAGGTAGTTGGAGAAATCCGAGACAGGGCCGTAACGGAGAAGGACGAAAACAAGTCTTCAGGCGCTGAGGCCAGCCAGCGCGCCGTGTTGGTGTTCCAGCATGGGGACAGCGGCAGGATGGCCATCGACCTGGGCCTTGTAGCGCGGCTGGAGGAGTTCCCGCGCAATGACGTCGAGATTGCTGCCGACCATGAGGTCGTGCAGTACCGCGGGCAGATCATGCCCCTGATCCATGTTTCTGAGGTGCTTGAGAGCGGGCACCAAACAATTCTGGACACCGAGCAGGAGTCGCTGCACGTAGTGGTGTACGCCGATAAGGGGCGGAGCGTCGGCCTGGTGGTCGATCGCATTCTGGACATCGTGGAAGAATCGTTTGTCATGCAGCCGCAGAGTGGCCGCCGAGGGGTGATGGGCTCGGCTGTCATTCAGAAGAGAGTCACTGACATTCTGGACGTTGCCGGGCTGATCGCCGCAGCCGATGGCGGCCAGCTGCAGGCTGGAATTCGCGCCGCAGGTGCGTCAACGGCGGGACTTCCGGCGTAAGGAGAGAAGCGGTGGAGAGTCTACAACAGTTCTGCACTTTCTTTGTAAAGGACGAGTTCTTCGGCGTACCGGTTCAGCAGGTGCAGGAAGTCATCCGCTACCAGGAGATGACCCGTGTCCCGCTGGTATCGCACGTGATCCGCGGGCTGATCAATCTCCGCGGGCAAATTGTTATGGCGGTCGACCTGCGCCGCCGGCTTGGCCTCGAGGACCGGCCGGAGTCCCAACTACCTCTTAAC
>DATJWZ010000686.1:0-1506 GCA_035500795.1 Candidatus Eiseniibacteriota bacterium | reverse complement strand
AATCTGCTGTTTCACATTCCGTTGCTTTGGGCCGTGATCATCACTGGCCTCGATGTTCTTCTCCTCCTCGGGCTCCAGCGCTTCGGTATGCGCACGATCGAAGCTGTCGTCCTGGTGCTCGTCGCCACCATCGCCGCTTGCTACTTCATTGAGATTTTTGTCCTTCCCGAGACTCGGCCCAGCTTTCTGGAACTCGGGCACTCATTTCTCGTTCCTACCCTCCGTCAGTCTGGAATGATCTACGTAGCCATTGGCATCATCGGCGCGACGGTCATGCCCCACAATCTGTACCTGCATTCGGCTCTCGTGCAGAGCCGTCGTCTGCAAAAAGACGACTCCTCGATCCGTCGCGCGCTCCAGTTCAACACCATCGATTCAACTGTCGCGCTCACAGTCGCGTTCTTCGTCAACGCCGCCATCATGGTCTTAGCTGCCACCGTCTTCTTCGGCAAGTCGGGCATCATGGTTCCAGGGGGAAAGTTCGTCCCCTTCCGCCCCGACAGCGACTGGATCCGCGTCGCCTACCTAACCCTCGCACCGTTATTAGGTACGGTGACTGCGAGCACTCTCTTCGCGGTTGCGCTGCTCGCCGCCGGCCAAAGCAGCACCATCACAGGAACACTCGCCGGCCAGGTCGTCATGGAAGGCTTCATGCACTGGCGCATCAAGCCCTGGGTGCGAAGGCTTATCACGCGCTCACTCGCAATTCTGCCCGCGGTGTTGATCATTGGTTTACGGGGCGACAACAGCGTCACCGATCTTTTGACGCTCAGCCAGGTGGTCCTCGCTCTGCAACTCCCATTTGCCATGTTCCCTCTGCTGCATTTCACCAGTTCCCAAATCCGTATGGGCAAATGGAAAAACGGGATGTTCTTGCTGGCAGCCGGCTGGGCCAGTGCTATCCTGATCACCGCCATGGACATCTACGGCCTTCCAGACTCTCTTAAGACGGCATGGCAGCTGATTGCAGGTGTGCATTGAAACTGCATCGCCAGCTTTGGAATCGCGATGCGGCGAGTGGTGGAAGCGCGGCGCTTTAGCGCCGCGTTAGACGCAAAAACAATCGGGGCTTTAGCCCCGGGACATTCATGTACGACAAAATTCTCGTCACTCTCGATGGCACCACAAGCGACCGGGCCATCATCGAACACGTCAAACGCCTGGCCAAACTGGCCCACAGCCGTCTAGTCCTGCTCCACGTCGCCGACGGATGGGCGGCCCGCACGTACGGCCCTGACGCCGTCAGTCGCGAAATCGTCGAAGACACCGCTTATCTCCACAAGGTCCAGGCGGAGATGCAGGCCGAGGACATTCCCACCGATGCCGAACTTGCCTACGGCGAACCTGCCGACCAGATCATCAAATGGATCGAGAAGAAAGGCTGCGACCTCGTTGCCATGAGCACACACGGCCACCGTTTCTTGGCAGACTTGTTCCTCGGCACAACTGCCAGCAAAGTCCAGCACCGCATCAGCGTCCCAGTCCTCCTCCTCCGCGCGAAATGAG
>DATJWZ010000685.1:0-6646 GCA_035500795.1 Candidatus Eiseniibacteriota bacterium | reverse complement strand
CATCCCGGCCGCTTTTTTATTTGAAACTGCACATTCATTGGCCGCGATTATCACGGATCTCTATATACAAAGATGAAGCAATGATCCGGTAAAAAATCTCTGTAAAGCGTGGCCATTTCGGAGCGCGATGCGAATCCGCAGCGAAAAACAGGTGCTACGGCAACAGTGGGAGAGCCGATGCCGACCGATAAGCCTCCGTCGTGATGGACTCCCCGTGCTACCTAACCTCAGGTTCTAGTCCGACGAACCGATCCACTGGCCAGATCAGCGGCAGGGGTGGAATCCTACATAGTTCTAGGGATTGCAGATCCCGTGAATTGCGAGGATGCTGAGAAACTGCTGCGGAGAACCTGCTATTTCGTGAGAAAACCCGTTCGCTAGAGCTGCCCGAGGTTAAAGGCGTGAGTGGGCGCAATTATACGTTGTGCGGCCACGCTGAGGCAGGACATAGGTGGTAAACTGCCGCCATGCCGTCCAAGAAACGAAAGAGCAAGACCAGCCAGCCAAAATCAAAAAAGACTACCTCCAAGCAGGCAAAGAAAGCCTCGCGCAAAATAAAGGCAGTAGCTCCGAAGAAGATGGCCAAAAAGAAACAATTGAAAACGAAATCGTCGAAAGGAAGTTCGACTCGCAAGAGGAGATCTCCAATGCGGAGCGCTCAACGTTTGGAGTCTTCTCCGGCCAGAGAAGGCACTGGTGCCTTTGGGCAATCGGGAGACTTAGAAGGTTTGTCGCGCGCCGCTCAGGCGGATTCGGAGAGTGTCGATGAGTTGGTTGAAGAAGGAAACGTCTTTGAAGCGGGCGCGGTAGCGGGAGTGGAGGAAGCCGACGATCAGGACACGCGGGAAGTGCATACACGTGAGGTGTCTGAGGATGACGTTCCCGAGGAGTATCTGGACAAAGACTAGCTTCGACCGATCCTGGTAAGAAATCAATACTCAGAAAAGAAAGACGGGCACGCGCAATCTCGGGCGCTCGCCCTCTGCTGGTAAGCCCCACGCGTCTCGTTAACTTCTGTAATAATCGACGACCCGACTAATGAGGGTATTTCTGGCTCGAAGTTGCTGAATCAAAAACTACCTTACCGCCCACGAACGTCTTCAAGATCCGGACGTCGCGAATTTTATCGGGTGCAATAGAAAAGAGGTCATCACTCAGAAGGACCATATCGGCTAATTTTCCGGGAGTGATCGACCCCTTTTCATTCTCTTGAAATTCGGCATATGCGGACCCCATCGCATAAGCTTCGATCGCCTCGGCGACCGAGAGTTTTTGTTCAGGAAACCAACCGTTAGGATTCTTTCCATCGAGCGTGGCACGGGTTACGGCGGCGTAGACAGTAAGCAGCGGGTCGAGCGGCGCTACCTCCCAGTCGGTTCCGAACGCAAGGCGCACGCCATGATTAAGAAATGTGCGAAAGGCATAGGTACGGCTCGCACGATCGTGCCCGATGTGCGACTCGGCAAAGCGACCGTCGTCTATGGCGTGATATGGCTGGACGGATGCAATCACATGCAATTGTGCGAAACGGTCAAAATCTTTCGCGGCCATATGCTGCGCGTGCTCGATTCGCAATCGTCGATCCGATTCGCCGTGCGCCTTGATGACATCCGCGTATAGGTCGAGGATAGTCGAGATGCCTTCGTCGCCTATGGCGTGGGTGCAGAGTTGCAACCCTGCGGCATCGGCTTTGAGGTAGCGATCGCGCATAAGCGAAATCGGATGCATTTCATCCGAGAGCAGGCCGCGATTGTTCCCCTGATTCAGGAAAGGTTCGTAAAAATATGCTGTCCCCGAACCGAGAGAGCCATCCGCAAAGGCTTTGAGCGCGCCAATGCGGAGATATGGCCCGCCGAAAGCGTGGCCGACACCGAGTTTCGCCAAGTCATCTACGTAGGTGATAGAAGGAGCCGCATAGATTCGCGTCGTCAAGTCACCCTTTTGCAGCAGCTCATTGTAGACGGCGATATCTTCATAACTGGCCACCATGTGCTGTGCGCTGGTGACGCCTACCGAGGCTGCATAAGCCAGCGCTCGCCTCACAATCCGAAGTCGTTGATCGTGGGTCAGTGGCGGTATTACTTTATCGATGTACGCTGTCGCCGCGTCTTTCAACGCGCCCGTAGGATTACCCTGCGCGTCGCGAACTACAGTTCCTCCTGGCGGATCCGGAGTGTTTGCCGTGATGCCGGCGAGCCGGAGCGCCGCGGAATTAGCGAGTCCCATGTGGCCGTCATAGCGGCTCACAAAAACGGGGATATCAGGAGTCACGGCGTCGATGAGTTCCTTCGTGGGCATGTTGGGAGGATTCCACTTAGTCTCATCCCAGTTGCCGCCAAGGATCCATTCACCCTTTGGCGTCACTTTGGCACGCTCTCCGATGCGGCGCGCGAATTCCTGTGCACTCGTGGCGTCGTTCAGTTGAATCGCGTCCAGTTGCCTGCCGCCAGAGACGAAATGGACGTGAGCATCGTTGAAGCCGGGTAGCAGTAGTTTTCCGCCGGCGTCGATAACACGAGTTGAAGACCCGCGCCAGGCGTCAACGTCAGCATCTGACCCTACAGCGACAATCCTGTCCCCAAGGACTGCCACTGCCTGGGCGGTCGGTATGGATTTGTCCACTGTCCAGATTTTTGCGTTGGTAATAATGAGATTGGCGGCGGGCTTCGATTGAGCCTGATTGGGCTCGGCTAGGACCAGACAACACACAACAGCCAACACACACAGCAAGCACTTTAATTGATTCATGGATTGTTGACCCTGAAAACGCGAGCACGTGCTCTCGACTGCTCACTTTTATCAGTAAACCGCGTATGGGTGAAGCTATTCGAATTCAAAACTCATAACGCAAAGCAAACTGCATGACCCGCGGATTCGTCATCAAGTGCGTGTAGTTGCCGAAGTTCGGAACCGCGATGGAGTTGTTGCTTTCGCTCGCGCTGGACGAATTCTGGTCGTTGAAGTCAAAGCGAGTGGAGTTGGTGACATTGAAAACTTCCCAGCGCAAGGCAACCGTCTGCTTGTCACTCCACGGCATTTTCCAACGCTTCGAAAGTCCCAGGTCGATGCCGAAGTAACCGTCGCCACGCACGAAATTGCGGACACCGACCTGACCGGGCAAGGCTGGATTGAATAAGCCTTCAGCAGTCGTGGGGTCCGGAAAGAGATTCACGTTGCCATCCGCCAGGTGGTACGCCCCACTCTTGATGTGCGACACAGTCGGCATTGCGGCGCCCTCCCAATACCAATCCGTCGGATAATCAGCGGGGTTATTGTAGATGGTGTATGGGAAACCGCTGGTCCAGCGGAATAGGCCGGAGAGTTGCCAGCCTCCGATGATTGCATCGACAGCCCGATTCACATTGCCAGCGAAGGTCCGGCCTTTGCCGAATGGCAGGTCAGCGATCCAGTTCGCATTCACTTGATGCGTGGTATCAAAATCAGATACGGCCCGGAAGAGGTTGGGCGACCACGCATTGAACATCTGACAGCCGCCGTTGAAGTTGAGCGAACCGTAGTTTCCCAGACGTTCCGCATCCGAGCATAGGTCAATCGACTTCGAATACGTATAGTTGAAGTCGAATTGAACACCGTGGCTCATCTGGTGTCTCAGCGTCACTTGCAGGGCGTTGTAATTCGAGAACCCAATGGAGCGCAAGGTCATCAGCGAAACATACTGCGGGTTATAAAAGGAGTTGGGTCCGCCGACAGGATAGTACTGGCAAAGTGGATGTCCAGACTGACGCGAAACTCCTGTACTGAATCGAGCGTCACGGGCAAAACGGAGGTGAAAGCGTGGCCGCCTTCATCATTTACGCGAATGCCATCGAGACTGAGATTGCCCTGGTCACTCCGAGCGCCGTTCACGGCACCGCTGCGGGTGTCGTTGTCACTGGTATCTGCGCGATTGCCGGTATACGCAACTCCCGGTTGCAACGTAAGTAGATCAGGGACATTGCGGCCCTCCAGCGGGAGTTCCTTGACCTGGTTTTCGCCGAACGCGATGCCCATGCTCGCGTCTTCGGTATTGATAACGGGTGCTTCGCCGGAAACTTGAATCTCCGTGGTTAGCGCACCGACCTGCAGAAGAGCGGTTACGCTCGTGGGCACGTTAACCAGCAGTTGCAGATTGGTCTGCTGATATTTCTTGAAACCGGCTTTTTCCACTGTCAGCACATAGGTCCCCGGGGGCACAGCAAGAAATTCGAATTCCCCGGTAGACGAAGTAGTGGTTTCCCGGCTGATTGCCTGCGCCTGGTTGGCAATGGTTACCCGGGCCCCGTCGATTACCGCGCGTGAACTATCAGCGACTTTGCCATGCAAGGATGATGTACCGGTCTGCGCCCACGTGTGGGAAGCTAATAGAGAGAGACCGGTTAGCAACAGCAAAAAAGACCGATTTTGGATGGAATGCGGCATCGTACCCTCTTGAGGTCTGCACTCTGTTTCACACTGGAAATTAAGGAGTGGAAGCCGAGGTCCGAAGGAAACTCTGACGTCGAGTCTTCCGCAAAGACCGACAAGCTCCTTACCTGTTTTTGTGGTGAGAACAATATGGCGACCCAACGTGCGAAGTCAAGAAAATGACGCGTGCGAACCTTTCTTGCACGGCAGCGGACCCTGGCTACAACATCGAAAGCAATTCTGATGTTTAAAAGTGAAACAACAAATTGTCTGTCTTTGTTATTTCTGTACTTGTGGCGGCTCCGCATGTGCCGAAACCAAGCGTCGAGCCACCAGAGCGGTTTATGTGAATATGGCTTGGCCCACCGCGCGGCGCATGATGATGCGGTGTATTTCCTGGCCTGGATGGAGCGACTGATTATACGGGACTATAATCGCGCGAATATAAACTGGCGGACTTTCAAGTGGTCATAATCAGACTCGAGAAAAAAGAAATTCAGGCAGTCTGAACAAAACCAACTGAAGACGATGCTCCTTCGAAGGAGATTTCATGAAAAATGCAACGCCACTGACGTGCAGCGCATTGACTTTGCTGGTGGTGGGAGTCTTCGTCATTGGTTGGCTCACGGGGGGATCAGCTTTCGCGAACAGTTCAGAAAGCGCGCCGGCTCACCCCGATAAGCCGCAAGCAAAAGCCGCGAACTCCTGGGATCCGAAGACCGCGGCCGCATACCTGGACCGGCGGCTGACCTGGTGGATGGAATGGCCCAAAGCCCAGCGGGATCATGAAACTTTCTGCGTGTCGTGCCACACCGCTGTTCCTTATGCTCTTTCGCGTTCCGCTCTTCGAACAGCCCTTGGCGAGCAGTCTCAGTCTCCGAACGAGCGACGGCTCCTGGACAGCGTCACGAAGCGCGTGCGCCTCTGGAAGGAGGTTGAACCGTTCTATAAGGATGCGGACCGCGGACCATACAAGTCGATCGAGTCGCGAGGAACGGAATCGGTTCTTAACGCACTAATTCTCTCGAGCCATGATGCTCGAAGCGGTCGACTGAGTGACGACGCGCGTACGGCGTTTCAGAACATGTGGGCCGAACAGCAAACTGACGGCAAGCAGAAAGGCGCGTGGCTCTGGCTGCGCTTCAAGAACGAACCGTGGGAAGCAGACGATTCGGATTATTTCGGAGCCACGCTGGCTGCCGTCGCTATTGGAATCGAACCCGGCAATTATCGCGAGACGCCCGAAGTCCAAGCCCGGCTCGGTCTCTTGCGGGAATACCTGAACCGCGAACTTGGCGCGCAGACTCCTATTAATCGCGTCCTCCTCTTGTGGGCCGCCGCGAAGATTCCGGGACTTGTCGAACCAGATCGGGAGAAAGGCATCATTAGTGAGCTTCTTGCAAAGCAGCAGGCTGACGGTGGCTGGAGCTTATCCTCTTTATCAGGCGATTGGAAACGTGCGGATGGAACTTTCCAGGAAAAGAGAAGCGACGGATACGCTACAGGGCTGATCACTTTTGCGCTTCAGCAGTCTGGAATTTCACCCGAAAATGCCCAGCTAAAGCGGGGGCTCGCGTGGCTCAATGCGAATCAGGATAGGACGGAAGGTTCCTGGGCGGCCTACTCACTGAACAAGAACAAAGAGAATCACATCAGTCCGGAGACCGCACTCTTTATGAATGACGCAGCGACTTCCTACGCTGTGCTCTCTCTGACTGACGCGAATCGTCGCTAAAGAACTTAGGGGCACTTCCTCAGGCGACGGCGTTCCGAAGCTTAGTGGATAAGCGCAAGCAGCATAACGTTCGATGGCGCCACTTGCATACGTGTGGACCGAGCCAAGTCTCACTTGATGATGGAAGTTGCAAGGCACGAACAACAAGCTATGGAAAAGCACATCAGACCTGCAGCAGCACGAGCACAGATTACCAAACGAATCGGCTGGCACACGCTCCGTCATACGTTCCGAACAGTCGTGAATGCGAACGGCGCAGACGTGGCGACAGCGAAAGAGCTGATGCGACACGCAAATGTCAGCATCACAATGGATCGATACGTTCAGGCAGTGACCCCAGCAAAGCGGCAGCACAGCACATGGTGGCTTCGCTATTGGCACGGAATGGCACCGCGATGCTAAAATCAAGTACCGCATCTGCTTGAATGTAAAGGGCTGGGCGCTTAACTCAGCGGTAGAGTGCCATCTTCACACGGTGGAAGTCATAGGTTCGAATCCTATAGCGCC
>DATJWZ010000684.1:0-5353 GCA_035500795.1 Candidatus Eiseniibacteriota bacterium | reverse complement strand
GTTGACATAGAGCACTGGAATGTCGAGCGCCGAGGCGTGATTCACGGCGTACACGTGCGGCTTGCCTGTATCGATCTTATCGAGCCCGGTTACAGTCACGGGGGAGAAGATCGTGTTCATGATCAGCCACGACCAGGCCGTCGAGAACCAATGCAACCGGCGGCCGCTGCGGTCGAGCATTCCGCCGGGCAGAGCCAGCAGTCCCATGAGGAAGGTGTAAAGCCAGATCAGGGGATCCAGGACGAAATAAGAACGCAGACTGCTTAGGACGCCATATTCCCGCCCCGGAATCGCGTGCGGGCTCGATCGAACCAGTGAGATACGTTTCTCCCCGTCCTGAGAATCGCTGCCGTCAACCTGATCCACTGATGAATTCACATCCTGCACTGGATTCCCCACAAACCTGCGACCTCCCTATACCCGCTGGCCAAGAAGTCGGATGGCTTCCCCGACAAGATAAATCGAGCCTGTAATCACGATGACGGAGTTCGGCCGTGCAACTTCTCGAGCACGGTCGATCGCTTGGCTAACTTCTCCCACGGCTTCAATCTCGGCGCCGGTACGTCTTCCGGCCTGTTGGATCTCCTCGGCAGAAGCCGCTCTTGGATTCTCCGGCCGCGTAGCGATAACCCGCTCGGCGACGGGAAACAAGATTTCTGTCATCTCGGAGATTGCCTTGTCGCGCATCGCTCCGAAAACGAAAATCAGCGGACGGTCTTCACACCGCTCCGAAAGGGCAGAACGCAACGCCCATGCTCCCGCGGGGTTATGCGCCACATCGAGCACGATCTCGGGCCAACCTGCTTTGCCATTGACGACCTGAAACCGCCCGGGCCAATGCGTTTCCCGAATGCCTTGCTCGATTGACTGCGGCGTAATCCCAGGCAATCCCTTCTTGCTGACTTCCTCAGCGGCTGCAATCGCCAGCGCCACATTTCTTAACTGATGCCGCCCAACCAAAGGCGATTCAATCAGAATCTGCGTACCCATTACTTGCAAAGGGTACCGATATGCAGTTGAGTGTGCTTTCGCTGTACCCGGTACTCGGTACTCAGTACTCGGTACTCGATACTCTGGACTGGCTGGCGATACTGGAGGAACATACTGCACCGCACTGACCCCAACAGCATCCAGATCAAGAATCGTGTTGCCGATGACGTCATTGGCTTCTGGCTGTTGCGGCAAGGTCACCACAACACCCCCGCGACGGATGATACCTGCCTTCTCACGAGCGATCTCGCCGACGGTATCGCCCAGAAATTTCTGATGATCCAGCGAAATATCGGTGATCACGCTGACCCGCGGTTCCACCACGTTGGTGGCGTCCAACCGGCCGCCCATCCCGACTTCCAGCACGGCGATATCGACACGCTGCGCGGCGAAGTACCGGAAAGCGATTGCCGTCATCATCTCGAAAAAGCTTGGATGCCAGGGCAGCCCCCCCTCGTTTACAAGCCGTTCGGCGATCCGATCAATGTCTCCATGGAGCCGGGCGAAATCGTCGTCACTGATTTCAGCGCCGTTGATGCGAATTCGTTCATTGATTCGTACCAGATGTGGCGATGTATAGAGTCCCGTCGTCAATCCGGAAGTGCGCAAGATCGACGCCAGCGTGGCGGCAGTCGAACCCTTGCCGTTCGTTCCGGCAATCAGAACGGAAGGAAATGACGATTCCGGATGTCCCAGTCCCGCAAGCAGCACGCGCATGTGCGCTAAGTCGAACTTATGCGAGGGCGTCTGGGCCAACTCGTGCCCAAGTGCGAACATGCTCGCGACTGCGGTTTCGTAGGACATAAAGCAGGCGTTAGACCTTAGACCTTGGCCCTTGGATCATCAGATTATCAGCAGATGAGGCGAGTAGGAGTGACCTAAAATCCCACGGCGCGCCGGTCCAAGGTCGAAGGTCCAAAGGCGATTTCTATGCTGTCATAAACTCCAGCGCCCGCCCGATATACGGTTTCAGTTGCTTACGCGGCACTACGGCATCCAGCATTCCATGCTGCAGCAGGAATTCGCTGCGCTGGAACCCGGGCGGGAGCTTCTGCCGGATCGTCTGCTCAATCACTCGCGGTCCCGCGAAACCGATGAGCGCTCCCGGCTCTGCGATATTCAAGTCGCCTAGCATCGCAAATGATGCAGTTACGCCCCCGGTGGTGGGATCGGTCAGGAGGGAAATATAGGGAACCTTGGCTTTGTCTAATTTCGCGAGAGCCGCGGAGATCTTGGCCAGCTGCATCAAGCTGATCACGCCTTCCATCATGCGTGCCCCGCCAGAAGCCGAGATTATTATCAGCGGAGTCTTTGTGTTTGCGGCGCGCTCGACCGCCCGTGTGATGGCTTCGCCGACAACCGCGCCCATACTTCCGCCGATGAACGCATACTCCATCGCACTGACAATCACAGGCCGTCCCATGAGCTTGCCTTGCGCATTGATGATGGCATCTTTCAGTCCCGTATCCTTTTGTGCCTGTTTCAAACGGGACCCATACGGCTTCAGGTCAACAAACTTGAGGGGGTCAGTGGACGCGATATCGGCGTCGAATGTGTCGTACCGATTGTCATCGAGAAGTTGCGCCAGCCGGGTGCGCGCGTCGATCCGAAAGTGCTTCTCGCACTTCGGACAGACGTTCATGTTCTCTTCCATGTCCTTCTTCCAGATGATCTGCCGGCAATTCTCACACTTCACCCACAACCCCTCGGTGCGGATCTTCTTCTCGCCCGAGGTA
The DNA here is from genome assembly GCA_035500795.1 of Candidatus Eiseniibacteriota bacterium. Taxonomy (GTDB): domain Bacteria; phylum Acidobacteriota; class Terriglobia; order Terriglobales; family Acidobacteriaceae; genus Sulfotelmatobacter. The sequence continues at coordinate 2,627 of DATJWZ010000684.1, read as the reverse complement.
TCCAGCTCAGCGGATTCGCGTTTAAACCAAGCCATATGGATTTAGTAATTGGGAAATTTGGTAATTTTGTAATTTAAAAGCTAAACCTGACCGGCTTTTCAATTACCCAATTACGAAATTACTCAATTCCAAAATCAGTACTCGATTCCTCTCTGCGCCATTACACCTTTCTCGTACGCGTGTTTTACCTGGCGCATTTCCGTGACTGTATCGGCAATGTCGACGATTGTCTGGTGCGCGTTCCTTCCGGTCAATATTACGTGCACCATCTCCGGCTTTTTCTTGAGGCTTTCGACTACTTTCGCCGGATCGAGCATACCGTAGCTGATAGCGTAGTTGATCTCGTCGAGCACAACCAAATCCCATTGTCCGGATTGGATCGCCTTGTCGGCTTCGGCCCAAGCCTCTTCGACCATCCGAACGTCTTCCGGATCAGGCTTCTCGGCGCCTACCTTCACGAAGCCCCGACCCATCTGCTTCATCACAAATTTGTCGCCGAAGGCTTGGACTGCATCGAGTTCGCCGTAATGCCACGATCCCTTCAGGAACTGCAGCATCAGGACGCGCATACCTTGCCCGACAGCTCGAAGGGCCGTACCCATGGCTGCTGTAGTTTTTCCCTTGCCCGGTCCCGTGTTCACGATAATCAGACCGCGCCGGACGTCAGCCATGTCTCCATCTCGAGGTTGATTCTACTAGATACCCCGTTCTCGGCGAGGAATCAGATCCTTATGGCAAGCGAAACATAACGAGCATTTTGGCTGTCCGTTTGTGGACACCAATTATCAAATTGGTACACAAGAATCTGCAAATCGTTCTCGCTGAAGCCGTCCTGTCAATCACTTAGACCGACCGCATAGCGGTATCGCGCTTGCTTCACTCAAGTCATAGCTTGGGTCGTTGTAACAAATCCACCGCTCGGTTCGTTATATAGGAAAAGCGAATGTCTCGACGTATCGCGCGGTCTTTATCGAAAGAGGGACTCGTGTGGAGAGTCCGACGAAGTTTGGGGTCACTGACGTAGAAACAATTATTCCCGTGGAGAACTTTTTCACGGAACCAAAGCATCCAAAGTTCCGTAGCTCGGTCAAGCGGATCTCTGTCCCCTCGCAAACCGCGGAGGTCTCATTGTGATCTACCAGTTCCTCGTGTTTCTGTTAGCCTTCTCGGCGCTTCCTGCGTTCTCGGCGCAGCACACCGCCGTGCGGCCAAAGTCCATCATGGACTCCGGTGATCAGGCCACGATCAAAGAGATCATCGACATGGAGCGTCAGGCCAAGGAGGCCAGTCTTCGCCGCGACGCCGAGTTTTCCCAGCGCACTTTGGCGGACGATTACGTTGCCATTACTCCCTTGGGGCAGGTAACGACCAAGCAGGACACGGTTTCCGCCCGAAAGAGCGGCCAGCTGCGCTATGAGAACATCGATGTGACCGATATGGTCGTCCGCATATACGGAGATATTGCTGTCGTAACCGCACGCGCCGATGTGAAGGGACACCAGCTCGGCGAAGACTTCAGCGGGCCCTATCGTTACACCCGCATATGGGTCCGGCGCACCGGACACTGGCAAGCGGTAAGCTACCAAGCGACGGTAACACAGTAAATAGTAAGATCGTTGGCGTTCCCTGTGTTCCTCTGTGATCTCTGTGGTGAATGATTTTGGGATCCATTCCCGCGAGGACAATCTTGCGCCGACACTTATTACTCCCAATCCTATTCTGCGCCGTATTCCTGCAAGCCCAACAACCCCAACTTTCATCTGATAAGCAACATCAGATCGAAGCAGCGGTCTCAAAGTTCATGGCATCGACGCACGTCCCGGGCGTTTCCGTTGCTGTTGTTGAGAACGGCGAATATGAGTGGGCCTCCGGATTCGGCCTCGCCGATCTCGAGAACAACGCTCCTGCCAGCGAGCACACCTTGTTCCGCTTGGCCTCCATTTCAAAGCCGATCACGGCCGTTGGCGCAATGGAACTTTGGGAACGAGGCAAACTCGATCTTGATGCGCCGATTCAGAAGTATTGCCCAGTTTTTCCCGAGAAGTCCAAGCCGATCACGACTCGTGAACTGATGGGACATCTCGGAGGCATCCGCCACTACAAATCCGAATCTCAGGACGATCCGGAAATTGGCAACACCAGGCATTTCGACAATCCGATCCAGGCAGGTATCGATTTCTTCAAGAATGATCCTCTCATTGCCGAGCCTGGCTCTCACTTTCACTACTCGACTCAGGGATACACGCTTGTGGGCTGCGCGATCGAGGGCGCTTCAGGCGAGAAGTACACGGACTTTATTCAGAAAAGCGTCCTCACGCTGGCAGGCATGTCCCAAACACAATCGGACAACCGCTTCGCCATCATTCCGTACCGCACGCGCTTCTATTCGAAGACGAAGGATGGCACGGTGCAGAACTCTGACTTTCTCGATTCGACGTATAAGATTCCTGGCGGGGGATGGCTCTCGTCCGCAGAGGACATGGCTCATTTTGAGGTTGCGATCCTGAATGGAAAGCTTCTGAAGCAGTCAACCTTTGAACTAATGTGGACACCGCTGAAACCCTCGGACGGTTCGGAAGACACCTATGGTCTCGGATTTGGCGTGCGAAATATCGATGGAGTGAGAG
>DATJWZ010000683.1:0-1273 GCA_035500795.1 Candidatus Eiseniibacteriota bacterium | reverse complement strand
CACATCGAATGGACCGACGCCACTTGGAACCCGGTTCGCGGTTGCACGAAGATCAGCCCCGGTTGCAAGCATTGCTATGCAGAGACGTTTGCAGAGCGGTTCCGCGGTGTGAAGGGGCACCCTTATGAGCAGGGGTTCGATTTGCGGCTTGTCCCGGAAAAGCTCACCGAGCCCTTCCTTTGGCGCTCACCAAGTCTTGTCTTTGTGAATTCGATGAGCGATCTGTTTCATGAAGACGTTCCCGACGAGTACATCGAGATGGTGTGCCGAGTCATGACGACGGCGAAATGGCATACGTTCCAGGTACTCACAAAACGGTCTGCAAGACTGCGAGATTTACTCCGCGGGAGGCTGCGATTTGCCGCCGAGCAGGAACATATCTGGTGGGGTGTAAGCGTGGAAGATCGGAAATACGGACTGCCGAGGATTTCTCATTTGCAAGCCGCTCCAGGTCGCGTGCGTTTTCTCTCGATTGAACCGTTGCTGGAAGATTTAGGCGATTTCGATCTTTCGCATATCAACTGGGCTATTGTTGGCGGCGAGAGTGGGCCCGGAGCGCGTCCCATGCTGGAAGAATGGGTCGTGTCGATCCGCGACCTTTGCGCGGAGGCACGGGTGCCTTTCTTTTTCAAGCAATGGGGCGGGGTGCGAAAGAAGAGGAACGGCAGATCTCTTCAAGGCCGCACCTATGACGAATATCCCACCCGTGTGAGGATGCAAATTCCGGAGCGATCCCGCTGTTTGAAACTTGCGGAGAGCATCCGGAGCTCGGCCCTTAGATTTTCTGACCGGCTCATCGAATTGACGGCTTAGAGTGACTTTTCAGTCGTGCCTACGGCACGTGGTCCCTATGTCTGGGATGACACCCGCCAGTGGAACTGGCGGGCTATTATCAGTTGCCCCTCCGGGACATTCGCATTCCAACAGTAGTGATGAGTAAGAATCCAGTTGTAATGGAGTGACAAATGAAAAATTTATTTCTCGTCATCTTTTGTGTAATCACGCTTCCTCTTCTCGCTCAGACCCCGTCCACATGGCTTTCTTCTCTGCCTGAAGCGCGCGATTATGTGCAGCATCGGGCTTCGAGTTATGACCGGAGTGGCGGGAATGCGGATGCGCGGACGATTGCGCCGGGGGAGACGCTCACTCTTCTCGACGATGCTGGCCCGGGAGTCATCTCGCACATCTGGGTCACGATTGCTACCGACGATCCGGACCATCTCAAGGCGCTGGTACTGCGGATGTACTGGGATGGAGAGGCGTCGCCCAGCGT
>DATJWZ010000682.1:0-1886 GCA_035500795.1 Candidatus Eiseniibacteriota bacterium | reverse complement strand
GATGCCCTTTCCTCTGAGCGCGACCGGAACCTCGGTATGAATCAGGCGAAGCGCGGGTGGCATTCGTTCATAAACGAGAAATGCGGTTTCACCGAGCTCGTGTAGTTCGAAGCGGTGTAAGGCAACGTTATCGATAATCTCAGCATTGCTCAACAGGGACGCGGATAAATCGTTGCACTTGGTTACAGGCGTAAAGACAGAAGTGCGAGAATAGTCAAAATTAGATGACGAACTATCGAACACAGAGACTAGAGCGATCGAGTTTGAAATTGGGTGCGTTAGTATTTCCGAAACGCACCCACAATTTTTTGGCGATTCCACCTGCTAAATTTCTTCAGTACTGCCAAGTAACACCGGGATAAAGGCTAGGCACCCGATAAGCCCGGTATGCATTGACGGCTGCGATGTCCATCTTCCAAACAACCTGTGGGCTGGACGTCTGCGTGACCTCCTGGACCTCGGACGCAAAAATCGTATTGCCGGGGAAAGGTGCGTTCAGATCAAACTCAACGTTTGAATTTTCGAGTTGATTAATGCTGCCACCCCACAACGAAAACAGTCCCGGCAAGTATTGCCAGACAATATTCGCAACCATTGAATCCTGATTATACTGAAAAAGCACCGCGCGCGAATAACAGTTATTCTGGCACACGTCTCCGTTGGCATCCAAAACTCGGAAGTCGCCGTTATCCCAGACCGCTAACGTGGTTTGAGTGCCGTTCTGGCTGACCATAGACGGGAAGTGTTGGAACGAAAACCACTCGCTAGGATCGTCCGTCGGAATGCCATTTTCTGTTAAGGAGAAGTCCCCTTGGTACCCTAGATGCCAGAGTATGTTTCCCGTTCCTGTACCGTTGGCATAGTTGATCTTGATGACCCACGACTGATGGCGCATCGATAGCAGCAGGTTGCCATCGCTCGGGTCGTACACGACGGCGTTGCTGTGAGTCCAGTCGGGCAGGCCGTAAAGATGGCGGTTAATGTCTAGGCGATCGAAGGTGTTCCAGGACCATACAGGGTTCCAGTTTTGGTCCAGATCGATCAAAGCGTCTCCCACCACCTGGGTTGTGCCGGGGTATCCGGGAAGATCAGTGAAGTTCTTAAAGGTTTGCACCAGAACCACGAGGTGGCCGTTGGGCAAAACGCAAATATCGTGGTGATAGGATGCCGGTCTGAAGTCGTAGCCTGCTGCTTTTGTTTTTCCAGCCAACTCGCCAATTTCCATTTCGCGAACTGTGTTTCCGGCGAGATCGACTTCGCGCAGCATTGAGATAGTGGTCCCGTCAATGGTAAGAATGACGTGTCCGGTGGGCAGAAGCTTCATCGTGAAGGGATAATTGTTGGCTCCCACGTCGTAGTACCAAATCGGATTGGCGTCGCGATCAGTGAAAAAAGCTTGCATCATATCCGTACTCCCCTGCGCCACGATGTCCACCAATTCTATGCCCGAATTCTCGGGAGAAGTCTTGGACGGACTGGGGCGGCTCACGGTGATTTGGGGAAACGGGACTGACGACGGGAGTGCCCCCGTCGTAAATGTCGTGTCAGGAGTTGATATGGGTTGCCCACTGTCCAAACAGGTAACCTGTGCACGCATGTGGTACATGGTCGACGCCCGCATTCCCGCGACTAGGATGTTAATGGCTTTATACCCACCGACCACGGGGACCGAGCTCGTGCTCCTGCCGTAAGACGTATCGGGGCCGAACTCCACCGTCGCTTCTCCGATGCAGCCGCTGGACACCGTGTACTGAGCAACTAAGGGATTCGCTGTCTGAGCGACAGATCCGGTCACTCTTGATTGGTCTATTGCGCCGCCACAAGCCAACATGAGCGCGCCACAGCCCAATGCGATCAGGACTCCAAAGGTCCTGGACAGAAGTGAT
>DATJWZ010000681.1:0-1223 GCA_035500795.1 Candidatus Eiseniibacteriota bacterium | reverse complement strand
CTAGTACCACGTAACAGCTACAATTTCGGATAAAGACGCTTCAGCTTAATCCGAGCGTCCGACGTGGTGAATTGCCAATTGATTTTCTTCGTCCTGTTGTTTCTGTGGTTTTCCCATGTGGCCACTTCTGCCTGCATCGTGGCCATGTCGGGAATTCGCCGATTAAGACATTGCCCCTTCAGGACGCTGAGTTCGATCTCTGCCATGTTCAGCCAACTCCCATGTTTGGGAGTATAATGAATTTCCAGGCGTTCCGCTAGCCGTCTGGCTTCCCGGGGCTCGAAGGTTTCATAGAACGAGGCTATTGAGTGAGTGTTCAGATTGTCCATAACCAAACGTACCTTGATCGCATGCGGATAGCGCTCATCAAGCATTTCCTTGATCTGCAAAGCCCAATCACGTCTGGTACGACGTTCCGTGACCGCCACGTGTCTTTTGCCGGCCAACGGTTCAACTTCCATAAAGATTTCCGCCACACCATTTCGGACATATTCATCGTCAATACGCGCCGGTCGGCCCGGTGCACACCCGATTGGCTCGCGGACTTCCCCGATCATTTGCCTGCAGGATTCATCCATACATACCACCGGATAGTCAGGGTCATATGGAAGATGGTAAACCTCCAGAAGGTCTTCCATCGCAGCTACAAAGGCTGCGTTCCCTTCCGGCGGGATTTTCCAGTACTTGCTGAGATGAGGCTTAAGTTCGTTTTTTTTAGGACCCGCTGTACGGTCATGTGCGATACGGATTCGGAGAAGTTAAGCTCAACAGCCTTGTCGGCAAGAAGTCGAACCGTCCATCGAGCTTGCCCCTCCGGGGCATCTGAACAGGCCAGCGCAATCAGTTTCGCCTCAAAAGCGCCATCAAACTTGACATCACGTGGAGGCTTATCTGTTGGCTTGCGCTCAAGAGCTGCCTCCAGTCCCTCCTCTACAAAGCGCTGCTTCACGTGTTCAATGGTACGACTGGTTACCCCAAGAGCTGTTGCAGCATCAGAGACCTGCCAAGCAGGACCATCTGGACCGGCGTCACAGAGCAACAATGCACGGGCATGGATAAATACTCTGGCGGAAAGTTTCTCTCGCCGCGTCAATTCTTCAAGCTCGTTGCGCTCCTCTGCTGTTAGAGTAACTCGATATCTTGGTGCCACGGCGGCCTCCTTGAGAGAGTTTCCGCCAATATGGCACATATTATACGAAAACGCAACTGTTACATGGTACTAG
>DATJWZ010000680.1:0-16113 GCA_035500795.1 Candidatus Eiseniibacteriota bacterium | reverse complement strand
GCAAGGTGCTCATTGCCGGTGGCTGGATCGGTCATGGCTGCACTGACTCGGCTGAAATCTATGATCCGGCGACCGGGAAGTTCTCACATATTGCGAGCAAGATGACATCCGTCCGGGGAGATGCTCGTGGAACTCTGCTGTCCGATGGAGATGTTCTTATCACCGGAGGGGGTGATCACGATTCGCCGGGCGGAATCGCCTCCGCTGAACTCTTTCATCCCGCCACAATGAATTTCGTTCCCGTTGGGCCGATGCACTTCGCGCGCGTCGCGCACACTGCGACTCTTCTGCGCGATGGCCGAGTATTGATCGTGGGTGGTCGTGGAGAGAAGGTCAATGCAGTCGCTGAAATCTACGATCCGAAAACCCGGCGCTTTACAGATACAGGCAGCTTGATGACGGCTCGCTACAAGCACACAGCCGGCCTCCTCCCGGATGGGCGTGTCTTGGTTGCGGGTGGGTCTGACGAACGCGACTGGAGCGGCAACTTGAACAGTGCGGAGATCTACGATCCGGCGAGCGGGAAGTTTTCGCCTGCTCCGCCGCTGAACGAAAAGCGCTTCAAGCTCCCGGAAGACGCCGTACAGCTGCCTTCAGGGCGACTCCTGATTGCTGGTGGTAGCAAAGAAGTCGAAGTATTCGATCCAGTCTCAGGAAATTTTCTTTTGGCGTCAGGCCAAATTACCGACGTCTGGCATTTCATGACTGAAACGAAGCTGAAAGATGGAAGCGTGTTGTTGGCGGGAGGTTATCCGAACAACGATCGGGCGACAGCAGAGGCATGGATATATCGGCCGTAAGAGAACGCGGACCCTGGCTTCGCAGATTCGCAATAAGGAAATCACGAACCGGCTGCGCTGCTCGCGCGCTTCCGTTGCAGTTCGCTGAGGGCTGGGAAAGAACTCGGTGCAACTGATGTTTTTTCCGCAGGCTGTGCACCGCCCCGGACCGAGCTTGCCAGCAGGTGAATGGCATCACCGATGAGCGGCGGCGAGAAGATTGTCGCAGTCAGGCGTCCTTGACGGACCCAGGTTTGTCCCGCCTTAGGGACTCCGTCGCAGCCGGTAATCGGTAGGGCCAGCCACTCGTCGCGCTCCTTCAGATCGCCTAACTCCTCAAACGCGCGACGCGCTCCAACAGCCATGTCATCATTTTGGCAAGCGATCATACCAACGTGGAGTTCTTTGGATGTACTCAACCCGAGCCAGGACTTAATCGCGTGGTGACCACTTTGTTGCGTCCAGTTTCCCTTGAACGTTTTGATCGTTAGGTTGGGAGGCTTTGACGACATCATGCCCTTGGTGCGCAACCGAGCGACATCCCCGACTCCGGGACCTTCGATATAGAGGACACACCCGTCCTCACCCAGAATTGCAGCCATTTGCTGACCCTGGATCTTGCCGATCATTTCATGGTCTGAAAGCACGGAAAAAACTGGCACGATTGCGTGCTGGCGCAACTGCGACAAGTAATCGACATTCGCATTGATCACGCACCATGCGATTCCGGATGAGACAGCCGCTTTCGCAACCTGCGGCATACCTGTCCCTACGGGCTCGACGATGATGGCATCTGGACGCTTGTTGGGATTTTGAATGAACTGCAGAATCTGTTGCGTCTGATGAACCGCGTCGCCGCTGGCGTACATGACCTGCACGTTGGCGCCGATTTTGCTCGCGGCTGCTTGTGCCGATGCGGCCTGCTCCAGTTGATAGTCGTTTTGATCGGTGATGAGAGACACCAAGATGTTCAGCTTGTCCACCAGTCGCCCCCCCTCAAAGCAACTGACCCGCACTTCCTTGGGACATTAACGCATTCCGAGTACCGTCACGGGTAGGTTACTTTAGTTTCTAACTTGTTGGCCGCACGCTGGGAAATTGATGGTGAGACTCTCATCCGTGAAGATCCACGCCGCCAATGGTTTGAGCCTCATTAGTCTCGTAAGTGGTTGAAAACGAGCGAGATGGTTGAAATTAGCCACTCCGATTTTCGCAACTTTTCGGCCCTGCGATTGTTCAAATGTGTAGAGGGATTGAAAAGGCTTCGAAGGTTCCAGGAGGTGGGAACGTCGAGCCGGGAGGTGATTATGAAATACACGAAATATCTGGCGTTGCTGGTTGTATTGATGGTTCCGCTAGCTTATTCACAGGCGCAAGTTCGAGTTGGGGTAGGCATCGGGATTGGCCCCGCGTACGTTGCGGCTGGACCGCCGGTCTGCGCTTACGGCTACTATTCCTACGCTCCGTATGCGTGCGCGCCTTACGGATACTACGGGCCGAACTATTTCGTAAACGGCGTGTTCATTGGTGCCGGACCTTGGTATCACTGGGGACATCCGGCCTATTTCTGGAACCGCGGCTACTATGGACGCGGCTGGTATGGGCATCCGGGTTATGGACGCGTGTATGACCACGGCTACGCTCGTGGGTATGTGGGCGGATATCGCGCAGGCGCATTTCATGGGAGCGCCGCGTTTCATGGAAGCGGCTTCCATGGTGGCGTACGCCGCTAACTGAGCGCAACACGCAAACGGCTGGCGACTGCACTGGCGACTGCCAGCCGTTTTTCTTTTTTGCATACCAGTGCTGTACACGTGCATGCGTATTCTTTGCTAGAATGGCGCGTCGCTCAACTGCCGCAGTAGTAAAATGATGGCAGAACACTCAGGAGAGTCACACCTTTATGGCCTATGTTATTGCTGAGCCGTGCGTCGGTACAAAAGACACCGCATGTGTGGACGCGTGTCCGGTAGATTGCATTCATCCCAAGAAAGACGAGCCCGCCTACGCGACCGAGGAGTTGCTCTATATTGACCCGGTCGAATGCATCGATTGTGGCGCCTGCGTTCCGGTCTGTCCGGTTTCGGCCATTTTTGCACTCGATGATCTTCCGGAGAAGTGGAATGCATTCACCGAGCGGAATGCCAAGTACTACGGTCGGTAGATTGAATTTGCAGCGATTCCTCGTGCTTCCATAAAGGCGCGCGTCCATGATGGCGCGCGTCTTTTGCTTCTGCCGGAAACTATCTCTTGTTGGCGTTCCCCAGGATTTCCGTGTCCTTCCCGGTGTGTGCCTTGATGGCGTCGAGGATGTGGATGTAGTTCTTCTTGTCCATTCGGATCACGTAAGCCTTCATCACATTTTCATTCTGGTAGTCAATCTCGAGCCAGTGCGAGCGGGATTTGGTCAGCATGGCGACCGCGCCGACACCGATCGGGGCAGTGATGATGGTCGCCTCATTGATGCGGTGATGTTTCGAGAATTCGTAAGAGAACTTGTCGACGACCGAATAAGGAATACTGACGTTGTCGCCTTTTGCGGGCTGAACGTTGATTGCTTGACGATGGTCGCTAAAGGTCAGAACGGCATCGATCTGTTTGCCCTTGGCATCTGGCACCTTGATGTGACGGAAAGATGTTTCTTCCGCGGCGCCGAGCGTGCAAAAGAGAGCGGCTATCAAAAAGAGAGAAAGAAACGTTCGGGACACAGTCTCTGAAGTATATCGGAATGAAGCTGTTCGCGTGATTCCACGGATGGTGAATCCCGACCGAGCCGCCAGCGTACGGTCGGGTTGCTTCGACCCCGAGTGAGTTCGCTTCGAGAACTCGTTCTGCGCTCCGCATGACAGACTATGGGATAAGGCTTACCGGTGCGCGATGCCGTAAGCAACTGCGAACGTGGATGAGCTGATGTTCACTGCCGAGGTGAGGCGTTCGAGCCTGTGGTGGCCAGTTCGGTGAAAGAAGTAGCTGACGCCGATCACGCCGACCGTCTCGACTGCAAAATTGGTTGCCAGGCCAGCCGTGCTGCCGGCGAATGGCCGCACCAGGGGGTCCAGTTCGCGTCCGCCGCCGGACAAATTCATGTGAGTGACAAAGAAATCCGCCCCCGCGGCTGCTCCGGTCGCAGCGAACAGAATGGTATTCTCGCGATCCCAAAAACGATGCTCCGGACGATTGCTTTCAGGAGCACTGACCGCCACGACTGGCGACGCAAAAAACGGAGCTGGAGTCACCGGCGCATCGTTCATTCGGAGATCCATCGCCGGAGCCGCCGGCAACGATGCCAACGCAACTTCAGTCGTTTCCGCGTGCAATGTTGCCGGAGTTTGGGAAGACTGCGCTTTTGCCGTTTGCCCCGAGAACATGATGGCAAGCGCAGCCATGAGAAGCGTGGAGTATGAGGATTTTCGAATGATGACTTTAGTGTTGTCCAAGGATCGTCCCCCAGTACGTGTACTTTCGCAGCGGGACAAACGAAAGGGAAGGGCCCGGAAGTGGCCTTACTTCGCGGTTACCAAGGTGATTTGTGCTGCTCGAATACGTTGCGGAACGCAGAATCCCGGAGTTTTTGGGTACCTCGCCGCAATTCCTCTAAAATCAATGCAGACATGGCCTTGCGAGAGTCAGAAGCGATCGTGCTGCGCACCTACCCCTTACGGGAGGCGGATCTACTAGTTACGTTCTTCACGCGCATCGAGGGGAAGGTCCATGGCGTGGCCCGATCGGCGAAGAAATCGAAACGACGCTTTGGGGGAGCGCTCGAGCCACTTACGTATGTGCGGGCCTTTTATGATGTCCGCGAGCGACGGGAGCTGGCTCGTTTAGACTCCTGCGAAGTATTGTCGTCGCCAATGGCTTCGGAAGTGGGCTATGCGAGGGCAGTCGCCTTGGGACACATCGCGGAGTTGCTCGATGAATTGCTTCCCGATCATGAGGCCAACGACGCAATTTTTCGTCTCACGCTCTCCGTTCTGAGTGTTCTGGAGGGGCCTGAGGTGTGGATGCCAATTACTTATTTCGAGCTATGGTTGACCCGGCTGGTCGGATTCTTACCGGAACTTACCGAATGCGTCGCCTGTGGCTGCACCCTGAATGGAGATCGAGCCTACTTTCACGCACTTGCCGACGGATTGATGTGTGCCGATGATAAGAGACTGGCTTCGTCAGAACTCTCGAAGGAGTCGCGCCTTCTTGCCGCGCATATGTTTCGCGCACCCGTCGACAGTTTTGCCGAGATCGCCTGGCCGAAATCACAGTGCGCTGACCTCCGGAAGTTTTTGATTCAGATTCTGCAGCGGCATATCGAAAAGAAGCTGCTTACAGCCAGCATGCTTGAGAAGGGTACATTTTAGATTTCCAGTCTGCGTGGAGGATGAGGTGATTAATCAATGCTGGGCCGTCGCGACGCTCCTGTTTCTTGGCTTGACAGGCATAACGAGTGCGCAGAAAAACGTTGAGCCGGACAAGAAATCGTCTTCGTCGCAGCAGGCCGGCGGAAACGCGTCGACGCCGCGTCCGCAGATAACCCGGCTACTGCGATCACTAGAGGGCACATGGTCGATCAAAGACGAGCTTGCGCCCGACAAGAACTCTCCGAGTGGGAAGACCGGCACGGGAACGATCGTCTGGCGTCCAGGGCCCGGAGGCCACTCTGTTATCGAAGACTTCCGCTCGATGCAGGGCGATCAAGAGGTGACTGGACTCGGCGAGCTTTGGTGGGATGGCGCCCTCAACGGCTATCACACGATTTGGTGCGACAGTACGAATCCAGGCGGTTGCATTGACTTTAAAAATCCTGCGCGATGGGAAGGCTCGAAGCTCGTTCTTCAGGAGGACTATGAACTCAACAGCCGGAAGTTTACTTTCCGGGAAGAATTCAGCGACTTTACCGCTACAACCTTCACGCAGACGCTATATGGCGGACCTGTCGGCGCGCCGCTGAAAGTGGATGAGATCATTCATGCCACGCGCACGAACTAACGTCGAATAATCTGTGCCGAGCTGACGGGTTACCGCTCCTTCCGTTACAATCAACGATTAACCGTTCAACTCCGAAATAACTAGTGAATCCAGCCAAGTCCAACGCGCTTACGCTACAGGAGTTGATCCTTCGCCTGCAGGCTTTTTGGGCGGAACGTGGATGTGTACTCCAGCAACCCTATGACGTCGAGGTGGGCGCTGGGACGATGGCTCCGGAGACATTCCTTCGAGTGCTTGGGCCCAAGCCGTACAGAGTGGCCTATGTGCAGCCATCGCGGCGTCCGGCAGATGGACGATATGGGGAGAATCCCAACCGGCTGTTCAAGCACATGCAGCTGCAGGTTATTCTGAAGCCTCCGCCGGAGAACGTTCAGGAGTTATATCTCCAGTCGCTGGAAGCGATCGGGATCGTCCTGCGCCACCACGACATCAAGTTTGAGGAAGATAACTGGGAAGCTCCGACTCTGAGTGCCTGGGGCGTCGGCTGGCAGGTGATGCTCGACGGTCAGGAGATCACCCAGTTTACATACTTCCAGCAATGCGGAGGAGTTGATCTGAATCCGATCTGCGCCGAGTTGACGTACGGTTTGGAGCGCATCGCGCAGTTCCTGCAGGACCTGGATTCGATTTACGACATCGTGTGGGCGCGTGATCCGGAAACCGGCGCGCCGGTGAAATATGGCGAAGTGCGGCTGGCGGATGAGTTGCAGTTCTCCGTCTATAACTTCGAGATGGCCGACGTAGACAAGGCCTGGAAGCATTTTGAGCTTTGCGAATCAGAGTGCAAGGCGCTCATTGAAAAATATGCGGCGTTGAGCAAAGATCCAGCTGCGGCGCATGAGAAAGCGCGGTTTCCGCTGCTGGGCGCCTACGACCTTTGCCTGAAATGCTCGCATCTGTTCAACATTCTCGACGCACGCGGGGCAATTTCGGTGACGGAGCGGGTCGGAGTCATCGCACGCGTTCGAGCACTGGCTGTCGGCATTGCGAAGGCCTGGATCGATCAGCAGAAGCCAGAAGAGGTTGGTGAGAAGCCGGAGGAACCGGAGCCTGCTCAGCAGAGAACCGCAAGACAGAAGAAAGAGAAGCTGGCTCCAGTTGTTAGCTAGGCAGGTAGGGATTCTTCGACTCCACGCCCTGGGAATCATGCTGAGTCGCTCAGGCTGACAACGGAATTCACTGTTGATGTGATGGGCATCACATGAAAGTCCCAGGGATTTTGAAATACTTGATGGTTTGAAGCATGCCAGATTTTCTCCTAGAGATTGGGTGCGAAGAGATTCCGGCGCGGATGATTGATGCTGCGTCTCGAGAATTACGAGACCGGCTCGGCGCGCTGCTGACTCGCGAACGATTAGCCGGTGGTGAAATTACGAGTTTCGACACGCCGCGACGATTGGCGCTGATGGCTTCCGGAATTGCCGCTGCCCAGGCAGATGTGGTCGAACAGCTCACCGGACCTTCCCTTAATGTCGCCTACAAGGACGGTCAGCCCACTCCAGCGGCCTATGCTTTCGCAAAGAAGGCTGGTGTTGATGTTTCCAGCCTTGACCGAACTGTCACTCCAAAAGGCGAGTACATCACCGCGAAAGTGACGAGAAAGGGCCGAAGTGCGACCGATGTGCTGGCCGAACTTCTTCCCAAAGAAATCGCCGGGATTTACTGGCCTAAGAATATGTACTGGCGCAAACCAAGTGAGCGCTTTGTGCGTCCCGTGCGCTGGTTGGTGGCGATGTTGGATGGCGAGACAGTTCCGCTCGAATTTGACGGAATTCACGCCGGAAATCATTCTCGCGGACACCGAATTCTCACCGATGCGCCAGTGACGATAACGCGGGCCGGCTCCGGCTATGCCGAGTCGCTTCGTGCCGCAAAGGTGCTTGGTAAAGCAGAACGCGAGCACCAGATTCGCAAAGCACTCGATGCCGCCACGCGCACGATTCCCGGTGCTCGGTGGCGAGAAGATAAGCCGCTGCTCGATACGGTTGTCAATCTCACAGAGTATCCGTCTGCGATCTTAGGCACATTTGATCCGCAATTTCTTGTCCTGCCGGAGGAAGTGCTCGTGACGGTGATGCGCGATCATCAAAAGTATTTCGCGCTCGAAGACGCTGAAGGCAAGCTGTTGCCTCACTTTCTCGCTGTGCTGAATACCGATAGCGATCCGCTGGGCTTGATCCGGCAGGGAAATGAACGCGTGCTGCGTGCGCGCTTCAATGATGCGCGCTTTTTCTGGGAGACCGATCAGAAGCGCTCGCTGCTCGAGCGTTTGGACTCACTTCGCAACGTTACCTTCCAGAAAGATCTCGGCAGCTATTACGACAAGACGCAGCGGGTGCAGCGGCTCTGCAGTTGGGTCAATGAGATTCTGAAGCAGAACAATGTGACGGTTCGGCCTGGGGTCGTGCACAAGGCAGTATGCCTGGCGAAGACCGATCTCACCACCGAACTGGTGAAGGAATTCACGGAGCTTCAGGGAGTCGTTGGCGGACTATACGCGCGGGTTCAACAGCTCGACCCAGGGCTAAAAGAGGAAACCCGATTCGCCATCGCGGACGCAATCTACGACCAATACAAGCCAGAGTCTGCTGACGATCAGATCCCGCGATCAATTGAAGGATCTGTACTGTCTCTTGGCGATAAGACCGACACCATTGCGGGAATGTTTGGTCTGGGATTGATTCCGAGCGGATCGAAGGACCCATTCGCATTGCGTCGGCAGGCCAATGCGATCGTGAGAATTATCGCAGAGAAGAAACTGCCTCTTCGCCTCAGTGAACTGATGCGGGATGCACGGACGGGATATCAAAAGTCCGCCGCCGAGAAGAAGTTTGTTGATGACGCCAAGTATTCCGAATCGGTCGCGCAATTCTTCCGCGAACGTTTGGAGTTCTATCTGCGGGATATCTGCGGATATTCATACGATGTGGTAAAGGCGGTGCTTGCGGCCGATGCCGACGACGTGGTGGACGTAATCGCTCGCGCAGAAGCAGTGAAACAGGTGCTACACATGCCTGAGTTCCAGGCAATCGGGGCAGCCTGCAAGCGCATACGCAACATACTTCGGCAGGCGGAAGAGAAGGGAATCAAGCCCCGAGCGGCAGTCGAACTTTTATCCAGCTCCCCCGATGAAGAACGAAGCTTGGTCGCGTACACCGAAGACAAAAGCCCCACTGTCGAGACTCTCAGGAAGAACCACCAATATCTCGAAGCTCTGCGTTTGTTGTCGACGGCAAGGGAACCGGTGGACAAATTCTTCGATAAGGTCATGGTTATGGTCGAGGATACTCGCGTGCGTGCAAATCGGCTGGCGCTGCTGCAAACGTTACTCAAAGAGTTCTCCACGATTGCGGATTTCTCCGAGATCGTGACGGAAGGCAAGTTGTAAAGAGATTTTGTAGTTGGGTAATTGCGTAATTTGGTAATTCAAGACGCGGCTGAGTCTTTGCTTTCAAATTACACAATTACTAAATTACCCAATTACCAAATTCGAATCGAGCGGTGAAAATCGAAATCCCGAACCACAAAGGACTCATATGGCAACAATGACTCTCCCTGAAACCGAAGTTAAGGAAACAAAGAAGTCCTCAACCAAATATGTGTACTCGTTTGGCGGCGGCAAGGCCGACGGCAACGGAAAAATGAAAGACGTGCTGGGCGGCAAAGGCGCTGGCTTGGCGGAGATGACCAATGCGGGGCTGCCGGTGCCTCCTGGATTCACCATTCAGACCGAAGCCTGTCGCGAATACATGCGCGGCGGCCTGTCCCCGGACATCGATAAGCAGATGGATGAGGCATTGGCAAAGCTTGAAGCGTTGCAAGGGCAGAAACTCGGGCAAGGAGACAATCCGCTGCTGGTCAGCGTTCGCTCCGGCGCGAAGTTCTCTATGCCCGGCATGATGGACACGATCTTGAACCTGGGATTAAACGATAAGAGCGTGGAGGCTCTGGCGAAGCGGAGCAACAATCCGCGTTTTGCCGCGGACTCCTACCGCCGCCTCATCCAGATGTTTGGCAACGTCGTACTCGACATCGAGAAGGCCGCGTTCGACGAAGTCTTCGATGCCAAGAAGAAACAGCGCAAGACCAAGTTCGACACCGATTTGACCGCCAAGGACCTTCAGGAAGTCATCGTCGATTACAAGAAGGTCGTCAAGAAACATGCGAAGCGCGATTTCCCGCAGGATCCGCGTGAACAGCTCGTGATGGCGCGCGATGCGGTGTTTCGCTCCTGGCAAAACGATCGTGCGAAGCACTATCGCCGCATCAACAACATCGACGACATGCTAGGCACGGCGGTCAACGTTCAGGCAATGGTCTACGGAAACCTGGGCGACACCAGTGGTACAGGCGTGGGCTTCACCCGCAATCCTGCAACCGGCACGAACGAATTCTACGGTGAGTTCCTGATGAACGCGCAGGGCGAGGACGTTGTGTCGGGTGTTCGCACTCCGGTGCCGATTCTCGAACTGCAGAAGATCATGCCGGGTGTCTATAACCAGCTCCGCGAGATCACCACGCGCCTCGAGAAGCACTACAAAGACATGCAGGACTTCGAGTTCACCATTCAGGACGGCAAGCTCTACATGCTGCAGACCCGCAACGGAAAGCGCACGGGCCTAGCGGCTGTCCGCGTTGCCCTGCAGATGGTCGATGAAGGCTTGATCACGAAGGAAGAAGCGATCTTCCGCGTCGAGCCGAATCAGCTCTACGACTTCCTCGTTCCGCGCCTCGATGAGAAGAGCACCAAGGTGGAAGTTCTCGCCACTGGACTGCCGGCATCGCCCGGTGCGGCCGTAGGTCAGATCGTCTTCACCGCAGATGCCGCCGTAGCAGCCGTCCAGAAGAATTCGGCCGGTGCTGTCATTCTGGTTCGCGCAGAGACCACGCCGGAAGACATCCACGGCATGGAAGTCGCGAAAGGCATTCTCACCTCGCGCGGCGGCATGACGAGCCATGCGGCCGTCGTCACCCGCGGCATGGGCAAGTGCTGCGTCGCCGGCGCCGGCGATGTCGACGTAAACGAGAAGGCCCGCGAGATGAAAGTAAAAGGCCAGACGTTTAAGGAGTTCGACTGGATCTCGCTGGATGGCACGACTGGACGCGTGATCAAAGGGCAACTGAAGACGATTCCGCCGAATGCCGATGATCCAGAACTACAGAAGTTCATGCAGTGGGCTGATCCGCATCGCACCATGAAGGTCCGCGCTAACGCCGACATTCCACGTGATGCGATCCAGGCGCGCGCTTTCGGCGCGGAAGGCATTGGACTGTGCCGCACCGAGCACATGTTCTTCGGCGAAAAGAAGATCGGCCCGATGCGAGAGATGATCCTCGCAAACGACGAGAAAGGGCGCCGCACCGCTCTGAAGAAGCTGCTGCCTTTGCAGCGCGCTGACTTTGCTGGAGTCTTCAAGGCAATGGATGGCCTACCGGTAACGATCCGTACGCTGGACCCACCGTTGCACGAGTTCTTGCCGCGCCGCGAAGACTTGATGGTCGATATCGCGCTGCTCTCCTCTTACAGCGCGAAGCAGAAGAAAGATCTCGTCACCAAGTACAAAGACTACGGGATTAAGGGTGTCGGCGATCTGAAGAAAGCGTTGCCCGTGTTGCTGGCTCGTGTCGAGCAGTTGCACGAGTTCAATCCGATGCTAGGGCATCGTGGCTGTCGTCTCGGAATTACGTATCCCGAGATCACCGAGATGCAGGCACGTGCCATCTTCGAAGCCGCAGTGGATTGCACGAAGAAGGGAATCAAGGTTCATCCCGAAGTCATGATTCCTCTGGTCGCCACTTTGAAAGAAATGGCCAACCAGGGAGCGATCGTTCGCCGCGTCGCCGAGGAAGTCTTCAAAGAGAAGGGAACGAAGATCGACTACATGGTTGGCACGATGATCGAATTGCCGCGTGCCGCCCTGGTAGCCGATGAGATCGCCAAGGAAGCCGAGTTCTTCTCGTTCGGCACCAACGACCTCACGCAGACCACGTTCGGCTTCTCGCGCGACGACGTCAACAAGGTCCTGCCGACGTACTTGGCCGAGGGCATTCTGAAACAGGATCCGTTCGCCGCTCTCGATCAAGAGGGCGTCGGCCAACTCGTCAAGATTGCCACAGAACGCGGACGCAAGACGCGCTCAAATCTGAAGGTTGGCATCTGCGGCGAACACGGTGGCGAGCCTTCGTCGGTCGAGTTCTGCTACAGGACCGGACTCAACTACGTTTCGTGCTCACCATTCCGTGTGCTAACAGCACGTCTGGCGGCAGCGCAGGCAGCGGCTGCTGAGAAGCTGAAAGTGGAAGGCGGTCGAACGAAATAAGTCAACTTACGGATGAACTCGAAGGGCATGGCTATACGCCGTGCCCTTTTTTACTGCACTCTCTGTAGCCCTGCGATCAGCTTTTGCGCGAGGGTCTCATCTGACTCCGACCAAAGACGGCGCGAAGTCGCGCGCGTGTTCAGTTGCAGCTTGCCGGTGAACTCGATCAACTTCTTCACGTTGTCCCGTACCTTGGCTTGATTCTCGTCACTCAGACCGGCATCTTCGGGAACGAAGAGAGAATCCAGGCCAAGTTCAATCTGAATGTGGCCAGTCTCGTTCGCTGTGCGTTCTTCGAACTCTTCTCCCTCTGCGATGATCCTCACCAAGCTGGGCTCTAAATGCCAGTCTGGCGCCGATTCACTTCGAACCCAGAGATCCCAATACACTTCGAAAACGTAAGCATAATCGTCGTGAATCAAGTCTGCAGCAATTACTATCGCTTCCTGCGGTGGAATGCCAGGCGAGAATCGGCGTTCCAGCGCGCTGGCTTCGTTCCAAGAAACTGGCTGCACAGCGACGTATGCGATCCCGGATCGCTGTTCGGAAAAAGGGAACTGCTGCAAGACCGCCAGCATGTGCGGCAGCATCGCCGGACCTTCAAAGTCCGGGAACCAAAGGCTAAGATATAGCGGATCTGGCATAGCAAGTTTGGAGTCCAAACTCTCTCCCAACTTTATTGTAAGGCTTAGTCTGACACGAGCCCAGCGATCGCTAACCGGCGGATATTGCTGACCGGTGTCCACGCGAAACCGTCGCTTTGTTCTCGATGGATTGAACTTTGTCAGCTTGGATCAAAGGGATGGTTGCTCTCAAAAGCGTGCCATCGAGATTGGATTCAATCTCAAGAACGCCGCCAAGCTCCTTTAAGCGTTCGCGAATACCTGCCAGCCCTACGCCGACATTCCCGGTCTTCCAAAATCGATCCAAGACCTCGCGCGGCACACCCATTCCGAAATCACGAACCTTCAGGATTACATTTTCTTTTTCGACTGCCAAACGGACTTGAACGGCGCGACTGCCGGAGTGCCGATGAACATTGGTCAGCGCCTCCTGCAATATCCGGAAAAGAGCCGTCTCCATTTGAATCGGCAGCCGATGAACATGTTCGGGCAACTCCAATTGCGTGCGAATACCACTTCTCTGGCCAAATCCCTCAACGTACCACTTGGCAGCTGAAACGAAGCCGGCTTCGTCCAGCAACGGGGGATGCAGCAAATGTGAGAGGGTTCGCGTATCGGAGATGCAGCGGTCTACCAGGCTGCGTGCGTCGCGAAGATGTGGCGAGTCCAGTTTCTTCTCCTGGGAAAGCATGTCGATACAGATCTTGGCCGCAGTCAGATCCTGCCCGAGACTATCGTGCAACTCACGTGCAATACGTCGGCGTTCATCATCCTGGACGCGAAGAAGCTTGACGGATAGCCGGCGTAGGGCCAGGGTCCGTTCCTCAACCAAAGATTCAAGTGCATCGTGCGCGCGCTGAAGGGCTTCTTCTGCGGTAGCGCGCTCGTGAAGGTGATCTCGAACTTCATATTGCCGCCGGCGCGCCAGCAGTGCGCTGCGTACCGAGCTAATAAGAGTTACTGGCCGCAGAGGACGTTCCAACAAAGTTACATTTCCCAGAGGTGCTCGCGATCGCACGGCAGATTCGGTTGATTCAGTGCTGAGCCCGCTGCCCGTCAATACAATTAGCGGAAAGTCGGACCACGGCGGCTGCAACGATATTTTCTGTGCCAACGTACCAATGGTTCTGTTCTGCAATACCTCTTCGGTGATGACGGCTGCTCCCGCATCGTCGCAAATCGAAGCGCCGAATTCCTCGATCTTCGTAAAAGACTGGACGTGAAACGAAGACTGTCGCAATACCCGCTCGATAAGAGCTGCATCTTTACCGAAAGGTGCGAATACCAGGACGGGCAGATTGGCGCCGCACACATCAGTCATTCACTTGCCCCTTCCCTATCCAAGGCGCAAGCGAAACGGGTGTGCCGGAGAGAATTCCCTGGAAGTCCGAAAGTGGACCCCCCACCCGTATCGTGTCCGGG
The DNA here is from genome assembly GCA_035500795.1 of Candidatus Eiseniibacteriota bacterium. GTDB lineage: Bacteria > Acidobacteriota > Terriglobia > Terriglobales > Acidobacteriaceae > Sulfotelmatobacter. The sequence goes on along the minus strand of DATJWZ010000680.1, from coordinate 1,986 downwards.
CCGAGACGTAGTTCGCGAATAGACCGCTCATGTCCGCCACTACGCTTCTTCATCATTGATATGGCTTGCCGGACCTCACCTCCCGCTTCGAAATACCGAAGGACCAAGATGTTGTCCGCCAGGTAGCTGACATCGATTGGCGTCTGCATTGCGGTCCCGAGCAGCCCCATCTGCGCCAGTACCATGAGAGTGAGAACTCCCCGATTGTTGAGATACGTAAGCAGTTCGTGCAGGTGCAGGGCAAGGAACTGCTCGCCCGGCATGGCTTGAAGAAATCCATTGAGACTGTCGATCAGCACTACGCGAACATCGTTTTGCTCGACAGATTCACGAACCATATCCACGAATTCGCCAGGCGAAACTTCCGCGGGATCCAGATGTGCAATCTTGATCCGATCATTTTTGATGTAAGGAGCAAGATCCATCCCTAAACCAATAGCTCTTTTCATCAAAGTGCTGACTGTTTCCTCAAAGATGAAGGCGACGGAGTTTTCTCCACGTTCGGCAGCCGTAGTCAGCCAACGCAATGCGAGCGTTGTCTTGCCACACCCTGCCGGGCCGATCAACAGAGTGCTGGTGCCGCGTCCCAAGCCGCCACCCACCAAGTCGTCAAGTTCCCGCACACCGCTGCTTGCTTGAGTCGAGTCCTCATGCTCATCACCGTATTCGGCAGCGACCAGCCGAGGAAAGACAACGACCCCGCCCTTGCGAATCAGGTAATCGTGGAATCCCTCGCGGAACGCACAGCCTCGCAGCTTAGTGACCTCGAGCCGACGCATGGTCTTGCCATAGTGTCGCGGAACCCTATCTATCGAGACGACGCCATGGACGATGCTATGCAGTTCCAAGTCGGCGTATCGGCTGCTGCGATCATCCAACAACATCACCGTGCAGTTCTCGGGAGCATATTCCTTCAGTGACAGAACCTGCCGGCGATAGCGCAGCGGATCTTTGGCCAGCATCCGAACTTCGGAAAGCGCATCGATCACCAAGCGACTCGGCTTTCGTCGGTCGACTTCCGACATGATGGCTTGGACACGATCATTGAGCTCCACTTCGGCCGGATGAAAGACTGTATATTGACCTTCGGGTTTCAGATCCTGCTCGCTCGGCCGCACTTCGAGAATGGCATCCGGGCTTATCTTCAGGTCATGACTTTCGGCAACAGCGGAGAGTTCATCGCCCGACTCCGAGAGGGTGACGTACAGTACTTTCTCGCCTTGCTTCATACCTTCGGCGATGAATTGCAATGCCAAAGTTGTCTTGCCGGTTCCCGGTTCACCTTCGACTAGGTAAAAATGGCCGACTGGAAGCCCGCCTCCTAGAACATCGTCAAGTCCGGGACACCCGGAGCTACAACGCAGAATCGTAGGCACCAATTGTTCTTTTTGTTCTTCTAACATGCAGTCGTTCGCTGAATCCTTTCCACGATGACGGGTTCGCACCGAATGCACCGCTGTCTCCCCCGGACAGGAGGAGCTAAACCTTTCTATTTTTTTGGGAAACAAGACTTACCGTAAATACACTGATTTCTGTAGGACGTGACTGAAGAAGCTCGATGCCTCAGGTCGTTCCCATTTGCCAAGTTAGGGCAGAATGCAACCTCAGTTGCAACCGGAGAGGGACGGCTGATGATGCTTTGATCCCACTCTCGCAGGCTTCAAGAATCCTGGAGTGCTAGCGAGTGCGCGCTCAGAGGAACTCAGGTGAATGCTGCGTCTTTCCTCCAGTCGTGGCGTCACCTCACGAGCAACTTTGACAGCGTCCAACATGGCTGATAGCATTACCATTTGCGAGTGTTCCTGCCTCGAGTAGTCCCCGTCGTCTAGCCCGGCCTAGGACATCGCCCTTTCACGGCGGTAACACGGGTTCAAATCCCGTCGGGGACGCCAACGTTACCAACCCGGTCCAGAAAGCGCCAAACCATCTCAGTTATCACGGTGTTACACGGTTCAAAGAACCGCCTTTCATGGCTGTATGCCAATC
>DATJWZ010000679.1:0-7289 GCA_035500795.1 Candidatus Eiseniibacteriota bacterium | reverse complement strand
ACCTTCGAGACTCTGTGCATCGGCGGCAGCTTGCTTGTAGTCTCCCCCGGCTTTGATGAAGGCCTCGACCACAGCCGCGCAACTGACTCGAGCGTCTAAATATCCGCATTTCGGTTCAAAAATTCCCCACTCGATGCCTTCAAAGTTAATCTGCGGCCAGCGCTTGCGAATCTGCGGCGTCGAGAGTTCCTCGAAGGGAATCTTGGCGGCGCGAAGCATCTCCACAGAACCACGCTCGAAAGCATCCTCGCGGTCGGCGGCCATCCACAGGACCCCGCAGCGATGAAGGAACCTCTGCTTCCATTTCTTCTCATACTTGGCCCAAAGCTTTAGCGCGCGGGCGGCCAATTCTGTGTACGGCTGATCTGGACCATAAGTCCCCCGCATAACGCGCGTCTCTCCACCTGAAGATGAGCGGGAGTTGCCGGGCCCCCACGCATCGACAAGCGTGACGCGCGCTCCGCGTTCGAGTAGATGAATCGCCGTCCACCCTCCGAACGAGCCTGCGCCAACAATGACAATGTGCGGATTCGCTTTCATAGGACAGAGAGCATACCAGCTACCGCCGTGCCCTGCGATGAAGGCGTCTGCCCATCTTTCGATCCTGAGAAGTGCTATTCACCTCCGACCTTCCACGGCGCTAAAATCTTTGAGTGCAAATTGTTCGTACCGCCACGCGCTTAGCGCTTGCTGCTGCTGTCATTACAGCAGGTCTCAGACTTTTGACAGCGCAGGCCAATGTGACGCCAAAAGCGTCCCAAGTTCGAGTCACGGTCGTCGATGAGTCTGGTGCTGTAATTCCTAATTGCAAGATCGTGTTTCGAGCTGATCGGAGCGAATCAATTTCCCATACGGAAATGGATGGCTCATCAGAGGTCGAACTGGAGAAAGGCAGTTATACGGTCACAACCAGCAAAGCTGGATTCTTGACTAGCAGGATGGAGATTAGTGTCCCCATCTCTACCGGGCTAAAGATTGTGCTACAGGTGGATCAGACAGCAATTGTGGACGGTGTCAGCGGCGACGAAGTGCCTGTAGCTACGTCCGAATTGCCGATTTCCATAGCGTCGGAAGCGATGTGCGGTTTAAAGACCTATCACGATAGCCTCACGCTTGCGTTCCAAGATGCCGTTAATGCGTATGGAGAAACGCTTGTTACCTTACAAGTGCTACCGAGCTTCCAACGCGAGTATGCGATCACAGTGAAGCGTACGTCGTCCGATATCAGCGTTTATCGCACAGAGTTCCGAAAGCAACTCTGGCAACAATTAGGTCCATTGCATGTTTCGAGAACCCGACAACAGTGCTTGGAAATTGCAAACGCTGCTCAGATCGACACAGTTCTTATCCCCGCCTCAACTGAGGAAGCGCAGAGATTGTGGAAGAACTTTAGCGGTATCGACTTTCAAACGCATCCGTGCAAGAAATGCACTCTCGCTCAAGACGGTACACAATATGTGATTCGAAGAGGCGATGGCGCTTCGCTTCAGATTCAGGAAGTTGCGGGAGTGAGAGGCTTGAAGAGCGGGAATGCCCGGCTTCTGGAGTGGGTACATTCCATGCTTGAAGTTGCGCGGCAAGCGCAGAACTCATCAGCCTACCAATGAGTGTTGGGACCTTGATTCTTAAAGCCAAGCCGTCCTTTTGTCTGAGGCTTTAGGAGTCCCGTGACTTGATTTCGCCTGCCGATCTTGGTGCAAAATCCAACCTTCTGCATCTAAAATAGTTAAGGAATGATACGGAGGCAGGTGTCTCTCTCTCTCGCCCAGACCCGCACAGTTTAAGATAAATGACAGAATGAACTATGCCAGCTGATCCTAATATCGGGAATCGCGAACGCGAAATTCTGACCGCCATCGTCGAGACGTTTATCTCGACGGGTGAGCCGGTTGGATCGCGCACGCTGGTGCGCTCGAATCGCGAGGGCTTAAGCGCGGCATCGATTCGTAACGTAATGGCCGATCTCTCGGACGCTGGATTCCTTGAACAGCCCCATACCTCCGCGGGACGCGTTCCTACAACTGAAGCTTATCGTTACTACGTCGAGCAGATTTCGGGCAATGCAAGGCTCGCGCCGCAGGAAGAGACGATGATCTCCGACTCGCTGGCCGGAATCACCGACGTCCAGGAATTCATGGAGAGGACGTCGCACGTTCTCTCGTTGATCTCGAAGAACGTTGGCGTGACCGTCGCGGCGACAGGTCCGAAGAACGCCCTGGAGCATGTTTATTTCTCGCGTCTTGGCGACCAGAAGGTCTTAGCCGTGGTCGTTACAAGGTCAGGCCTGGTGCGCGACCGTGTGTTGCGCATGGATCTGCCCCAGTCGGATCTTGACCTTGCCGCCCGCTACATCAATGAGAACTTCCGTGGCTGGACGATGGAAGCGATGCGCACCGAGCTCTCCCGCCGCATCGAAAAAGAGCGCAGCGATTACGACCGCCTGATGAACTCCATCGAAGCGCTATACAAGCAAGGAGCGCTCGCGGCCGAGCAGGGAACGCAAGTGGTCTTCGTTGAAGGTGCCGCGAATCTCCTCTCCACAGACCAGGACCGCCAGCGCTTGCAGGAGATGCTGCAGACGCTGGAGGAGAAAGAAAAAGTCATCAAGCTGTTAGGCGCTTATCTCGACGTAAAGCAGGAAGCTGTTCGCGTAGTGATTGGCCTGGACGAAGCTCTACCTTCGATGCGCAACTTCGTGCTGATTGGAACCCCCGCACACGCTGGGAATGAGGTGATGGGGTCGCTTGCCGTGATCGGGCCGACGCGTATGGATTATCAGCACACCATCACGGCTGTGTCATACATCGCGCGCCTCTTCGACAAAATTTTGAATGAATCGGAGTAAGACAAGCAGTCATGGGGAAATCAAACGGAAAGTCAGAAGTGAAAACCGCAGGTCTGGATATTGATCACGAGCTGCCTGCCGCAGACAGCGACGAGTCCTCTAGTGCGACTGGAGCAACCGGTGCGCCTGCGTCCGACGTGGCTGGGCCGGAAGCAGAAATCCAAAAGCTGAAAGCGGAGCGCGACACATTGCTGGACCGACTCGCGCGGGCGCAGGCCGAGTTTGAGAATGCGCGCCGCCGCGCCGCCAAAGAGCAGCAGGATTTCCGTGACTTTGCTCTGGTCGACACTCTCAAAACTCTGCTACCCGTCGTCGATAACTTTGAGCGTGCATTGCAATCTAAGTCTGAGCCAGTTGATTTCCGCGCTGGCGTAGAACTGATCTACAAGCAATTGCAGGATACTCTCAACAAATTGGGGGTTCGTGCGATTCCCGCCAAGGGGGAGCAGTTCGATCCTCATGTGCACGAGGCCATCGAGATGGTGGAAACGCAGGACGCGACGGATCATGAAGTGCTCGATGAGTGGCAGCGGGGATACAAGTACAAAGACCGTTTGCTCCGTCCCGCGATGGTGAGAGTGGCGAAGAACCCGGGGAAATAAGTTCCACAGATGACATTGGAAAAGGCTCCACAATCCCGGGCCTTCATTTGTGTGCTTTGAAACTTCGAAACGTTGAAAACTTTAAAACCTGAGGTTTGATCTGGCTACAAATACAAAACGCGATTATTACGAGGTGCTGGGCGTAACCCGCACCGTGACTGAGGTCGAACTCAAGTCCGCCTATCGCAAGCTGGCCCTTCAATATCATCCGGACCGGAATCCCAACAATCCAGATGCCGAAGAGAAGTTTAAAGAAGTCAGCGAGGCGTACGCCGTTCTCGCCGACTCCGAAAAACGTGCAGTCTACGACAGGTTCGGTCACGCCGGATTGGGCGGAGCAGCATCGCAGGGCGCGGGATTCGATCCCACGGTATTCCAGGATTTCAGCGATATCTTCGGCGAGTTTTTCGGCTTCGGCGATATCTTCGGTGGAGGCGGGGGCCGCCGCCGCAATCGCGTGCAGCGCGGCGCCGATCTTCGTGAAGATCTCACGCTCGAATTCGAAGAAGCGTACTTCGGAACCGAATCAAAAGTTACGGTCCGCCGTCACGAAGCATGCGAGGAGTGTCGCGGGTCCGGGTCTGCTCCCGGCAAGGGACCGACCGCCTGCCGCTCGTGTAACGGACGTGGGCAGGTTCGTTATCAACAAGGTTTCTTCAGCATCGCCCGCACCTGTCCAACGTGTCAGGGAAGCGGCAGCGTGATTACTGATCCATGCCCAAAATGTAAGGGTGAAGGTCGCATCCTTCGACAGAGGACGGTGGATGCAAAGGTTCCCGCTGGGGTGGAAGACGGCACCCGCATCCGCTTCGCGGGCGCCGGAGAAGTCGGCCAGTTTGGTGGGCCGGCAGGCGATTTGTATGTTGTTCTTCACGTGAAGGATCATCCATTTTTTGCACGCGAAGGCAATGATCTGCATTGTGTCGTGCCGCTCTCGATTGCGCAAGCCGCGATCGGCTCCGAAATCCGCGTGCCCACGATGGATGGCGAGCACAACCTCAAGATTCCTGAAGGCACGCAGCCGGGAACCGTTTTCCGCATCCGCAACAAGGGCGTGCCAGTGCTTAACGGACACGGCAAAGGCGATCTTTACGTCGAAGTACGGGTGCAGGTACCGGGCAAGCTGAACAAACGGCAAAAAGAGCTGCTCCAGGAACTCGACTCCCTTTCCAAGGTCGATAATCAGCCACTGCTCCAGTCGCTGCTGGGCAAGATGAAAGAGATCTTTCAGTAGCCTTCCGATGACAGCGCTCAAACGCTCGGAGCTCGGGGCTCGCGGCTCGGGACTCATATGACCCGCCGCCGATGGATCGCCGACGAAGTTGCGGGAAACGCTGCGGCAATAGTCGGTCCACACGCGGACCATCTCGCTCGCGTCCTTCGTGCGCGCGTTGGCCAGAAATTCGACATCGTTGCCAATGGCGTCATCCGCAGTGGACGAGTCTCGACCATCGGAGAAAGCCGGGTTGAATTCGAGCTCGGCGAAGAAATTGCCTCTGGCTCGGTTACCACCAGTCTTACTCTTATCCTGGCGATCTTCAAATTCGACCGCATGGAATGGGCGATCGAAAAAGCTACAGAACTTGGCGTCGCACGGATAATTCCTCTGATCGGACATCGCACCGACGCTCATCTTGCGTCAGCTGCGGAAAAACGAGTCGAACGCTGGCGCAGAATCGCAATGCAAGCTTCGGAACAATCCCGCCGTGTGGTTGTTCCGGAAATTAGTGCTCCGACCAGGCTGCGGGACGCGACTGCACGTACCGATTCGCTGAAGATTGTGCTCTCCGAGGCTGAAGAGCAGGTCTCTCTGCCAGATATTCTTACTGAGCACGAAAACTCCAAGCAGATTTCTCTGGCAATCGGACCGGAGGGCGGCTGGACCCAGGATGAGCTTGATTTCTTTCAGAAGGAAGGGTGGACTTCTGTTTCCCTCGGCCCGACGATCCTGAGGGCAGAAACAGCCGCCATAGCGGCCGTTGCGATCGTCATGTCTTATTTAGCCTGACCTCGGCGTCCTCGGCGGCATTTCTCAGCGAACTCAGCGGTAAAAAAGGTGGCGTCCGCTCTTCCTCACTCTCTCAAGTGATATTCTGAGCCGAAATGCCAGTCTCGAGACCCATTGCTCGCCCTGCCCCGTTCACACCCGATGATCGCCAGCGCGAAGCGATCGAGCACGTTGTAGGGCCTATGCTCGTGGTTGCAGGGGCGGGTACTGGCAAGACGTCAGTCCTGACCCACCGCATCGAGCGCCTGGTCCGTGAAGGCCACGCACGAACCGACGAGATCCTTGCCCTAACCTACACGGTTAACGCCGCCACAGAGATGCAACAGCGTGTGCGTGCCCTGCTCGGGGGCAAGACGGTTCAGGCTGCCACCTTCCACGACTACTGCCTGCAGTTCCTCAAGCGCGTAGGAAAAGACTTCGGCGTGCTCGACGAGAAAGATCTCTGGATTTTCCTTCGCCGTCGCATTCGCGATCTTCACCTCGACTACTACATCCGCGCTGCCAACATCGGACAGTTCCTCAATGATCTACTCGATTTCATCAGCCGGTGCCACGACGAACTTGTCACGCCCGAGAAGTATGCGCAATATGTCGAACGCCTCGAACGCGGTGAAGTGCCTATCCCGCGGGTAGCCAAGTCAAAATCCGTTCTATCAGACGAAGAAGTCCTGGGCCGTTGCCGCGAAATCGCGCGTGTTTACTCGACCGTAGAGCGCTGGCTGGCGGAAGAAAATCTCGGCACATTCAGCCACATGATCACGCGCGCTCACGCGCTACTGCACAGCGACGAAACGGTATTTGCCGAGGCCCAGCGCGGCGCTCGCTTCATATTGGCTGACGAATTTCAGGACGCGAATTTCGCCCAAATTAAAATTCTCGCGCGTATGGCAGGTGGGGACGGAAACCTATTTGCCGTCGGCGACCCCGATCAGTCGATCTATCGCTTTCGCGGCGCATCGAGCGAGGCGTTTGAGCTCTTCTCGCGCAACTTTCCAGATGCAAGGCATGTTGTTCTGGAAAAGAACCGGCGTTCCACGACTCCAATCCTTCAGACCGCCTTTGCAGTCATTAACGAGAATCCGCCAGTGTTTGCCGACAAGAACGGAGGATTTGCCTATAAGCGCGCGCCCTTGCAGTCGGCGCGGGACGACGAATCCGCCAAAGCTGGCGTGCCAACGAATAGTTCGCTGGTGACCGCCGTCATCCTGAAAGATAAAGGCACTGAAGGTCCGGATCTTGTCGCCCACCTGCGCGAGGCACAACGCAAAACCAGATCCAAGTGGTCGGATTTCGGTGTGCTCTATCGCTCGCATTCCCACCGTGACGATCTTGTGCAGGAACTCGCCGAGGCGGGAATTCCGTTCGTAATCGAGAGCATGGACATCTCAGATACGCCGGAGGTGCGCGACTTCTTTGCTTGCATCAACTCGGTGGTCTTGAGCGGAGATGATATCAGTCTGGTCCGCGTCGCGGGACTGCCCTCCTTCCAAGTGAACCCAGAGCAATTGCGGCAGGAATTGCGTGCCCTTGCGAAGGAAAATCGTGAATCCAAAGTCGTGCCGCTTTCGACCGCGCTGAACCGTGTGGACGGCGGCACAGACGTGCTGGCCGTCATCGAACGAAGCCGCAGTGAGATCGCTCGCCGCAATAGCAAGGGCCGGAACGCGGTTGAAATTATTGTTCAGGAATTCCGGCTTGATCGATCGTCGCCTTTTTTGCAGGCAGCATTGAAGTTTGTCGAAATCTGGCAAGAGAAGAAGATCAACAAGACTACGGATCTCGCCGAGCTGATCGACTACTTGTCCTATTTCCGCGAGGGTGGTGGAGTGATTTC
>DATJWZ010000678.1:0-1998 GCA_035500795.1 Candidatus Eiseniibacteriota bacterium | reverse complement strand
GCCGCAATCGTATGCGGACCTTCGAGCTGAATCGTCTCTTCGATCGTCGCAAGAGATGACTCCGCGGATTCCCATCCGCGCTCGATCCCGTGATACGGATCCAGCACACGCACAACACCCGGAATCCCAGGCTCCGCAGCCCACCTCCGCGGATCACCAGTGAGCGAAATGCTACCGGCAGTAGCCCCGTGGTAGGAGCGGTACCGCGCCATGATCTTGTGCCGTCCGGTAAAGAAGCGAGCAATCTTAATGGCGTTCTCGTTCGCCTCCGCTCCCCCATTGGTGAAGAAGAACGTGTCGATGTCGCCGGGAGTAATCTCCGCCAACTTCGCTCCCAGCCGCGCTCGAGGCTCCGTCGCCATAAACGGATTTGCGTACGCCAGCGTCTGCGCCTGCTCATGCATGGCGTTGATCACACGTTCATCGCCATGCCCAATGTTCACCGACATCAACTGGCTATTGAAGTCGATGAAGCGCTTTCCTTCCGGCGTCCAAAAGTAAATCCCCTTGGCGCGAGCGACCGGAATCGGGTCGACCTTCGACTGCGCCGACCACTCGAAGAGCGTGTGCTTCTTGGTGAGATCAACAATCTCCTGTCCAGTCATGGAGGGCGTGGCACGTGTGGTAGTCATGGATTCCTCTGTAGTGAAGAAGCAATTTTGTAATTTGGTAATTTAAAAACCCGAAACTCTGAACTAGTTTTCAATTACCCGATTACTAAATTACCCAATTACTCAATTTCCTAGAATTTCCGGCTGTGCTCTTTGGCCCAGCGTTCCACAACAACTTTCTTGTCAGTATAAAACTCGATCGCGTCCCGCCCCTGGCCATGCAGGTCACCGAAGAAGCTGTTCTTCCATCCGCTGAATGGGAAGTACGCCATTGGAGCAGCGACTCCTATATTGATGCCGATGTTTCCCGCCGGAGCTTCATATCGGAACCGCCGTGCCGCCGACCCACTCGAGGTAAACAGCGAAGCCTGATTTCCATACGCGCTTCGCTCCAGAAACGCCAGCGCATCATCCATGTCGTCAGCATGAACGAGGCTTAGCACCGGCCCGAAGATCTCGGTATCAGTAAGCTCACTCGTAGCCGGCACATCGTCCAGAATGGTCGGCTTCACGAAATTTCCCGTCTCATGCTTGGGGACTTTAGCACGCCGTCCATCCAGCAGAACTTTCGCACCATGCTTCTCGCCCATCCCGATTAAGGCCTCCACTCGTTCCTTGCTCTGAGGCGAAATGACAGGCCCCATCTGCACACCGTCTTCAAGACCATTCCCTACCCTCAGCTTCGAGGCCGATTCAGCAATCGAGTCGCGGAATGTCTTCTGCGCTTCGCCGATCGTCACAGCCACCGACACCGCCAGACACCGCTGCCCGGCGCATCCGAACGCGCTGTCGCTGATGATCTGCGTCGCCATCGGCATATCCGCATCCGGCAGAACGATCACATGATTCTTTGCGCCGCCCTGGCACTGGCAGCGTTTTCCCTGCGCCGCCGATCGCGAATAGATATACCGGGCAACCGGAGTCGATCCCACAAAGCTGATCGCCCGCACCTTCGGATGATCAATCAACGCATCCACAGCGGCTTTGCCGCCGTTGACAAGATTCACTACTCCCTTCGGCAGCCCGATCTTCTCGAGCAGTTCGAAAACGCACCGCATCGTTAGCGGCACCCGCTCCGACGGCTTCAGAATGAACGTATTCCCCGTCGCGATCGCATATGGCAGATACCAGAACGGAATCATTCCCGGAAAATTAAACGGCACAATCGCCGCCACAACGCCCAGCGGCTGCCGGATCATCATCTCGTCAATCCCGCGCGCCACATCCTCCAGGTTGTAACCCTGCATCATCATCGGAATGCCACAGGCTACCTCGACATTCTCGATCGCCCGCCGCATCTCGGCCTTGGCCTCGCCGAACGTCTTCCCATTCTCCATCGTGATGATCCGGCCAATATCGTCGATGTGCTCTTCCAGCAGCATCTTCA
>DATJWZ010000677.1:0-1933 GCA_035500795.1 Candidatus Eiseniibacteriota bacterium | reverse complement strand
AGGTACAGACCGGGCACATACCTGACAGATTAGACCGGGGACATTCCTGACACTGTGGTTCGTTTGCAGGAGACGTGCTGAACTTTGGCATGGCCTGGAGAGCGAGCAGTGTGATGGATGAACGGATGCGGTTTGTTCTGGAAGTGGAACAAGGCGAGGACTCGATGAGCGAGTTATGCCGGATGTACGGTGTGTCGCGCGAGACCGGATACGTGTGGTTGCGGCGTTATCGAGAAGCAGAGGTAGAGGGGTTGCGAGATCTGGGACGGGCGCCGTTGCGGCATCCTAACCAGACGCCGGAAGGGATCGAGCAAGCAGTGCTCGAGTTGCGGCGGGCGCACATGAAGTGGGGTCCGCGGAAGCTGAAGCGGATACTGGAGCAGCAACAGCCGCGACAACGATGGCCGGCAGCGAGCACCATCGGAGAGATGATCGCACGCGAAGGCCTGGTGATTGCGCGCAAGCGACGCCGGCGAGTGCCACCCTACACGGAACCGTTTGCCAGTGCCGATGAGCCGAACCGGGTATGGTGCGCCGACTTCAAGGGCTGGTTTCGCAGCGGCGATGGCACACGGATTGATCCGCTGACGGTCTCCGACGCGCATAGCCGTTATCTGCTGCGCTGTCAGGCAGTGGAGAAGACCGATACTGAGCGGGTGCAGGCGGTGTTTGAAGCTGCGTTTCGCGAGTATGGCATGCCGGAGGCGATTCGCTCGGACAACGGCGCGCCGTTTGCATCGCGTGCTCTGTGCGGGCTGTCGCGACTGTCGGTGTGGTGGATGAAGCTGGGGATTCGACCGGAGAGAATCGAGGCCGGACATCCCGAGCAGAACGGACGGCACGAACGGATGCATCGCACGCTCAAGCAGGAAACGGCGATGCCGCCGGAGCGCAATCGCCGCGCGCAACAGCGAGCGTTTGATCGTTTTCGGCAAGAGTACAACCAACTGCGACCACATGAGGCGCTGGCCATGCAGACACCCGAGCAGGTCTACGTGGCCTCGGGGCGCGAGTTTCCGTCGCGCATCCCTACCTTCGAGTATCCATCGGCGATGCAGGTGCGCAAGGTGCGAGATCGCGGTGCTATCTGCTGGCGCGGTAACGGACACGTGTTCCTCACCGAGGTGCTAATCGGCGAGCATGTTGGCCTGCTGCAGCTCGACGATCGCTACTGGAGGGTGTACTTCATGCAACTACCGATTGCGTGTTTGGACAGCTACAACTTCCGGATGTTGCCGTTACCCAAGCAGCAAACCTTCAACCGGGAGGAGGCAGGGGAAGAGGGTGCTCCCCCTTCCCCTGCACCCCATCCCCCAACCGTTGCGAACCAAAAAGTGTCAGGGATGTCCCCGGTCTAATCTGTCAGGAATGTCCCCGGCCGTTCAGCGTCAAAGTCACGAGTGCCGTAGGCACGACCGAAGCTCTTTCCCTGCGCGAACATTCTTCGGCTGTCCAAATCCTTGTCAAGTCCTCAAAAACTTCAAAATCCGCGCAACTCCCTCATTCGCAACCAGAAATAAATTTCGGGAAAGTGTCTAGTAGGCACCCATCAATTTGTCACAATAGAAAATAGAGAGCAGACTTCACGATGACAACGAAAGATTTGTGCGGGCACCCCATCGTGCGATCAGGCTTTCCCGGGCGGAACAGGACAGCCCGGCACGTAAGTGCCAGGTGTGCTCTGAACGGATCTCCGAACCTCGATCCCACGCATGAATTCCAAATCCGACGGATAGATCCTTTGTTTTGCGGGACGTCACTCAAAAAGCTGTTCTCCCGCTGATCCGGGAGCGACAGGGAGAACAACTTCCCCTCCACGCACGTGTTATGCAATAGCGTCCGTCACGTATGTGCATCGCTCATATGTCAATTTGCCACTCGAAACTTACCGCCGTCGCGATCTTGCTGTTTGCCGTAACGCAACTTCAGAGTC
>DATJWZ010000676.1:0-4105 GCA_035500795.1 Candidatus Eiseniibacteriota bacterium | reverse complement strand
TTGGCCTGCTCGGCCTTCATTTGGGCCATGTCGGCCTTCATGGCAGCCACGTTCTCTTCGTGAATGGTGTGTTTCGCTTCGGAAAGAGCCCGGCGGAAGATGGTCCCGCCGATCGCTTCCATGCGGGTGTCGACGGGCGTGGTCCAGTCCTCTTCGATTTCTGCGACCAGCGCGACCTTATTGGGCATCAAGGCCTTGCTGACGTCCTGGACGAAATCCTCCCCGATGCGGGCATTGTTCAGGTCCACCGCTGCGCCGCCAAGCACTCCTGTTGCCGCTCCGATAGCCAGGCCCACCGGTCCACCGAGCAACCCGATCAGACTTCCAAACGACGTTCCGAGCAGTGTCCCAATCGGCCCGTAGTCGTCCTCTTGCTTCACCGTTGTAGTGCCATCGGGATGTTTGGTAATCACCGCGTAGGCATAAGCACTGATGCTGCCCTCTGCATCGAGTTGGATAAGGGCCCTTTTTCCCTCGTAGGCTTTGACTTCGTTGTCGAAAACTACAACCAGCATTCTGTCCATGGTGTTTGCTCCTTTTCGTGTGGTCTTCCTGATCCCATGAAAGCAAGGCCATCGCCGTCGTAAGTTCTTCAAAACGCTCAGGCGCGATCTCTTCAGAATGGCAATTTCGTCGCGAATTCGCGAAGTTCGTGAAATATCGTGATCGCCGAGACTCCTCAATCGGTGGAACTCCTCAAAGCAATATCGCCTTTAAATTTCTACGCGATCGGATTTCGCCATCTTGACGAGGATCGGACAAGCTGAACGGTTGATCGCGCGCGTGTAGCAATTCCGCAAGTGGTGGCGTCATTGCCTTCCGGACTGGCAGAGGATATGGCATTCCAACTGCACTCGAGCACGCGTTGCATTCGGAGGAATGTGGCTACCTCAGAGACGTTGTTCAAGATCCCGACATCTTGGGTCCGTGGCGGAGCCAGGCGAAAAGGCCTCTGACATCGCATTTGGGATCTTGTTCATCGTCGGAAGCAAAAAGGAAGCTGGTCTTTGCGGTCGCAAGTTCGCCACAAACACGGCGCGATAAGACAAATACAAGGAGAACAATCATGTCAACACTGATAGTGGTGGGTTTCAAGAAAGACATGTACCGGGCATCGGAAGTACTCAACAGGTTGCAATCGATGAACGACGACTGGGTGGTCGACCTGCGCGACGCGGTCGCCGCCTACCGCGACTACAACGGCAAGCTGCGTATCGACCAAAGCTACACGACGACCCCCGGCGAAGGGGCGGCCTTGGGTGGTCTTTTGGGATCACTCATCGGGCTCACAATTGCCGCCATCCCGTTCACCGGTGGGGCCAGTGCAGTGGCAGCCGGAACTCTCGCGGCAGGAGCTGCTGCCGGTGCCGCTTTGGGCGCGGGGGCAGGTGCCGCCGACGCCTCTTGGTGGAAGGATGAGTTCGGCATCCCCAGCGATTTCGTCAAGCAGGTTGGAGCGATGATCCAGCCCGGGGACTCCGCAATTTACGCGCTCGTGCGCACCGCCAATCCCGACATCCTGGCCGATCAATTCCGCGGCTATGGCGGCACCATCCTCAGCACGACGTTGAACCGTGATCAGCAGGCGAACGTGGAGAAGGTTCTGAATAGAGCAGCTTAGGGCATTTGCCCAATCAAAGCCTCGTGCCCGGATCAACGAACCACGGCCCAAAAACCCTGCGGTAATGGTTCGGTGGCTGCGTTGATTCGGGAATCGGCGAGTTCCCATAACCTAGTCTTGAAACCGAGGGTTGCTGGATCTAACTGCAAAACAGAATATTCCGGCGGATAGGGCGCATCGAGTAAAGAGCACTGGGAGGCCATTAACATGCCTAACACCGGAGAAGATCGAGAAATCAAGCAACGTGTAAATGCAAATGAAGCGGAAGTAGTCCGCGAATCTAAGAAGCTCGTGCAGAAAGCGAAAGCGGACTTGAATACGCAGAAGAAGGAACCAGGCGTATGGTCACCTCGGCGCCCGAAAACTGGGAAATGATCGGATGGTGCCGCAAGAAGCAACCGTCCAACCGTAGCTCTGCTTTGCACACCTTGGGATGTCCAACGTGAATTAAAGCGGCAGCTTAACGAGGCACACCTTGAATCGTTTCCCCTGTTTTCTGTGATCGTGAGGTTTTACTACCTAATGTGGGATGGCAAGCTTATGTTCGCAGTTTATCGGCCGCGCTGATGATGGGCTGCTTACTCCAAGCCCAGGAATTCTCGCCCCATCAACGCTCTGCATCCACGACAACCCAGACTTACCACGAGGAGGAAATCCAACAACACGTGGCAGTACCTTGCGTGGAACCGCCGCCGTTGGTGCGCTGGAGCGATTACCAGGGAAAGATCGGCGAGGTCGGCGGAATGTTTGCTCGAAAATTAGAACGTAAGTCGGTGCAGATGCCCCACTATAAGCCAAGGGCCGTTTTGTGCACGCTGGAACCAAAGGACAAACTCCTTTTCTTTGTCCACGCCACCGTTGATCCCCTTACGTTCGTCGATGCTGCGTACGACGCGGGAATCGACCAAGCAGAAAGGCGCGATCCCACATTTGGGCGGGTGCCGCCGGGTATAGCAAGCGCTTCGGCGCCGGCCTTGCCGGCCGGGCAACAAGCGAGTTCTTCAAAGACTTTGCCTACCCCACGCTGTTTTCGGAAGACCCTCGCTACTATCGACTGGTTCGGGGAGGAAAGAGCAATCGTCTGTTCCACGCAGCAGGACATGTGTTCATCGCGCACAGGGAGGACGGGACACACATGTTCAATTTCTCTGAATGGCTCGGCACATCAAGCGCTGTCGTGCTGAGCAATGTGTACCATCCGGACTACGTGCGCGGATTCTCACCGGCGGCGCAACGGGTCGGATATTCGGTGCTCAGTGATGCTGGTTTCGATGTACTCCGCGAGTTTTGGCCAGAGATTGCCCGAAAACTCAAACTACCTTTCCGCGGTCAGCACGAACTCGCCAGCCGAGGCTCAGATTCCCCACGCAACTAAGTATCATGCTCGCTCTTAGTTCTCACCGTGAGTACGGGACAGTTCGCCCACGAAATAATCTCGTAGACTTTGTCGCGTAGGTGGGTCGCCCACGTCTCTTCGGGACGCACGTCCATGATGACAACGTCCGCCCTGATTTCGTCAGCCACCTGAAGAATACGTGCCGAGGAGTGTTTCGAAACTTCGATTCTCAATACAGGTTCTATGGGAAGGTCGCCCGCACATTCCGGTAAGAGATTTCGCAAGATGCGGCGGTAGGATCTGAGCCATTCGTGATCCGGTTGCCTGGGCTCCTCCTGTTCCACAACGTGCAGGAGCATCAGGCGAGACTTGTGCTGAATCGCCAACCGGACGGCATATCCCAGACCGTAATGTGACTCCTCCCAGAAGTCGGTAACATAGAGGAGCTGCGCGAGGGGAACACCATCCCTGGTGGAAGTCGCGTGCGGCCCGACAGTCAAAACTGGACACGTGGCTTTCCGGACAATCTCCTCCGCCACCGATCCTACAAAGAACTTTTTCAGGCCCGATTTTCCACTGGCGCCCACCGCGACTAAATCAATGTGCTCTGACCGGATAACGTCTTCCACAGCCTGCCAAACCTCGCCTTTCCGCAGCCATGTCCGGTGAGGAATCGTTCCAACTGCATTTTCTAAGCCTCCCAGCCGTCGTTGGGCATCCATCTGGGCCTGGTCAGATATATCCTCCTCCGCCTCCGGTGACGCGATCGGAATCTCTCGAGGATGGATTACGTGCAGAATATGAATCACTGAATTGGACTCTTTTGCGATCGGCACGACAAACGTGAGCGCGGACAGGGCAGCTTCGGAGAAATCGGTAGTGACCAAAATATTCTGCAAGGAGACTTCGATGGGAGTGGTGAGCTGTGCCATATTCCTCCTCACTTTCGAGTGCGTGTCATGCCGGTAACAGTCGATCTCCACAGCACCGCCCTAGAACGATCAGCTCCAGCAGTATTCATAACCTGGTGCATTTGCGCTTCCGAATGATTATGGACCGGGCGCGTCGAATCGCATTTGAACTCAGCAGGTTACGCAGGAGTCCAGTCTGCAGGTGGGGTCGATCTTTCTCTGCTTTCGTCAGAGTGA
>DATJWZ010000675.1:0-1654 GCA_035500795.1 Candidatus Eiseniibacteriota bacterium | reverse complement strand
TGGGCGATGTGGGATTACTCCGGCGGTTTCAGTGTAGCGTTAAAGAAGGATGGCAAGACGGTGTTAGACCCTGACACGGTGCGGGCTTTGGGATTGAAGATGCCGTAGCAAGGCCCATCGACGGAAGCGAAAACGGCCGATGGGGCTGAAGCTCTCATTCTCGGCGCTTCACGCAGTCATTGAACGGCTGCTCTTCCACGGAGCTGCTATGGTCCAACAGCTTATTGTCAGGACCTTTTTCCGATTTGCGGTGTCTAACACGGTGGGTTCTCTCCGCTTTTTTCGGGCTCTCGTGCAGTCGTCCGCTGACTTCATTCTTTGGGGTTTGCCATGCTCGAAGCCGTACAGCTTACCAAGCGGTATTCGTCGATTCCCGCCGTTCAAGACCTATCGTTCACACTAAGACCGGGACAGGTGCTTGGCTGCCTCGGACCAAATGGGTCGGGCAAGAGCACTACCGTGAAAATGCTGACAGGACTGCTGGAGCCGTCCCGCGGCGTTGTGCGCTTTGATGGCCGCAATATTCAGGATGACTTGACCTCGTATCGCGCCTGTCTAGGCTATGTGCCTGAGGAAGCACACCTTTATCCGTATCTTACGGGATGGGAATACCTGGAGATGGTCGGAACTCTCCGCGGCATGCAGCGGGCATTGATGGAGTCGAAAATCGACCTGCTGCTGGAACTTTTCTCGATGCGCCCGGCCCGCCACGCAGCCATGGGAACTTACTCCAAGGGCATGCGCCAGCGCATTCTTCTGATTGCGGCCTTGATGCACGATCCGGAAATCTTCATCTTTGACGAGCCGCTATCAGGGCTCGATGTCACCTCGGCGTTGATTTTCAAGAATCTGGTCCAGGCACTGGGAAAAGCGGGCAAGATGGTTTTCTACTGCTCGCACGTCCTGGAGGTCGTCGAAAAAGTCTGCACGGACGTCCTGATTCTGCGAAGAGGAACGGTCATCGCGCACGATTCGGTGGCGAACATTGGAAAGATTCTTGGAACCTCGTTGGAAAATACATTCCTTCATCTGGTCGACGATGTGGACACGATGCGCGTTGCCGGCGAAATTGTTGAGGTGATGAGGGCCGCATGAGTTTCTCTCAGCGTTGGCAAAGATATCGCGAGAGACCCTTCTGGAGGTTGGTTGAGCTGTTTGTGGAACGCATCTTCCGTGGAGGTGGAGACACGGACACAGAAGGCCTGGACCTGGGCGTAGGTCTAGTACTCACTTTGCTCGCAATGCCGGGTGGATTCGTATCGGTGCTCTTGTTCGATAAATACGGCTCACTGCTGCAATGGCTGCGAGGACAGTTGCATGTCGACACCCTCCTGATTGCCTTACCCGATGAATACTTCTTCATCGTGCTGTCGATGGCGGTAACGGGCGCCGTCGCAGTCTGGCGCTGGGACGCGATGTTTCCGGATCGGCGCGACTATATGAACCTGACCCACCTCCCGGTTTCGTCGCGAACCATTCTCTTCGCAAATCTGGTCGCAGTGTTGTTTCTAGCGGCGCTTCTTGCCATTGATGTGAATGGAGCTTCGTGCGTTCTGTTCCCAATGGTCGTCTCGGCGGCGCAGGGTACGCTTCCCTTCTTCTTGAAATTTGGAGCCTTGCACGCAGGCGCTGTGTTGCTGGCCAGTGTATTTGC
>DATJWZ010000674.1:0-1871 GCA_035500795.1 Candidatus Eiseniibacteriota bacterium | reverse complement strand
TGGGCGAGACTTTCAACCTGATGACGCTGGGCGGCCTGGCCGCGGCTGTGGGACTCGTGATTGACGATGCCATTGTTGTGGTTGAGAACATCGTCTTGCACCGCGATCTTGGTCAAAGTCGCATCGAAGCGATCCGGAGCGCGCTCAAAGAGATCACGATTCCGCTGGTCGGTTCGACGATCACCCCGATCGTTGTGTTCATTCCTCTCGTCGTAATCAACGGAGTCTATGGGGTATTCTTTCGTGCGCTCGCTGTCACGATGAGCGTCTCGCTGATCACGTCGCTTGCGCTGGCAATGACCTGGACACCGAATCTGAGTCAGTACTTCATCAAAGGAAGAAACGAAAAAAACGGGACACCGGAGGAGACGGCCGCAACAGACGCAACGCCTTCGACTGCTCAGGACGAAACGCAGAGGCTGCTCGCTGCGGAAGAGAAGCACGTCGGTGGATTCTTTCAGCGCGTAATCAAGTTCCATGAACATTGGCTTCGCCGGGCATTGGAGAGACCAAGGCTGCTGATCATTTTCAGCATCGCGCTGGTGCTGATTGCATTGGTGTGCTTCAACTTCACAGATACGGATCTTCTCCCGGAGATGGATGAAGGTGGATTCGTGCTCGACTACATCATGCCCGCTGGAAGCTCCCTAGCGGAGACAAACCGGGTGATCACGCACATTGAGGAAATGTTGCACGAAGTGCCGGAGGTCGAGAGTACGTCGCGGCGTACAGGTCTGCAGCTCGGGCTTGCGGCGGTGACTGAAGCCAACACCGGCGATATCCTGGTCAAACTGAAGTCGAAGCGCGACCGCGATATTGAGGAGATCATTGCCGACGTACGAGCCGATATCAAGAAAGAGGAGCCTGCGCTGGACATTGAGTTCACCCAGGTTTTGCAGGATATGATCGGCGATCTGACTTCGGCACCGGAGCCGATCCAGATCAAGCTGTTCTCGCAGGATCCCAAGCAACTCGAGGAGTGGGCTCCGAAAGTGGCCGATTCCATCGGAAAGATTCATGGCGTGGTCGACGTTCTGAATGGAATCGAGAATACGATTAGCGGACCGGCAGTGACGTTTCAGGTTGATCCGAGCGTTGCGGCGAGAGCGGGATTTACGGCTGAAGAAATTGCGCTGGATGCTTCGGCGATTCTCGAAGGCGAACCTGCGACGATGCCGGTGATCACCAATGACCGCGCGTACACCGTGCGGGTGCGCTTCCCTGCCGGTAATCGGGCCACCCTCGAAGCAATGCGGGACACCTTGCTGGTGAGCAGTACCGGGCACACGGCGACTCTTGGAGCTCTGGCTCAGATCATCGAGACGCCCGGCCAAACGGAGATCCGTCGGGAAAACCTGCAGCGCGATGTGGCCGTGACGGCGCGACTTGAAGATCGTGGTCTGGGCAGCGGCATGTCGGATGTGCGGAAAGCGGTGGACGGCCTGCATATTCCGTCGAGCATTCGGGTGGTGTACGGCGGACAATACGCGGAGCAGCAAAGCAATTTCCACGACCTGGTGATCGTGCTCATTCTGGCGATCATGCTGCTGTTCATTGTGCTGTTGTTCGAATTCGGGAGCTTCGCCGCTCCTCTCGCAATTCTTTCGTCCGCGCTGCTCTCGATTTCCGGGGTGTTCATCGCGTTAGTGATCACGCGGACGACCTTCAACATTTCATCATTCATGGGCGTGATCATGGTGATTGGGATTGTGGCGAAGAACGGTATTCTGTTGCTCGATGCTGATCAGAAGATGCGCGCTCTGGGGCAGTCTCCCGAAGAAGCGATGCTGCTGGCGGCGCGGCGCAGGCTGCGTCCAATCGCGATGACTGCGCTCGCCACGATGGCAGGCATGTTGCCGCTGGCCTTTGCG
>DATJWZ010000673.1:0-1008 GCA_035500795.1 Candidatus Eiseniibacteriota bacterium | reverse complement strand
GGACGATTGTGTTGGCGCTGCTCTTGCGACGAGTGACCATAATCGAAATACGGCTGCCACCATGAACCACGTCAACAACGAGAACGGGAGTAGGTACAACCAGTACTTGGAAACTCCCGGTGGGTCGGCCAAAATTCTGGGGCCATATCGCGCGACATAAATGTTCCTGATCTCCTCTTCTGATCGTCCCTCGGCAACCAACTTCTCGACTTCATCCAGCATCTGCAGGGCCTCTTGAGAACGATGGATCGCGATGGGCTCCCGCCAGCAGCACGGAGCAATCAGTTCGTGCGTTAGCCGCTCGTACCGGCCCATCGGCTCGGCGGTGAGCGTGTGCTCTTCCAAAGCGAATGCCGCGCTCAGGACGATCAACGCTACAAGCACGATTTGCACTAGACGAAGCATTCCAATCTCACTTCAACGTGTGAAGGTAAGCGACCAGATCATTCAGCTCTTGGTCATTGAGTCGCTTGTCGAAGGCGGGCATGGTTCTCAGACCCTCGACGATCGTTTTGCGGACTTGCGCGTCGGTCGCTGGAGCCCCACTCGGAAGCTGCTTGGTAGCGAACAAGTTTTCCAGCCGCGGTGGCTGCTTCTTCAGGTCGGGAGTGAGCCCCTCATGACAAAGAGCACAGTGCAGATCGAATAATTCCTGACCTCGCTCTGCTGACGCGGCCGGAGAACACGCGGTGTTCAACAAGGCGAAAGCGGAGAGGCTTGCAAGTAAAGTCGCATATTGCGCGATTCGCTTCATCCGGCCTTCCTCTGCCGATCCGCTCTTGAAGGGACGACTCCAGGTTTCTCCTGTTGCCGGAGTGCATCTTCCAGTTCGACAGTTGTCCACTCGGTCGACCAATATTTGGCAACCGTCCCCTCCGGAGACATCAGAACAATGACCATCGAGTGCGCAATCTGGTTGTCTTCTTCGAAGTATTCAAGGCCAAACGCATCGGCGATCTTGCGAAGATCTCCCGCATTGGTCGATGCGAAGTCCCAATGCGAAAACCC
>DATJWZ010000672.1:0-2703 GCA_035500795.1 Candidatus Eiseniibacteriota bacterium | reverse complement strand
GAGACTTTCGCTTCGAAGTAGCGGCCGCCGAAGCGGGCGGGCCGTGGCTGCCCACAACGGCTTCACTGCCATTCACGGTGCGCGCCGCATGGTTCGAGACGAAGTGGTTTCGATTTGGCTCCGGCCTCCTCGGGGCTTTGGCGCTGGCAATGTTGGTGCGCTTCATTGTGAAACGCCGCTTGCTCGCCCGGATCGAAAAGCTAAACGCCAGGATAGCGTCGCAAAAAGCGATCGAGCAGGCCGAACAGAAATTCCGGGGACTGCTAGAATCAGCACCCGATGCAATCGCGGTCGTGAATCGTGAGGGCAAGATTGTTTTGGTCAATGCGCAACTGGAGAAGCTTTTTGGGGATCAACGACAGGAGGTATTGGGGAAGGAAATCGAGCTGTTGCTGCCGGAGCGGTTCCGGGGCAAACATCCGGGACACCGCACGGCTTTTATGACCGACCCCCGCGCGCGACCAATGGGGCCTGGGCTGGAACTGTACGGCCAGCATAAGGATGGGCGTGAGTTTCCGGTGGAGATCAGCCTCAGCCCGCTGGAGACCGAGGAGGGCGTGCTGATTTCCAGCGCCATTCGCGATATCACGGAGCGCAAGCGGGCGGAAGAAAAGATTCGACAGAGCGAACGGGAGCTTCGACAGCTTGTCGATGTGATTCCCCAGCAAGTCTTCGTTTTCGACGCAGATTGGAATCCGCTTTTTGCCAACCAACAAGACCGGGAATTCACCGGCCTTACTCTCGAAGAGGCGCAGTCTAAAGATGCCTTTGCCAGAATTTTTCACCCCGAAGATCTGAAGAAGTTAGTGGCCCTCCGTGAGCGCACCCTTATAGACCCTGCCCCCTTTGAGTTGGAGGCACGAATCCGGGGAAAAGACGGGCAGTATCGCTGGTTCTTGATCCGAGACAATCCGCTGCGGGACGAGCGCGGACGCGTCCTTCGGTGGTACGGTACGCGCACCGACATCGAGGACCGCAAGCGGGCCGAACGAGAGCGCGAGAGGCTGCGGCAGCTCGAAGCAGATCTCGCGCACATCAACCGGGTGAGCATGCTGGGAGAACTTACCGCATCGCTGGCTCATGAAATCAGGCAACCCATTGCTGTGGCGATCACAAGTGCGGACGCCTGCTTGCGATGGCTTGCGCGTAATCCGCCGGAACTGGAAAGGGCACGCTTGGCGGTGGCGAGAATTAAGGAGGCCGGAACCCGTGCGGACGACGTCATCAACCGTTTGCGGTCCTTCTATAAGAAGGGTACACCGCCGGAACGCGAGTTGATCGACGTAAACAAGGTCATTCGAGAAATGATTGTTCTGTTACACAATGAGGCCATCCGCTATTCGGTATCCGTCCGACCCGAACTCGCGGAAGGGATTCCTAATGTCATGGCGGATCGTGTACAACTGCAGCAGGTGTTCATGAACCTGATGCTGAATGCCGTCGAAGCGATGAAGGACACTGCTGGCGAACTTACGATAAAGTCCGAACTTGGCCAGGATGGTCAACTGCTGATCTCGGTCAGCGACACCGGCGTGGGGCTGCCTGCCGAAAACGCGGACCGGATCTATGATGCCTTCTATACCACGAAACCAGAGGGCTCGGGCATGGGCCTAGCCATCACGCGTTCTATTGTCGAGGCACATGGCGGTCGGCTGTGGGCTACCGCCAATGGCGGGCCGGGCACTACATTCAATTTCACCTTGCGCGTCGAAGCCGAGGCACACGCATGAAATCGGCAGGTGTCCCCACGGTCTTCATTATTGATGACGATCGCGCTGTGCGTCAGTCGATCCAGGATCTCGTGGAATCCGTGGGATTGCGGGCCGAATCGTTCGCGACAGGGCAAGGGTTCCTAAGCTTTAAACGCCCCGATGGCCCATGTTGCCTGGTTCTGGATGTAAGACTGCCTGGCATGAGCGGCTTGGATTTTCAGCGCCAATTGGCCGCGGCAGGTGTGCAGATTCCGATTATCTTCATCACCGGGCATGGAGACATCCCCATGACGGTGAAGGCAATGAAATCGGGTGCGGTGGAGTTCCTGACCAAACCGTTCAGGGACCAGGACCTGTTGGACGCGATTCAGCAGGCGCTTCAGCGTGATCGTGAGACCCGCGAACAGCAGATTGAGATTGAGAACTTGCGAGAGCGCTATGGCACATTGACCGCACGAGAGCGCGAAGTCATGAGCCTGGTGGCTTCGGGGATGCTCAACAAGCAGATTGCGCCAGAACTCGGCGCCAGCGAAGCCACGGTAAAAATGCATCGTGGCCGTGTAATGGAAAAGATGCGAGCCGGATCTTTGGCCGAATTAGTGAGGATGGCGGACAAGATCAGGCTTACCGCTAACAAATGATTGCAGGTCCCAGCTTAGCCACTTGGCCTGTCACACCACCCGTTAGTCTGTGAAAACCCCTACCAAAGTGTGCTTGCGCCCTACCAAGACATGATTGTTTTCGCTGGGCATGTCGCGCTATGGTCAGTCTATGGGTACGCAGCAAAGGTCTAAAATGATTGCAATCGTTGATGACGATAAATCGGTCCAGAGTGCGCTGCAAGATCTGATCGAAGCCGATGGGCTTTCGGCCCTATGTTTTGGGTCAGCAGAAGAATTCTTGGAATCCGGACTGCAGCACAAAGCGGCATGCCTGATCGCTGACATTCGTATGCCGGGAATGTCCGGACTTGAATTGCAGGCGAAGCTCA
>DATJWZ010000671.1:0-16164 GCA_035500795.1 Candidatus Eiseniibacteriota bacterium | reverse complement strand
GGGCAGTGGCCCCCCCTTTTCGAGTCGCTCGGCGAGCGACTCTCCTTCGAGGAATTCCATGACAATGAAATCGACGCCGTCCTGGTGGCCAATGTCGTGGAGCGTGCAGATGTTGGGATGGTTCAGGCTGGAGACGACTTTGGCCTCACGCTCGAAGCGCTGACGACGCGTGGCGTCATCGGCAAAATGCGGAGGGAGGATTTTGATGGCAACGGTCCGGTCAAGGCGCGTGTCGCATGCCCGATAGACCTCTCCCATTCCGCCGGCGCCCAACGGCGCGACGATTTCATAGGGACCTAGCCTGAAACCACTCGTCAGTGGCATGAATACTGCGGATTATAGGCGCTGGCGGGCCGTGGTGAAAGCTGGATTGCTCCCGGACCTACTTCTTGTCTGACGCGTTAAGGGTTTTGTTCAGCCAGTCGATTAATGTTTTTTTGTACCAGAGCCACTCGGGGTGAGACTCCCAGTGATCCATGCCATGGGGAGCGCCTCGGATGGTGATGAGTTCGCAGCTGGCACCGGCCTTCTTCATCTTGTCGCACATTTCTACGGATTGTTGATAGGGCACGTCTTCGTCCTTCGAACCATGAATCAGAAGGTAAGGAGGCATGTCTTTGTTGATGTAGATGACCGGGGATGCCTTGACGAGGGTTGGAGCGGAATCGGCGTCAACGGCAGAAATGCCGAATAGCTTCATGATTTCGTCCGGTATCGGTTTCCAGGCAATAGAAGCAGTGATGAAGTCATGGATGCCGTACATGGAGACGACAGCAGCGACATTGTTCTCAGGACGGTGATTGGCACCGACGTAGGAGACGAGGTGTCCGCCGGCGGATTCGCCAACGAGTGCGATGCGGTTCGTATCTACCTTATAAATAGGAGCATTGTTCTTGACCCATCGTATAGCTTCTTCAACGTCGTGGGCATCGGCCGGAAATTTATGGTAAGGCGCGAGGCGATAGTTGATGCTGAACCAGGCGAAGTTGGCGTCGGTGAGTGGTTGGAACAAATAGGTGATGTACTGCCGCTTGTCGCCCGCGACCCAGCCGCCACCATGTACCAGGATCACCGCAGGAAAGGGACCAGCGCCATTTGGGACGTGCGCGTCGAGGGTGAGATTCGTTCCGTCGACAAAGTGATAGATGATGTCGGGGAAGTCGGAGGCTCGGACACCTCCAGCCAGCGTTAATAAGGATGAGATAAAGACGAAGCTTCGAAACAGAGACGACATTCCCATTTTCATGCGCGATGGCTGTTCCTTTCTATCACGCGGAAATTCATACCGTAAATCTTACGCCGAGTGCGGGCTGGAAGTAGAATGCTCGTGCTTGCTTTGGTGCGTCTTTCCATTTACAACGGATCGCTCGCAAAGGGAGGGATAGTCGAAATCATGTCTGCAGGAAAGTTGGATCGACGGCTTCGTTTGGGAATGGTTGGGGGTGGTCCGGGAGCGTTCATTGGAGCGGTACATCGGATTGCTGCGCGCATGGACGATCGCTATGAATTGGTGGCGGGGGCGTTGTCATCAGACGCCGAGCGGGGCCGCGCTGGTGCGCGCGAGTTGCTGATTACGCCGGAGCGATGCTATGCGAGCTTTCGCGAGATGGCGACGGCGGAAGCGAAGCGGGATGACGGAATCGATGTGGTCGCGATTGTAACTCCGAATGATGTGCACTATCCGGCGGCGAAGGCGTTTCTCGACGCTGGCATTCATGTGATCTGCGACAAGCCCGTGACAACGACCGTTGTGGATGCGGTGGATCTGGCGGGCATCGTGAAAAGGACTGGATTGGTGTTCGGGCTGACGCATAACTACACGGGGTATCCGATGATTCGGCAGGCACGGCAGATGATTGCCGATGGGGAACTGGGGCCGATTCGTGTGGTGCAAGTGGAGTATGCACAGGATTGGCTCGCCACACCATTGGAGAAGACTGGGCAGAAGCAGGCAGTGTGGAGGACGGATCCGGTGCAAAGCGGGCAGGCTGGTTGCCTGGGAGATATCGGGACACATGCTTTCAATTTGGTGGAGTTTGTGACTGGATTGCGTTGCGAGCATGTGGCGGCGGAGCTTTCGACATTCGTTCCCGGGCGGCGCGTCGATGACAATGTCCAGATGATGGTGCGCTTCGACAAAGGCGCGCGCGGAATATTGTGGGCGAGCCAGGTGGCGGCAGGAAATGAGAATAATCTGCGATTGAGAGTGTATGGAGAGAAAGCGGGGCTGGAGTGGGGGCAGGAAGATCCGAATTATTTGTCGTTCCGCCCGCTCGGGAAGGCTCCGATGTTGATACGACGAGCGGGGCCAGCTGCGACTGCGGTGGCCGCCCATGCGAGCAGGATTCCGTCTGGACATCCCGAGGGTTATCTGGAGGCATTTGCGCAGCTCTATAAGGACTTGGCCGAACAGATCACGGCGAAGATCGAGGGCCGGGCGGCGAATGCGGCTTCGCTATTGGTGCCAACCGTGGAGGATGGCGTGGCGGAGATGAGGTTTATCACGGCGGCGATTGAGTCCTCGAAGAAGAACGCGGCGTGGACTTCGTTGACGGCGTAACTCGCAGACCTGCGGAACGCTCATGGCTGCGCTGTTTCGGAGTAGACGCACGAAATTGGGTGAGTGAGGGACGGATGAACCGACGGTATTGCCTGACACTGGATCTGAAGAATGATCCGAAGCTGATTGCGGAGTACAAGAAATATCACGAGAAGATCTGGCCCGAGATCAGCGAGAGCATCCGCGAGTCTGGGATTGAGGATATGGAGATCTATCTGCTGGGGACGCGGATGTTCATGATCATGGAAGTGAATGAATCATTCTCGTTTGCAAAAAAAGCATCGGCAGATGCTGTGAACCCCAAAGTTCAGGAGTGGGAGAAGTTGATGTGGAAATTTCAGCAGGCGCTGCCGGAGGCGAAGCCTGGGGAGAAGTGGATACTGATGGAGCGGATCTTCAAACTGGAGCACTGATTCGCGGTTCAGCAAAAGCTTTACCGCTAAGGTCGCGGAAGCAAGCAATCTTGAGGGCACTTGGATGCCAATGACGACCAGGAAGCAGGAGCATGGGCTTTTTCCCGCAGGGCATATCTTTGTCTTTATCGAGGTGACTGCGCTCTTTTATCTCTGGGGCATTCCCAACAATCTGAATGACGTGTTGATTCGGCAGTTCATGAAGTCGTTTGCGATTAACCGGCTTGAGGCCGGCCTAGTGCAGTTTGCTTTCTACCTGGGATACTTCCTTCTGGCAATTCCTGCGGCGTTGCTGATGCGAAAACTCGGCTACAAAATTGGTTTTGTCACGGGTCTTCTGCTTTATGGATCGGGCTGTTATTTGTTCTGGCCTGCGGCGTTATCGGGGAAGTACATCTTCTTCCTGATCGCGCTCTTCGTGATTGCAAGTGGCCTTTCCTTTCTTGAAACTGCAGCCAACCCATTCATCGCGCAGTTGGGCGATCCCGATAGTTCGGAGCGACGCCTAAATTTCTCTCAGGCATTCAATCCGCTGGGATCGATTACCGGAGTATTGATTGGTACGGTCTTCATCTTTTCGGGAGTGGAGTTAAGTTCAGCACAAATCGATTCGATGAAAGCGCAGCACCTGTACGACGCTTATTTGCGCTCGGAAACTTTGCGTGTGATCAAGCCGTATCTGTTTCTGGGAAGCGTTGCGATCTTCTGGGCAATTCTCATCTTGCGGACGAAGTTTCCTCCGATTCAGAGTGAGCATGAGAACAGCCGAGAAGATCACGGACATTTCCGCGATTTGCTGCGGTATCCGCATTTTATTTTTGCGGTGATCGCACAGTTCATGTATGTCGGGGCGCAGGTAGGGACGTGGAGCTATTTCATACAGTACGTGCAGGAGTTTACGCATCAGCCGGAGAAGGTCGCGGGATATTTCCTCACGGGGACGTTGGCGGCATTTGGAATCGGACGCTTCAGTTCGGCATATCTGATGCGGTTTTTGAATCCCAGCAAATTGCTGGGGAGCTATGCCGTGATCAATGTCATTCTGGTGGCGATGGGCGTGCTGGTGCCGGGATGGATTGGGCTGTGGGCGTTGTTCCTGACGAGTTTCTTCATGTCGGTGATGTTTCCGACGATCTTTGCGTTGGGATTAAAGGAATTGGGGCCGAACACAAAGATCGGAGGCTCGTTTTTGGTGATGGCCATCGTAGGCGGGGCGGCACTGACGCTCGTCATGGGTCTGATCGCTGACAGACTCGGTATGGCGATTGCTTATCTCGTGCCCTTGATGGCATATCTATGTGTCGCAATTTACGCGTTCGCAGGCGCGAAGGTTCGGGTTCGGTCTCCATTGGCGTGAGAGATGTCACACAAATGAGGAAGAGAGAGCGTCCGTGGGACGACGATGACGTCGTCCCACGAATTGCGGCAACTAGAAACTGAATCTCGCCTGCAGTTGAATGGTTCTGCTGCCTAACGCCGCTCCGGCGACTCCGAAGTCGGGGTTGACGCTGGTAACCGCGCCTGTGGGATCGACAGAGCCGAGGCTTCCGTCGATTGACGCGACGTTGATGTTGGTGGTGTTGAACAAGTTGTAGATATCGGCGCGAATCTCAAATCTGGCGCTTTCCCCTAGTACGCGATTCTTCGGAAGGCCAAACGCCTTAGCCAAGCTCACATCGATATCGTTGTAGCCGGGGCCTTGCAGGCTGTTGCGATGGATTCCCGCGGCAGGCGCAGGGGCCGCGGCCGGAAATGACGGACCAGGCACGAAGGTTGGCGGGAGGAAGAATCTTGTTCCGTCACCTCCGTAGTTGGGGTTGGTGGCCTGCTGGAAGGCACTATTCGAGGTGCTTGTGCCGAACCCGGAGGCGACAGCAGCGGGCCGGAGCTGACCGTATCCGCTGTTTTGATAGTAGAAGTTTGTGCTCGCGTTGTAGAAAGGATCCCAAGGGAATCCGCTGTGCCAGTTCCAGATTCCGCTGACCGACCAGCCTCCCGCCAGTTTTTCGATCCAATTGTGGTTTCCGTGGAAGAAGACGGGCTGCCATAGTCCGAACAGCTTGAACGCGCCGCGTACATCATAGTTGGAGCGACCGTAGGCGTTGCTCGGGTCATAGGGATACGGATCTTCGTAATACGGGCCGGATAGTTCGTCCATGGAGCGCGCCCACGTATATTGCGCCGAGGCCTGGAATGTGTGGGAGAAGTTGTGAGTTAGAGTAGCGATCATCGCGTTGTAGTTTGCGTTGCCGGTGTTTTCCCAGAAGTTGATTGTGTTCACCAAGGGATTGAGAGCATGGCCGTAGGAAGCGCCGACGACGTTCCAGTTGTTGTGAACCAACAGATGCCGTGTCTGGTTTCCCTGATAGCCCAAAGTGAAGATCAGGTTTCCAGGCAACTGGTCCTGCATGTCGAAAGAGTAGTGATAATTGCTAATGCTCTTGGGATTGCCTTGAAATCCAGTGAGCACGGCGTTTCCGGATAGGGGCAGATTGCCGGGACCGAATGTCGTGATTGCTGCAGGATTCGGAGCGTATCCGAAGATTGAGCGGATGTCACCGGCGGTTTGATACAAGATCCCGGTTCCGGCGCAAGTCGGATTTGTCGTGTACGGGTAGTCGCAGTGGAAGAATGGCGTCACAGCATTTGGCGGATTCCCGCTAGCGTTAGCGGTGATCGCAATTTCGTTCTGGTTGTAGTTGATGCCGAAGCCACCGCGGAAGACGAGTTTATTTCCCCAGCGGTTCGGGGACCATGCGAAACCTGCGACGGGACCGAAATTCGTATTTTGAGGAGTGTAGAGATTTCCGCCGACGCGAATATGCAGATCGGTAAGTGGGTTCGGACCGGCGCCGAAAACCATCACATCTTGATTGTTCTGTTTGGTGTAGAGAGCACCAAAGTAAGACCAGCGCAAACCAAGATTCAGGGTTAAGGTTGGCAATACTTTGAAGTCGTCTTGTAAGAAGACTCCCCAGATATTCTCGCGATCGTCCTGACGATTGGCGAAAGGGATGCCGGTCTTGGAGTCAAATTGCCCGCCGAAGTTTCCACCCTCGCCGTATGGAGCGTCGTTGGCGAAGTCCCAAAGATTGCGAAATCCGAAGCCCGGTCGCGCGGCGTAGATCACTTCGTTTAGATAGAAGAGGCGAGTAAGATCGCCGCCGACTTTGATGCTGTGGCGTCCGATGATTTTCGTAAGGACGTCCGAGTAGCTGTAGGTCCACTGGTTCAAGACGCTTGGCCCCGGTGGGCCGAAGTATTGAATGGTGGCTGGAGTTGCGCCGGCGGAGTTTCCGATGGAATCGATTGTCGTGGCAGGCAAACCGAAAGGCGCTTGCGGATTGCTGGCGACTTCGTTCCAACGCCATCCTGCTGCATTCACGCGAGCTTCGTTGAGCAATGATCCGGAGAAGACGTGATTCCAGATCAACGCGTAAGCATTGTTTACCTGTGAATGGTGCCAGAGATTCTCTGCTCGGACCGGACCGTTGTAGTCAGTGTTGGTAACGGGTACGTAGTAAAGAGTGAATGTCAAACGATCTTTCTGTGTGATGTTGGCGTCGACTCGGCCGTTGAACTGCATCTGAGAGGTGTTGGTGGGATTCACTGTGTTGAAGTACGCGATGTCGGGAACGCCGTCGAGTCCTCCGCCGATACCGGGAATACTTGGGTTGCCTCCGTAGGTGAGATCTTGCATGCCCAGCCCGGTCTTGATGGGTGAGCCTATGTCGAGACCGCCCGTGACCGTGTTGCAGTTCAATCCCTCCGTGAGGCCGATGGAAGCGCAGGTGCGCGCGATGATGCCGTTAGAGGAAACGGCATTTCCCGGAAATGACAAATACTGTGCTGCAATGCTGCCTGGCGTGGCGCCCGACTGATCGAACTGAGAGGTCTCATACCATCCTTGGGCTGTTGTTGAAGACGCCAGAGGGCTGGTTTCCCAGCTGAAGAAAGCGAAGATTTTGTTTTTCCAGAGCGGGCCGCCCAGACTGCCGCCGTATTGGTTGAAGCGGCTTTCGTCGCGATTGAGACCGCGAGCGGCGGCAGTGCCGGGATTGTTCGAGCCGACGCCATTCCAAGCCTGATATGCGTTCAGTCCAGGGCGAGATGCTTTGAAGAAGGCGCTGCCGTGAACTTGGTTGGTCCCGGCCTTCGTGGTGACCTGAATTTGTGCGCCGGTGAAGCGACCGTTTTCCGCGTCGTAGCTATTTGAAACTACCTTTAACGTCTCGACGGAGTCTTCGCTGGGAGTGATCACGGACGTGCCGCCCCAAACGGCGCTCACGGTACTAATACCGTCAATCTTGATGCTGTTGGTTTCGTATTGTCCGCCGGCATTTTGAACCTGAGGACCGTTCTCGGTCGCGAAGATGCCACCTGAGCCGCCAGGAGTTCCGCCGGGTCCCTGATTTCCGGGGAGGTTGAAGGCCCCGCCGCCTGCCTGCTGCGAAGCATCGCCGAAAGTTCCCGGCGCAAGTTGCGCCAGTTGGAAGACGTCGCGATTGAACGATGGCATGTGCTGGATTTGATTGCTGGTGACAGTTCCGCTAACTGTGGCGGTTTCTGTGTCGAGTGTTTGTGTTGTGCCAGAGACCGTGACGCTTTCCTGGACTTCCCCTAACTCAAGTTGCAGATCCAGGGAATTCAGCTGCTCGGGAATGATCTGGACATTGTCGAGCACCTTCTTCTTAAAGCCTTGATGTTCAGCAGTGAGCGAATAAGGAGCCGGGCCAAGAGCGTTGAACTGATAGATGCCGTTGGCATCGGATGTTGCGGTCATCTTCTGATTGGTCGCGGTATTGGTGAGGGTGACAGTCGCATCGGGAAGGACCGCGCCTTGTGCGTCGGTGACTGTACCGCGCAAGGAGGCCCGGAATTGAGCGTGGGCCACAATCGATGAAAGTGAAAGGAAAAGGACCAGCACCACCGCATGAAAACGAAACACAAAACGGGTCATATGCCTCCTTACGGGCTCCCTTGTGGCAGGCGTGTTCTGGATGGTCTATAAAAGTTTGCGAATCAACTGCTCCCAAGAGGCTGGTTTACAGCGTGGCACTTGTGGAATGCGTCGAAGCGGAGAAGAGGGGCTCATTCCGGTAGATGCGCGGGGTATCTTCGCGCGATTGACTTGGTTGCCGTGGCCTGTTTTTTGGTTGTTTGTTGCTCGAATATCTAAAGCCTCGAATATTGAAGCTTGATTCATTGGTAAGGCGATCGCCTGATTCCCATCACTCCCACCTGTGATTTTGGTCACTGATCACATTTCTCGAATCGTCGATAAACGTACAGTCTCATGCGGCTGGACTGACCACTTCACCATTCCGGTCCGGAGACAGGAGGTGTCGGATCGACTGAACGAAGGGTGAACAGAATTCATTCGGCATTTTGTGAACATTTTCGGCCAATCCCTTTGTACTCGCCCGGACAGCTGATCCGAGACCACTGGCAAGACATCGAGAGCACTGACAACTTCGCGCGAGGTGCCGCGAGCAGTTCAAATTTGTTCTCGGATGGGGGACTCGTTTTTCGATCGCCAGGAAGCCAGGGAGACTGTCTATGTCGACAGGCGAGAAGCAGACAATCGCAACACATTTGGAAAACTGCGGCGTGTCGCGCCGAAATTTTCTACAGCTCTGTTCAAAAATCATCGTTGCTGCACCCATCGGTTTGAGCCTTACCAGCCACCGGACTGTGGCTCAAGTTGCCAAACTTGTGGGAAAAGCGAGACGGCCGTCGGTGATTTGGCTTCACTTCCAGGACTGTACCGGATGCACGGAGACTCTGCTGCGGACCTCGGCACCCGATGTTGCCCACCTCATCCTTGATGTGATCTCCCTGGATTACCACGAGACGCTAATGGCAGCGTCGGGCGCACAGGCGGAAGCAGCGCTGAAATCCGCGATCGAAGAGAACGCCGGGAAGTACGTTCTGGTGGTTGAAGGAGCCATACCGACCCGGGACGACGGCGTGTACATGGAGCTGGGCAGCCGGCCGGCGATCCAAGTCATCAAGGAAGTGGCTGGGCAGGCGGCAGCGGTGATCGCGATGGGATCTTGCGCGTCGTGGGGCGGAGTGCCATCAGCAGATCCGAATCCGACTGGAGCGGTTGGAGTGGACTCTGTGATCTCTGGAAAGCCAATCGTCAATCTGCCTGGATGCCCTCCCAATCCTTACAACCTCCTGGCGGTTGTGCTTGAGTACGTAACGATGGGGCGTTTGCCCGAGTTGGATCAGTACGGGCGGCCGAAGTTCGCGTATGACCGCGTGATCCATGAGAACTGTCCGCGGCGTGCGCATTTTGATGCGGGCAGATTCGCAGCGGCATTCGGCGATGAAGGACATCGCAAGGGCTGGTGCTTGTACAAGCTGGGCTGCAAAGGTCCAGTGACGCATGCCTCGTGCTCGACCCGGCACTTCAACGAAATTCCGGGCGTGTGGCCGATCGGGACAGGAGTTCCATGCGTGGGCTGCACCGAGAAAGGCGTGGTGTGGCAGATGGGAACGTTCCAGACGGTCCCGATTCATCTGGCAACACCGCCGGATACGTATCCGCCGATTTACAGCACGGCTGGCGCGCTCAAAGTGGGAGCCGCCGGATTGGTGGGAGCGATCGCAGGTGCAGTGGGAGGCGCAGCCTGGGTGGCTTCGCAGCGTTTCCAGAGCAGCATGGAAGCGGGAGTGACGCGGATCGCCGCCGACCGGGCGCATGCGGAGAAGGCCAAAGCTGGGATCGAGCAGCCTGCGGGGAAGAAAGAGGAATAACGTGGCCATCACTCGGCGACAACTCTTTTCAGGAGTGGCGAAGGCGACCGTGCCGGCGGCGGTGGCGGTGGCAGTCGGCACAGACGTGTTGCATGCGGGAGAGAAGATCCCGGTTCCGAATGCAGCGGTCGGGTTGCTGTATGACGCCAGCATCTGCATTGGATGCAAGGCGTGCGTAGCAGCGTGTGCGGAGGCGAACGGGACGCCTCCGGACACACGCGGCGACGGGTTACACCAGGCGCCGTCGGACCTGAACGATCTCACCCGCAACGTGATCAAGCTCTACAAGGAAGAGAACACCTCGGTCTTCTCGTACGTGAAACGGCAATGCATGCACTGTCTGGATCCGGCGTGCGCGGCAGGATGTCCATTTCAGGCGCTCCATAAGGATCCCGAGAGCGGGATCGTCAGTTGGACCGAAGAGAAGTGCATCGGATGCCGGTACTGCACGATCACGTGTCCATATCACGTGCCGCGATTCCAGTGGAAAGGATTTAATCCTCGCGTGACGAAATGCGAGTTGTGCAGTACGCGGCTGGACCAGGGATTGAAGCCGGGATGCACGAGCGTTTGTCCGACCGGGGCGGTGATCTTTGGGCCGAGATCTGTGCTGCTGCTCGAAGCGAAGCAGCGGATCGCAAAGAGTCCAGGGAGGTACTACCAGGATCGCGTATATGGAGAGACCGATAACGGGGGGACGCAGGCGTTGTACCTGTCGCGCGTGCCGTTTGAGAAGCTTGGGCTACCAGAGCTTGGGCCGGAATCGGTTCCGGCGAAGACGCTGCGCTGGCAGCGGCGCTTCTACCAGTATTTCGCACTGCCGGCGGTGCTGTATGCGGGATTGGTCCAGGTGATCCGAAAGAGCGTGAAGGGCCATGAACAAGAGGCGCATGAACGCGAGAAAGAAACCGGATTGAGGGCGCAACTATGAGCACCGCAACCATTCAGATGGGCGAGGCGCGGGCGCGGCGGTGGGAGCGCTTCGTGCCCGTATATGGTTTCCCGGTCATCAACCGATTCTTTCTGGTTCTGTTTGCACTGGTCGTGATTGCGTTCATTCTGACGGGCTATCGCGAACTGGCAGGCTTGGGGCCGGTGAGTGGAATGAATGACGCCTACGGCTGGGGCATCTGGAAGACATTCAACGTGATGGTGATGACGGCGTTGGGCTCAGGCGCATTTGCGGTCGGGATTGCAGCTTGGGTTTTTCGGAGGAAGCGCTTGCATTCGCTGATGCGGATGGCGCTGCTGACAAGTTTCCTGGCATACGCCTGCGGATTGTTGCTGCTGGGCATTGATGCAGGGCGTCCATGGAACTTCTACTGGATGGTGTTTCCGTGGAAATGGAACATGCACTCGCCGTTGGCCGAGGTAGCAATCTGCATGTCGATTTACGCGATGATTCCGCTCGCGGTGGAGAATATTCCTCCGGTGCTGGAGCGGTTGTGGTATTTCGATTCACGGCTGCGGCCGGTTGTGGAGCTCATCGAAAAAAGGCTGCACTACTTCTTCCCGTGGATTATTGCGGCGGCGTACTTGCTTCCCGGGATGCATCAATCGTCGCTCGGTGCGCTGATGCTGCTGGCTGGCGAGCGCGTGCATCCGCTATGGCAGACGCCCTGGTTGCCGGTGCTGTATCTGGGAGCCGCGACCTACATGTCATTCGGATGCGTCGCCGGAACGACGATGCTGTGTTGCCTGGTGTGGAAGCGGGCTATGGATATGGAAGTTCTCGAGGAGGCAGCGAAGATCACATACTGGCTGATTTTCGGATGGTCTGCGCTGCGGCTACTGGACATTCTGTTCCGCGGGGCGTTGGGAACGGCGTTCCGGTTTGACCGGTTCGCCGGCGTGTTCTGGCTTGAGATGCTGCTAATTGTGGGCGGCGGCTGGCTGCTGTGGAAATCGGTGAAGACGCGCGCTCCGGAGCCGATGTTTGTGGGCTACATCCTGAGTTCGGCCGGTGGAATGATCTACCGGTTCAGTCCAACCACGCTGGCATTCCGGCCCAACCCTGAGGCGCTGTACTTCCCAGCCACTTCCGAGATCCTCGTATCACTTGGATTCATTTCGCTGGGAGTCCTGGGATTTCTTATCGCGGTGAAGCGGCTGGCCATATTGCCCGCGCCGCTGAGCGAGTGGCATGACATGGCGAGCTACTTCCGGTTCCGACGTCCTTACATCCGTTGGACGGGATATTTCAAGTACGGGCATTTCGGCGAAGACGAAAAGCTTCCAGATTCCGAATAAGAGCAGGTCTCTATGGCAAAGCGCATCACGATTGATCCGATAACACGAATCGAAGGGCACCTCCGCATTGACGTCGAGGTCGATAACAATGCGGTCAGCAATGCATGGGCTTCATGCACCATGTGGCGCGGTATCGAGAAGATCCTGCGCGGGCGCGATCCGCGGGATGCGTGGCTGTTTACTCAGCGCTTCTGCGGCGTGTGCACGACCGTGCATGCGATGGCGAGCGTGCGGTCCGTGGAAGATGCGCTGAAGCTGGAAGTGCCGTTGAATGCGCAGTACATCCGGAACCTGATTTTGATTGCGCACGCGCTGCACGATCACATTGTGCATTTCTATCAACTGTCGGCGCTGGATTGGGTGGATGTGCTGCAGATTCCGAAAGCGGATCCGGCGGCGGCATCGAGGCTGGCGGAGAGTTTGTCCCCTTGGACGCGCAATTCGAAAAACGAGCTCAAGGCGGCGCAAGATCGCGTGAAAGCGGTGGCGGCGAGCGGGCAACTGGGAATTTTCGCGAATGGGTATTGGGGACATCCGGCGATGAAGTTATCGCCAGAGATCAACCTGCTGGCGTTCACGCATTATGTACAGGCACTGGAGTATCAGCGGAAGGCGTTGCAGGTGGTCGGCATTCTCGGATCGAAGACGCCTCACATTCAGAACCTTACGGTCGGCGGCGTTGCGAACGCGATCGATCTCGACAGTCAGTCGGCGTTAGGAATGGACAA
The DNA here is from genome assembly GCA_035500795.1 of Candidatus Eiseniibacteriota bacterium. Classification (GTDB taxonomy): domain Bacteria; phylum Acidobacteriota; class Terriglobia; order Terriglobales; family Acidobacteriaceae; genus Sulfotelmatobacter. The sequence continues at coordinate 3,448 of DATJWZ010000671.1, read as the reverse complement.
GCTGGAGATGATTCGGACGCTGCTGGCTGAGGTCGTGCAGTTTGTGCAGCAGGTCTATTTCGTGGACGTCTGCGCGGTGGCTGCGATGTATCCGGACTGGTTCAAGATCGGCAGCGGGGTGAAGAATTATTTGGCAGTTCCCGATCTGCCGCTCGACAGTAGAGCAACCGAATTCGATCTGCCCGGTGGGTATATTCGGAATGCCGATCTTTCTGGTGTGAAGGGGTTCAAGACGGCGGCGGATCCTGTTTTTCGTCAGTCTGTGACCGAAGACGTCGTGCATGCTTACTATCAAGGCGAGAAGCCGCTGCATCCGTGGAATGGTGAGACGGAGCCGGCCTTTACGGGATGGGAAGCGGAGCAGAAGTATTCATGGGTAAAGGCGCCTCGGTTTAATGGCGAGCCAATGCAAGTCGGACCGCTGGCTCAGGTGCTGATCGGTTATTCGCAGGGACACCCGTTGACGAAGAAATACACGGATATGGCGATCGAAAAGGTCGCGGCAATCGGCGGAGTGCATGCCACACCGGCCGCGCTGCATTCAACACTCGGAAGGCATGCGGCGCGTGCAATCCGGGCTTGCATGCTTGCCGAACTGGCGCAAAAGCATTGGCAGTTGCTGGTCGACAACATTTCGAAAGGCGATTACAGCGTCTACAACGCTCCAGTGCTGCCCTCGCACGAGGTGCAGGGCGTGGGAACGCATGAAGCTCCGCGTGGAACCCTTTCGCATTGGGTCGTGATCAAAGACGAGAAGATCAAGAATTACCAGGCGGTCGTACCGTCCACTTGGAATGCAAGCCCCCGCGATCATGCGGGAGCGCATGGGCCGTATGAAGCATCTCTGTTACATACGCCGCTGGCAAGGCCGGAAGAGCCGCTGGAAGTGCTGCGGACGGTGCATTCGTTCGATCCGTGTATGGCGTGTGCGTGTCACGCATTCGATCCTGCGGGACGGAAGATTGCGACAGCGAAAATCCTGTGAAAAGCATACTCATCGGCGGGATGGGGAATGTGCTGCTTGGGGATGATGCCTTAGGTCCGTATGTCGTCCATCTTCTGGAGACGCAGTTTACATTCGAAGAACGCGTGCAGCTTGAAGATCTTGGAACTCCAGCGCTCGATCTGACACATCGGATTGCAGGGCAGCACGCGGTCATCTTAATCGACTGCATTTCTACACAAGAATATCCAGCTGGTACGGTGCTGGAATACGATAAAGACGACCTGCTGAGCGCACTCCCTCCGCAGCGGTTAGATCCGCACTCCCCCGCAGTATCGGAATGTCTCCTCGCCGCGGAAATGCTGGGAAATATCCCGGAAAATGTGTTGTTGATAGGAGCCATTGGTGAATGCTTTGAGCCGGGAGAGCCACTGAGTGAAGCTGTCCGCGGCGCGGTTGACAAAGTCATTGGCGCCGTTCTCGGCGAGCTGTGGCGGCTTGGGGTGAGGGTGGAACGAAAGCCTTCTTCTGCAAAAGCTGACACATGGTGGGCTGAAGAACTTTGTACGACTATTTCGTAATCGCCGTCTGTTATTCCTCGCCTGTTATTCCCCACGAATCCTACCTCCAGCGATCGACAGCGTTCCACCAGATGAACCGCATCCATTCTTCCAAACAGACCTTTGCCCACTGGCGGTGAGTCCACCAGCGGACGCCAAATTGTGCGTCGTCGTGCGAGGCGGCGATCGAGAAAGAGCGTCCGGGTAGTTCGTGGCGGAAGATGCTGAGAGCCCGACGGGTGTGGAAGTCGGAGGTTACGATCAAAACGTGTGATGACGGGGTCCCGGCGAGGCACCGCTCAACATCATGTGTTTCGGCCCGGGTTGAGAGTCCCACAATTGGGCAGATGTCGATAGCTGCAGCTTGGGGTAGGGCTTGGATGTAGGTCCTAGCAAGGTCGACCTCGGAGACGTTGTACAGCCGGGATGCGGCAGGGACGTCTATGACCAATCTGCGGGCGTAGCCTTGGTTTAGGAGCTCGAGACCGCGAGCCGGGCGATGATCCGTTTCCCCGGCGAGTACGAGGATGACGCCAGAACGCTCGGGTGAGTCAACGACCAGGATCCTGCCTGCACTGAAGAAGAACAAAGTCAAAATCAAGAGAGCCAACAGGAAGTACAGAGTTCTTTGGCGGCCTGCTCTCATCGGAAGATCAGCATTCTAAGCTATCCCAAGGCGGGAATCTCGAACCATTTCCGATACGCTACCGTATAAGAAGCGCAAGTTTTGCGTGCTAGAATGCGCTTTCATGCAGTTCACTTCAGCTTCACTTCGGGAACTTTTCTCATGACTCATTCGGCGGCTGACGCATCCATTGATCAATTCAAGAGCAAGATCCAGCAACGTGAAGCCCGCGTGGGCATTATCGGATTGGGATACGTGGGGTTGCCACTGGCGTTGCTTTACAGCGAGCAGAAGTTTCGCGTGACCGGATTTGACATTGATTCGCGCAAAATTGAGATGCTGGCAAAGGGTGCCTCTTATATCTACCGCATCGCCGCGGAAGAGGTCCAAGCCGCGAAAGAGAATGGATTTACGGGGACCGCGGACTACTCCCGCCTGACTGAAATGGACGCGATCATCATTTGCGTCCCAACTCCGCTGAATGAATATCACGAGCCTGATCTGAGTTTCATTACGGATACGACTCACGCGATTGCCCCGCATCTGAGGGCGGGGCAATTGGTGGTGCTGGAGAGCACGACATATCCGGGAACTACCGAAGAGGTGATGATTCCGATTCTGGAGAAGGAAAATAAGGCCGGCCTGAAAGCCGCTCGGGATGAGGAACTCACGGGCAAGGAGTTCTTTGTAGCTTTTTCTCCAGAGCGGGAGGATCCGGGAAATACGAGTGTGGCCCGGCGCGATATCCCCAAAGTTGTGGGAGGCCTGAATGCGCAAGCCACGGAGTTGGCGAGCGCGCTTTATGGATCGATTTTCAACCGCACAGTTCCGGTGTCGTCCCCGGCTGCGGCGGAGATGACCAAGCTGCTTGAAAACATTTATCGCTGCGTGAACATCGCGCTGGTCAACGAGTTGAAATTGCTGTCGCTGCGGATGGGGATCGATATCTGGGAAGTCATCAAGGCAGCGTCTACCAAGCCGTTCGGGTTTCATCCGTTCTATCCGGGGCCGGGATTGGGTGGGCACTGTATTCCGGTGGATCCTTTCTATTTGTCGTGGAAGGCGAAGGAGTGGGATTTCCGTACGAGGTTTATCGAGCTGGCAGGCGAGATCAATATCAACATGCCCTATCACGTGATCGCATCGGTGAGCGGAGCATTGAATGCGCACAAGAAGTCCCTGAACGGATCGCGGGTATTGGTGCTCGGAGTCGCCTATAAGAAGGACATCGACGATCTGCGGGAGTCGCCGGCATTAACGATTATCGAGCTGCTTCAGAAAGACGGAGCTGAGGTTAGTTACCACGATCCCTACTTTCCG
>DATJWZ010000670.1:0-10963 GCA_035500795.1 Candidatus Eiseniibacteriota bacterium | reverse complement strand
CTCAGATCATTCATCATCCAGCGCAGAACTGCGTCATCGAGTCCCCGAATTCGGTGGAAAGAACTGGCAGCCTTGTTCGACGTTCCCTATGTGCCTGAAATCAGCCTTATGTGGTTTCGCCGGAGAATGGATAGTTGGTGTGTATCACGGCTTTTGAATCTATTCACAGACGCTTGGCCCGCAGGCGAAGAGTGTGAAGAAGTGTGCACAATCCTATCCAAGTTCACGGGACGCGAAGATTGCTTCTTTCGCCTACCCAGCTATTACGAGTACACCCATGCGAACCAACCGATGTTTTACAGAGGACGCTTGCCAGAAGTAACCACGTTCTTGAGGGCTAGACCTAAACGGACAGTCTTCGAATATTGGTGGCCTTCCGATCAGCGGTGGTGCTTCTGCTGCGAGACTGACATCGGCGCGACTGTGGTTGGGGGACCGAAAGATCTTATCTCTGCTCTTCTGGCGAGCTCGCAGTTGGAGTGTATTGAGGTACAGCCGACCACTCGCGTTGACAATCGAGTCCCAATACCCGACCCGCCCAGTCTGACTAAAACTTGAAGATTCGGAACCAGGGCTGCTCTCAATACCCGCCGCCCTCCAGCCGCACCTTTCCCCGGAACATTCGGAACAGCAAGAAGAAATAGCCGAGGGCGAGGATCATGCCAAGAATCCACCACGTAAGTCCCACGGCGAGCCCGTGTTCCCCGGCTTTGGCGTTGTAAATCGTCAGGCTGAGTGCCGGATCGGTGCTGGCAGGCAAAACGACCGGATACAACGCGAATGCCGCGCCTACCAGCATGCCCACGATATATAGAGCCGAAGCCACGAAGGCGATCTTGTCGGATTTCTTGATCATGGCATGCATCATGACCGCCAAGGATCCGAAGACCAACACTGGTATCACGAAGCCGATCATGTGTTGCTTGTAGTTGTTTAGCGCTCCCGGACGAACGGAGACGGTTGCGATCAATCCAACGATAGTCAAGAGAAGCTGCACCGGCCAGATCCATTTCGCGACTGCTTGCGCCCGCCGGTTCACATCACCTTCTGTTTTGACTACCACATAGAGAGATCCGTGCGTTGTCAGCGTGACCAGCGCGATCACGCCAGTAAGCACCGTGTACCAATCGAGAATTCCGTTGTCGCGCCCGACGCGGAAGTTTGTCCAGAGTGGCTCGAAGAAATATTGATCCGGGCCCAACGGCACGCCACGCACGACATTGCCCAGGGCAGCACCGAAGAAGATGCACAACAGGATGCTCGAAACGCTGAAGATCACGTCGAAGAATCCGCGCCACACCGGGTTATGTACGTGGTGTCGTAATTCAATGCCGATGCCGCGAAGCATGAGCAGCCACAGCACCATCATCAGAGGCAGATAGAATCCGCTGAAGCTGGAGGCATAGAGCAATGGGAATGCAAAATAGAGCGTACCTCCCGCGGCGAGCAGCCAGACTTCATTGCCGTCCCATACCGGGCCAATGGCCCGCATGATGGCCTGACGTTCAGGAGTCGTACGCGCGGCCCCAAGATAGATGACGCCCGCACCGAGATCAAATCCGTCGAGCACGACGTAACCGGCAACCATAACTGCGACGATCATGAACCAAAGCGTTTCCATAAATCCCTCTGGGGCCTTAGCCCCGGAAAACTAATACGAACCAAATGGACAAATTGCATTCGTGTTCCTGCGACGGTACCTAGTGTCCCGCGCTGACTGGACTCTGCTCGTTCACCGGCGAGAGCTCCGCGCTCGCGGCTTCTCCTTCCGGCCCTTGCTCGATCTCGCGGCGGACCAGGAACAAGAAGAAGATGGCGAGCACGGTGTACATCCCCATAAATCCCAACAGCGTGAAAATACCGTTGCCCGCCGACACTCCCTTCGAGTAGCCGTCTGCGGTGCGCATGAGTCCGTAAACCAGCCAAGGCTGACGGCCAATTTCAGCCGTGATCCATCCGGCAGTATTGGCGATGTAGGGGAAGGGGAGAGCCAGGACAAGAATCCACAACATCCAGCGGCTGGAAAAAAGCTTGCCACGCCACAGCAATAGCGCCGACACCACCATCACCGCAATAAATATCGTTCCCAGCCCGACCATGATGTGATAGCTGAAGTAAAGCAGTTCTACACTTGTGGGCCATTGATCGGTGGGGAATGCGTCCAGGCCTTTGACTTCGGCTTTCCATGCGCGATACGTGAGGAAGCTCAGAGCATTCGGAATTACCAGCGGATTGTCGATTTTCTTCTGATCAACGTCAGGCTGGCCGATCAGAACAAGCGGCGCACCCGGCTGCGTGGTGAACAGTGCCTCCATAGCCGCGAGAGTCACAGGCTGATTAGTTGCAATGAGGCGGCCTTGTCCATCACCGGTGGGAAACAGTTGCAGCACGCTGAAGATGAGCCCGGCTACCACTCCAACGCGAATAAAGATCCGGCCATGCGCTTCAAACTTGTTCCACAGCAGATAAAAAGCTCCAATCGCCGCCATGACGAACGCGCCGGTGATCACAGCGCCACTCATGTTGTGCGCATACTGCCACCAAGCCCAGGGATTTAGAACGAGTTGCCAGAAACTCGCCAGTTGAACGCTGCCATCCGCAGCCTTGATGTAGCCCACCGGATGCTGCATCCACGCGTCAGTTGCAACGATAAAGAATCCTGAAAGCCACGAGCCCAGGAACACGGCCACCGCCGACCACCAATGCGCGCGAGGGCTCAGTCGCTTCTCGCCATAGAGAAACAATCCGAGGAACGCCGATTCCAGGAAGAAGGCAAACATCCCTTCCATGGCCAGCGTCTGCCCAATTACTCCGCCTGCGAAGCGCGAGAAGTGCGACCAATTCGTGCCGAACTGAAATTCCATCGGAATTCCAGTCACAACACCAATCACAAAGTTGATTCCGAAAATTCGCGCCCAGAAGCGGGCGGCCTGATTGTAGGTCTCGTCGTTCCGACGGAGGCCAAGAGTCTTCAGCACTACGATCAGCGGCGCCAACCCCATGGTCAACTGCGGAAAAAGATAGTGAAAAGTAACAGTGAACGCGAAGTGAAGGCGGTGAACAAGAAGGGCACTATCCATAAATTCCTCGGAAGACCAACCAAGACTACTTTCCGGGACGTGGCCTGAAAGTGATTCTAATCACATTAAAGGAATGTTCAACGTGATATGTGGCGCCGGCGTTCCAATTCGGAACGCCGGATCTCCCGCCGGCGTCCGGCGTCGTCGTAGCGGCGCTGTTGCTCGTTTGTTTCAGGAATGACCGGAGCTACCTTCAACCGCTTCCCTTCCTTATCGATGGCTACGAAGGTCAGGTGTGCCGAAGCGACATGCTGCGCCGTATCGGCGATGTAGTTCTCGACATACACCTTTACCCCCACTTCCATCGAGGTGGTAAATACGCGATTCACTGATGACCGCAAAATAACCAGATCGCCAACCCGCACTGGAACCAGGAAATCGATGTGGTCTACCGAGGCAGTCACGACGTGATTGCGGGAATGGCGGTGGGCCGCCATCGCGCCGGCAAGGTCGATCCAGTGCATCAAGCGCCCGCCAAGTAGCGCTCCCAACGGATTGGCGTCGTTGGGCAGTACGATCTCGGCCATTTCGGACTGGGAATCGCGGACTGGGCGCGGAGTCAGACTAGCTTCGGACATGGTCTTTCCTTTGGGACGGGCTCTCCTGCGAATTACAAAATCAGGCCCTCTTCTTCAGATACGATTCGAGAAAACATTCTGCCATTTTCTGGATGCGCGCATCGGAATGCGGTTTCAGCCAAGAATTCGCCGCGACATCAAACTCAAGTTCGCCATGCTCGACCGGACGGTGATCCCGTTCGCAAACGTATGTGAGCCGGAGAATGCGGCAAGGTTCATCCGCTGTAATTGCAGATCTACCGCGAACACTTTGCCCCAAGGAAGTGATGACCGCGAATCGAACGGAATCCCAGTCACGCTGGGCCGGCGCCCAGATGCAACTGCTGGCGTATCCGAGGTTGCAGAAGGCTTCGAGGATGTCCTGGGAAGGTACTTGCTGTTCGTGCCCTGGCGCCGTGCAGTGTCCCTTCCATCCGCAGCCAAGGGGCAGGCGCGACGGATGCGGCCAACTGCCATTCTCCATTTTCTCGACGGGCATGAAAAAAGGACAGGCCAACGCAAGCCTCTCAGCTGGAAGTTTCGGGACTGGACATTGTAATCGATGAGGCAAGCCAGAACTGCGAGCTGCGGGTGTAGTAATCTCAATTGCAGGAATTTGGCCGCGTATGGATCGCATTGCCGCTCTGAACGACATTTTGACTGAGAACCCGAAAGACGCGTTCGCGCGCTACGGCCTTGCCATGGAGTATTCAAAGCAGGGAGATTTTGATCGCGCGCTAGCCGAATTCGCCATTCTGATCGAAAACCATCCCGATTACACAGCGGGTTATTTCATGGCCGCGCAGACTCTGGCGCGCGCCGACCGCAATGAAGAAGCCAAGAAGATGCTGCAGGATGGCATCTCCTCTGCGCGCCGTACCGGGAACCTGCACGCACAATCGGAAATGGAAGCAATGCTGGGCGAGCTGGGCTAGTGGCTTTAATTCGATCCGCCGACAAGCAATAAGCAATTCCACGCATGATTAATCGAGTTACTGGAAGAGATCGCTTCGAATGGCCTATATCGCTTGCGGATTCGCCTCAGTAGAGGCGCGCCCCGGCCTTCGGCTTTTCGCTTCTTCCTCAGCTTCCGCCGCTAGCGCGTTGATGTGGAACCATCGCAGCAGTATCAGGATTGCGAGAAGCCACAAAACTGGCCATGTACTCTCGAAGAAGTTCAGCATGGGGAAGACCTCTTTTGGCTACGAGAACAATATACCATAATGTCTATTCAGTTAGTAGACATAATTAGATCTTCTCTCGTTCAACTCTCGAAGAATAAGGTTTCTCCCTACTTTGGAAGCAGTCGCTCGCAGCCAAACCGCAGCGCCGATGTCTGCGCCGGATAGGAGCTACAAAAGGATTAGGCGGCGCGGCTGACCCGTTCGCGGCGGGGCTGGGCAATTACAACGGGCGCCTTACCGGAGTGGACTCGGAGCAGCCTCCAGTAGCCTGCCGACACAAGTTTGCACTCTTTACACATGGCGAGAAGGAAGCGCACATAGAATCCGACACCTGCGGTGCAGGCCGCGATGACTGGCATCGTCCAGAGCATGTTTGATGGCCCTCCGGTATCGGCGTCGATGATTGCCTGAAGCGGATGAGCCCATTGAAGATGACGCTCCGTTTTTTCGGGATAAAAGGTTCATAAAAGGTTCGTTAAGGGCGCGCGTTGAGGAGTATTTCAATCTAATTGGCCGTACAGTTTCAGGGGTAAGAGGCCGGAAATATTTGCGAACTCCTAGGAATTCCTTGGCCGCTCGTCAAGTTTCTTGCAGAGTTCTTCCACAAGCTTGACAAGCTTATGAGGATCTCTCTCGTTTGCGGCTTTCCCGGCGATCGTACGCCAGTCCTCGGATTGAGATTCAGCTGCCGGCGGCTTCTTCGGTAGCCCATCTTGCGACATAAATGGTTCCTTTTGCCTTACGGAGCCGCCCCTGACCAGAGGTCATTTCTTTAAACGTACAGTAAATGCGAGTGGTATCCGGGTTCAAGGGTGTGGCGTACATTGGCGCTGGATTTTTTCATCGAGAAGACGAGTCGACATATCGTGTGGCTTGCACCCTTGTGGCAATAAGGCGTCGGCTTTTGACGCGGTTGTTTTGCCCCTGTTAAACTTTTTGTTTGTCCAGCCATTGCTAACCTAGAAGGGAATCCGTGCGCGCTGAAACCCGCCATCAACTAAAGCAGGATGCATTTAGCCGTGTGACCATGGGAGCCGCTGAGAAGACGGCTGACTGGACGGTGGAGCATCGTCAAACCTTAATCATCTCTACTATTGTCGCCTTGGTGGTCGTTGCTGGAGTGCTCGGCGGTTGGTACTACCTAAATACACAGGATGAGAAGGCGAGCGCAGACCTGGCGATCGGTGTGCGAACCATGGAGACGCCACTGCGACCCGCGGGTCAACCCGAACAACCTGATTTCCCGACGTTTACCTCGGTGAAAGAACGCGCCGAGACCGCCCGAAAGCAGTTCCAGGCCATCGTTGATAAGTATCCGCACACCCGCACGGCCGATATGGCCAAGTATCTTGTTGGCGTAACGTCGGCCACCTTGGCTGACAACGCAACGGCCGAACGCGATTTTAAAGAAGTGGCCCGCTCCGGCAGTCGTGACGTTTCGTCCCTCGCCAAGGACGCCTTGGCATCCTTGTATCGAGACAGCAAGCGTACTAAGGACGCCACCGCGCTCTATCAGGAACTGATCAACAAGCCCACTAGCACGGTTAGCAAGGTCACAGCCCAGCTGCAACTGGCTGATCTCTATCAGATCTCCAATCAGCCTCTCGATGCCAAGCGGCTTTACGAGCAGATCAAGAAAGAAAATCCAGGAAATGAAGCGGGTCAGCTAGCCACGCAGAAGTTAACGGAACTGAAGTAGCCGCCGAGGACTCGCATCCTTCTCAGGATGCGGAGTTCTCGTGTTCCAGGAAACACGGGTAAAAACCCGTTTCACAAGCAAGAACACGGCTGACAACCGCTTCGAGCGGCTGATTCACTCCTTTCAAATTACCTTCGTAAGTCCCTTTGCAGCGTTTTGACGTGAGGGCTCTTCTTCGTTCACAGACAATTTAAAGACCCCATTTTTGTCCGTGAATGAGGACTCGCTGATATGCGATTTCGCAGCACCCTGCTTGTCGTCTCCACACTTCTGCCACTAGCGTCCGTTGCATTCTCGCAAGATAGCTCTTCACCGAGCCTGGGAGATGTCGCGCGTAAGCTGCGCAAAGACACGACGGAAGAAGTTCGTATGACGGATGCTGACACAAAAAAGCTGTTCGACTCGGTGGACCAGATTTTCGCCTTTGCATCGGACGACTCGGGCTTGCCGAAGCATGCGACCGTGAAGCGCCGCATGGTCAGCAAGGCAGATGTGGAGAAATATGCGAACGGACGGCTGGCCAAAGAGGAATATACAAAGCATTTTCAGGTTGCTGAACTCACCATGAAGAAGCTTGGATTTCTGCCTCGTGAGTTCAACCTTCGCGAGTTCCTCGTGAAAGCAACAGGACAACAGATCGCCGGATATTACGACGATGAGACCAAGAGCATTTCCCTGCTGAACTGGGTCCCGGCTGATCGGCAGGAACCAATCCTGGCGCATGAACTCACGCATGCTCTGCAGGACCAGAATTATGACCTCGCCAAGTGGATGAAAGCGGTTGCAAAACCCGAAGGCAACACGAACAAAGAAGGCCAGGAAGAGAACGACGATGGCGCGATCGCTCGCAAAGCTGTAGTAGAGGGCCAGGCGATGGTGGTGTACGTGGATTACATCCTTGCGCCGCTCAACCGGAATCTGACCGACACACCGGGACTCATCTATCAGATGGAAGAGCCGGCTGTAAAAGCGGTGCAGGATTCGCAGATGCTGCACGACGCGCCGATGATCCTGCGCGAAGCGGGATCATTTGCTTATAACGAAGGGCTGATTTTTGAAGGCGAGCTTCTGCAAAAAGGCGGCAAAAAGATGGCGTTCGCGGGTGCCTTTGCGAGGCCTCCACGCAACTCCCACGAGATTCTGCAGCCGGATGCTTACATCAATGCCGAGACGCTGCCAGCAACGACGGTGCCCGACTTGAAGCAGCTGATTAGCGAAGACTACGAGGTTTTCGACACCGGCGGAATCGGACAACTCGATGTCCGAGCGTACCTGAAGCAGTATGGCGAGCGCCGAAACGCGGAAGAAGTGTCGTCTGCGTGGCAAGGCGGGGCTTATGCAGCTTACCGCCGAAAGAAGCCTGGAACCGATGCGGTCCCTAGCACTTCAGACCTTGCCACTATTTACGTATCACGCTGGAAAACTTCACAGGCCGCCGCGCGTTTTGCGCGATTTTACGTTTCCGCCGTCCCAATCCGATATACATCCGCAAAAGCCCAGGACCCTGTCGCATGCACCGGCAACAACTGCCCCGTGGCGAGCGCGCAATTTCTGACCGAAGAAGGACCGGTTGTCATCGAACAATGGGCCAATAACACGGTCGTTGTGTCGGAGAGCTTCGACAACGGCCTGGCCGCCAGGATCGGAGATGCTGTCCACGAAGAATCCGGCGCACAGGCAGAGAACTTCCCGCAGCAGGAGATAGGACTGCAGCTATACGAATTCCCTGCCTTTCAGCAGTTCGCGGAACAAGTGGGAGCGGAGATCTTGCGGGAGATGCGTGTTCACTAACTGGGCAGTCTGACTCTCTTCATCGCTTGTTTTGCTCGTCTCCCACCCTGCGCCTTCGCTCAGTCAAGTGCGTCCTGCGCTACATTGAACCCTGCCATTTCCCTTTTCACACGACTTCAGTACCATGTTCTCGAGCATTAAGACTAGGTCCCAGGGCAAACATGGCTGACATCACACTTCGCGTTAATGGAAGTGAAAAGCAAGTAAGCGTCTCTCCTGAAACACCTCTTCTTTGGGTTCTTCGCGACACACTGCAACTGACGGGCACCAAATTTGGCTGCGGCGCCGGACTGTGCGGCGCATGCACTGTGCATGTCGATGGCAAGGCCATCCGCTCTTGCTCGACTCCAATCTCGCAAGTTGGGGGCAAGAGCGTCACCACGATCGAAGGACTAAGCGCGAACGGGCTGCATGTGCTGCAACAGGCATGGATCGCAGAAGAAGTTCCACAATGTGGCTACTGCCAGACCGGGCAGATCATGCAAGCCGCGGAATTGTTGGCCAAAACTCCGAATCCAACTGACGAACAGATCACACAAGCGATGAACGGCAACCTCTGCCGCTGCGGAACGTATGAGAGGATCCGCAAAGCCATCCATCGTGCCGCCACCAGCGGAGGTGCGCGATGAGCCCACTTTCCCGCCGCGAATTCGTAGGCGCCGGCATGGCCGGTGCTGCCGGACTGGTAATTGGCTTGTATCTTCCGCATAAGGGCGGATCGGAGAAGGATTCGTTCTCGCCCAACGCATACGTGCGGATCACTCCCGACAACAAAATCACAATCGTAGTCGCGAGATCAGAGATGGGCCAAGGCGTTCGCACGGCTTTGCCAATGATCCTCGCGGAAGAGCTTGAGGCCGACTGGAAGCAGATCGAGATCGAACAGGCTGGCGCGAGCACGCTCTTTGGCGATCAAACGACTGGTGGGAGCGCGAGTGTCCGAACGACGTGGGACCCAATGCGGAAGGCGGGAGCCACGGCACGCGAGATGCTGATTTCCGCGGCGGCCCTGACATGGGGAGTGCCGCGTTCTTCATGCACTGCCGAAGCCGGACACATCAAGCACACTGGGTCGAGCCGCAGCGCGAGTTACGGCGATCTGGCGAAGAAGGCGTCGACATTGCCGATTCCGACAGATGTCCCGTTGAAACAGAGCAAGGATTACAAGCTCGTCGGGCAGCGGTTGCCGCGTGTGGATTCGCCAGCGAAGGTCAAAGGCGAGGCCATTTTTGGAATAGATTTCCGGTTACCTGGCATGAAGTATGCCGTGCTGTCGCGTTGCCCGATCATCGGAGGAAAAGTCGCGAGCTTCGACGACAAGGATTCGAGGAAGGTCGGGGGCGTGAGTTATGCAGGAAAAATCGGCGACTCAGCCGTCGCCGTTGTCGCCGACACCGTTTGGGGCGCGATGGAGGGACGCCGCGTTTTGAACGTCAGTTGGGACGAGGGACCGAATAGAGATCTGAATACCGCCGCGATTTTCGCGGCGATGAAGCAGGCGGCGTCGAAAAAGGGCGCGAACATGTATGTTGCCGGCGATTCGACGAAGGCGGGCGGACACAAAATTTCCGCCGAGTACACTTTGCCGTTCATGGCGCACGCGCCGATGGAGCCGGGAAATTGCACGGCGAGTTATCAGGGCTCGAAGTGCGAGATGTGGATCCCGACGCAGGTTCCGCAGGATTGCCGTGACTCTGTTGCGACTGCGATTGGGCTCGATCCGGATCAGGTGAAAGTGAACGTCACATTGATGGGAGGTGGATTCGGGCGGCGGCTGGAGCACGATTACGCGGTCGAGGCCGCGCTAGTATCAAAAGCGATCAACGCTCCTGTGAAAGTTGTCTGGACACGCGAAGACGATATGCGGTTTTCGACTTATCGTCCGGCAAGCATTCATCAGCTTTCCGCCACGCTCGATGGAGCGGGATATCCGGTGGCATTGACGCATCGCCTCATTGCGCCTTCGATTAGCGGCCAAAAGGGTCAGCCCGTGCCCAACGGAGTTGATCCCGATCTGCCGGACGAGGCCGGTCCGGTGTACGGAATTCCCAACTATTTGATCGAGTACGTGATGACCGAAACGCCGGTGCCGCTGGGATGGATGCGCTCGGTCTACGCGTTGCAGGCGGCGTTTGCGCTCGAAAGTTTCATCGACGAGCTAGCGGTCGCTGCAGGAAAAGATCCCCTGAAATACCGGCTGCAACTGTTGTCCAAGGATCAGGACCTCGTTTATTTCACCACGACATGGCATACGGCACGCATGCGCGCCGTGCTTCAGCTAGCGGCCGAAAAAGCCGGATGGGACAAGCCGCTTCCCCCTGGAAGATATCGTGGCGTGGCCTGCTTCGGATGTTTTCAATCCTATATGGCTGAAGTGGTGGAGATCACCATGGAGAACGACCAGCCGCGTGTCCATCGGGTCGTAGCCGTTGTCGACTGCGGCCAGGTGGTGAATCCTGCCATTCTCGAGCAGCAGATTCAGGGCGGTATCGTGTATGGCCTGGCGAATGCGTTGCGGGCGAAGATCACCATCGAGAAGGGGCGCGTTGTACAAGGGAACTTTGACGACTATGCCCCGCTACGCATGGAAGAGACGCCAACCGTCGAGGTTTACGCGGTGCCGAGCCCTGAAGCGCCGACTGGAATTGGAGA
>DATJWZ010000669.1:0-4429 GCA_035500795.1 Candidatus Eiseniibacteriota bacterium | reverse complement strand
CCCGTAGCATCGGGCGAGATCATTAATGTTGGTCCGTAGGGCCGCCCAGTAGCGTTGTGGCTGAGTGCCATAACTTCCACGCGTCATAACTTGGTTGACGCGCCGTGCGCTGTCCATGATCTGCTCCATCTGGACTCGGGTTTCCATGTAGTTGGAGGTCGGATCAAACTTGCGTCGGAGACGGTTTGTAGACCGATTCAGGTCGTCAAGAGCGTCTTCCAAATCGTCCTTCGTCTGATTCGCTTGATCTTGGCGCGATTGCGCATTGGAGGGGTTCGCCTGACGGCGTCGGGTGGTCGTCCCGCTGTTCTGTGCTGATTGCGCCTTCGACCGTGCGTCGTCACCGCGGGTATCCAAGTATTTTCGGAATTCGTCCACACCGTCTTCTACTTTGCGGATGCGGTCGGCTACTTGCGGTTTTGTGAACGTTGGAGCATTGGCAAGTTCTGCACCAAAAGTCCCAATGAGTGCGCCCAGGCCAACACAGTGATCAATTTTGGTGTCATTGAGTTACCTTCCACGCGGGTGCCTGACCGAGTTCTCGCGGTATGGCGGGAATCGCATCGCGCGATTACAAGTCGTATGCCAGGATATGAGAACTGCCAAGAAAGACGGCAGAAGCACCCAAGCGCCTTCGATTTTTGCCCTGGCAGCGCCCAGACGGCGACGACGAATCGATACGGCCCAAGAGCAAAGGCTGTGCAAATGCACCATGGTTCACATCGGCGATGTCGGGCTTGATACGGGGGCAGACGTCTCAAGTGTGCTTAGAGTCTTTCGTAAATCATCAACGAGCTTTGCTGTAGGTCTTTGGCCGAGAGCCGGTCCTACTTCCTTCGCAGTCCACAATGGTGTCGTGCCTAAGGTGGGTGTGTCCCCGCCAGCGAATATGGTTAATTCTTCGCTCACCCGTTCCATCCTCGTTGGCTTTGATGAAGAGTACTCCGAAACCACTATGACGAGGTCAGCCGAGTCCACGTCGTCGACAAGGTGAAAGTGTCCCCATTTTGCGAGCGCCTTCTTGAATGTCTGCGCGCTCTTGCTGGTGGGGTACAACACGAATGACTCGCCTACTACCAAAACTGTTCTTGCAGTCAGGAGAATCCGGATGGTTTGAGGAAAAGCCTGATAAGGCTTTACCTTCTCTGGGACGGAATTGACTTGAGGTATTCTCGCCTGACCCGATGCGTTAGCGCAGCTGCCTAGAATCAAGAGCCACGTCGTCCAATAGGCTGCTCTCCACATGGAAGGCTCCTTTTGCTGCAAAGCGATGTTGAAAATCACAATCCGGGTTCGTTGTATCCGCCGAAAGGAAACGGCTTCGAAGGCAACAAACTTAGGGTTAATAGCTTTACTCAGCCCAGTGCAAATACAAACTAGCAACATATCTAGGAAACCCTAAAAATACTCTCGCCGGTCTTTTGGTCATTACCACAAAAAGCCGTTCCTCTCGACTCTCAGCCCAAGTCCGGGCGTCAGGTTCCACCAACAAAAACGCCGCTCCTTAGATAATCCCCTGAAAGGTAAGGAACGGCGCATCCCGTGTACTGTGTGCTGCAGATCTTGTGACTCGTACGGACATTTTGGTATTAGCAAAACTGCTAGGAGCTAAAATTGTTACTCCTAGGTATTCGCTCCACGACTGAATTCTCTTCCTCCGGAAAACTCATTCGTCGTTTGCAATATCGCGGTTTGTCCGCCCGCGGCTTTGCTGCTCATGCACCGCCTACTTTCATCTCACTCTCGCTGCGGTTTCGCTTGGTTTCCCAAGCAGGCGATGTCGCCGGGCAAACTTGACCGGCTCAACATCAGACCTTGCCCAAGAAGTTCTATGATTCGGTACTTGTGAAAAGCAATTCTTCCAGCCGATCAACGCGAAGGGCGCGCCCACGAACGGAACACTGCGAATGACCTAACTAACCCGACTAGTTGCGGAATCGACGCTAGGGGGCTAATCGGTAAACTGGTCTTCTTTGGGTCTCTGGCACAGACATGCGCGTCAAGTTTCGCACGAAGATACACTCCGGCTCCGAGAGCATCGGAAAATAGATTTTCAGGATTGAAGAATTTGCGCCCGCATCGCATACAGCCTCCGATGAGAGGAACTGAGCCCTTTTTCTTATAACGCCTGATTTCAACAACAAACCACTGCAAGGCAACGCAAATGGGGCGCAATGGGCTTGGTCACTACTCCTTTTGCCAGTTCCGCTGGTACGAGCAATGTGGTTAGCTTTTGCGAAGAATTGAAGAGAGCGGCAGCTCTGACTGATTTCCAGGTACTACCCCACTCTCTAATCCAGCGCCCTCTTTGTCGACGATTGCAGGCTTGCCAACTTCACGCTTGGGAGTTCTAGTTGCGAGACTTCGGTTTCGGCACTGTCCTTCCATGCAACGGTTGCGCTAAGTCTTCAGCTCATGGCCCCAGAGCAGTATGCATTAAAGGATTCATGTACCGCGGCTTGGGAGTTCGCCGACGCCTCCTTTCAGCAACCAGCCGTTTGTTGTGGCAGTTCTTATGCTTGTCACTGGACCAGAACGACTTGTTGTATCGCTTCTTCTGGTCTTCTCCGTCCACGCTTTTGCGCAAGATGCCAAGGTCGTGTCGCTGGCGCGAGCAATTGCGCAGGCGGAAGGATTCGGTATTCGTGGCGCACTACCTACGCGATATCACAACCCTGGCGACCTGAAGGTTGCAGTAGCCGGTCAGAAGTACCCGGGCCAATGCGGGATCGGTAAAGGAAGCCACGTTCGCTTCTGCACCGATCGCGCTGGATGGCTGGCGCTATATCATCAGCTTGATAAAATCGCAGCGGGCGACTCAAAGCATTACGCGCCAGACATGACACTGGTTCAGCTCGCGAAGAGATACGCTCGTGACTGGAGACACTGGGCGAAGAACGTCGCGCGTGACCTGAACGTCTCGACGACGACCACGTTGGCCGAATACCTCGAACTCCCACCGGTTGTGACTTATAGGTTCAGACCCGTTCCGCCGATGATTGTAGCCATCTACAGCGCCGTTGAGCCCGAGTAGCTGTAAAAGATCCTCACTTCATTCATCATTCAGGCGAAGAACGTTAACGCCCTAATTTCGTCAGCGGACGATAGAATATCTCCGAAATGCATCGCCCGTGCAGACATGAGGTCACGCCCGAAGAGACTAACCCTTGAGTTAGGAAGAAATTGAATGCCCGAAATGCGGCTTACGGTTCGATGTCGCGAACGTAAAGGAAGAAGGAAAGCGCCGTGCACCAAGCAGGAATGAAGTAGGCAACGGCTCTCTCTGCTTCCCGTGAGAATTGCCAATTACCCTACGAATTCTGGCAGGCGGATCAATACTGTCAAATTAACGGATGGCATTGGTCCCACTAAGGTCGCGAGACAGAAAAGAGCCGTTCCCTTTCTCCCAAACCCCAAGGGGAACGGCTTGCAAGAGAGTTTGAAGCTATGCGTTCGGTAATTCTAGGCCTCGCTCAGAAATGCGAGAACTGTCGAAACTAACACCAACAAAACAACCGTTCCCTAGCTATCCCCCTGCGAAAAACTAAGGAACGGATGTCATTCCTTTGTTGCTGTGTAATCAAATCCTTTGAGCGGTACAGACACCTGGGTATTGGCAAAACTGCTAGGAATCGGAGTTGTTACTCCTAGCTATTCTCGCCCCGCCTGAAGTTCTCGTCGGACTGCTTACCAGTAGTCCAAGCCTCTTGTCGCGTCGGAATGCCTTTCTGTATCGAGCATCCGAACAGACCCCTTCTCGCCCTTCCTTCGTCGCGCTTCACCTCTGGATTGCGGCCCGTGCAGTTTAGTTTGATTGAGCCTCAGGTAAAGCAATTGCAACGGAGCACTCAAACTTCAGCACCGCAAAGTAGTGACGCCTAGGCTTTCGTCAAGCTGCGAGGCACGTTCCCACCGGAGTTCGAATCGAATGAAAGGCAAAGTAGATTTCCATCCCTCCATTCGACAACCGATTAGCCTCAAGAAAGGTTTTTTCAGTGGACCACACTCTCGCCGATCCCTCTGTATCTTCTGTCAGTATTCCTTGTCAGTGCGCTCCTATTACGTTCTAGGCACCCACACTGTGTCCCCGGGCGCCCCTCTCATGTTATTTGGCAAACACAATTCGAGGAAGGTCTCGCTGGTAATAGTTCTGCTTCTGACATCGACACCATGGGTTCGCAGTGCAGATGATGGTGGTGAGCTGGACGTTTACAAGATCCGATTGACCGGTCTGTGGTGGTTTTCCAGCCCCACTGGCTCGTTTCACGGACAAGGTACAACTTCGGAGACCGGGGCTTTTGATCTCAGCAAAGACTTTGGTTTCGGCAGCTATTCGACGTTTTCCGGAAAAGTCGATTGGCGATTCAAGCGTAAGCACCATCTTCTCGTCGGCATCTTTCCAATCAGTAGCACTCGTACGAACACCTTG
>DATJWZ010000668.1:0-11290 GCA_035500795.1 Candidatus Eiseniibacteriota bacterium | reverse complement strand
TAATCGACGTAGGAAGTTGCGACCAGATGTTCTCCGTTGGAACCGACGGTTTCAATGAGAGCAAGATTCTTGGTATCACTGACACCCGGATAAGGATGAAGCAGGACGCGGTCCATCCAGCTGAATACCGTTGAATTGACTGCAATGCCGATCGCCAGTGTGAGCACAGCGACTAGAGTGAACTTTGGGTTCGAACGAAAGACTCTGGCGCTGAAACGAATGTCTTGCCACAGCGTTTGAAGAAGCTGGACTAATGGTAAGGAAGATCCTTTACTAGACCGCATCGATAATGCCTCCATCCAGGAAGCACCTGCAGGCAGGGAACTTTGGAGATCGAATTAGAAACGTCCCGTCACGAAATGTGCCGGCAGGTTCTTTCGCCGAGGCAGACTGGAACGATCGAGTCGTCTCAGCAGAAAGTCCGTGCAAATGCTTCACCACTACGCTGAAAGCTCTAAGTCAAAACATCAGTTCTCGTTATAGGCAAAGTGGAAGCGGCTCAGACTTGCCCGCATGTCCATTGATGGAAGCACGTGTTCGATTTCGCACAGCACATGCAGCTTCACAGGAGCCATTGTGGGCGCCATCTTCTCGCAGGACTGTGATGCTAATCACTGGAGTCATGCAGATCGAATCCGACTCAGGGAGTAGCTAGCTCTTTTCGGCTTCAGGAATACCGTGGGTTGCTCGACAGGCGTAGTATTTCAGCCATGCCACACTCCAAAATTTCTCGGCGTTCGTTTGTTGCAATGTCAGCGGCGTTGCCTTGGGCTCTGCGTGGAGTTGCTTCGGGCCTGGCAGCGTCAAAGGCCATTCCCGTTGGACTCGAACTGTATTCGGTTCGCGACGAGTTGCAGAAGGATCCGCAGGGGACGGTGCGTGCCGTCGCAAAGATGGGATATCAGTGCGTCGAATTCTACGCTCCTTATTTCGACTGGACCACGGCTCAGGCCAAAGACATGCGGAAACTGATGGACGAGATCGGCATCCGCTGCTACTCCACGCATAACGACGAGGATTTCTTCGGCGCAGAGAAGATTGAGCACGCGACTGAACTGAACAAGATTCTCGGCACGAAATATATGGTGCAGGCATGGAGCGATCCCAAACCCGACGCGGCCAGCTGGAAAGCATTAGCTGAGAAGCTCAATTCAGCTTCGGAGGTGCTCGCCGGTTCAGGACTCAAAGTCGGTTACCACAACCACGACGCCGAGTGGAAACCGGTAGAAGGCAAGCGTCCGATAGAAATTCTCGCGGCCAACACAAAGCCCAACGTGATGCTGCAGCTAGATGTTGGGACTTGTTTGGAAGCTGGGGCCGATCCCGTTACATGGATCAAAGCCAACCCAGGAAGGATTCGATCCATCCATTGTAAAGACTGGTCGCCGGACCCGAACGTCGGTTATAAGACGCTGTTCGGAGAAGGGAAGGCGGATTGGAAAGGAATCTTCCGGGCGGCAGAAGGTGTGGGCGGCGTGGAGTTTTACCTGATCGAGCAGGAAGGCAGCCGATACTCGGAAATGGAGACCGCGCAGCGCTGCCTGCAGGCATTTCGCTCGACTCGCGGCACCAGCTAAAATAAAGTATGCGCATTTGTTTTTTGATCCTGCTGGCGTGTGCAGTTGCACAGGCGCAGAACACGGCCCCTTCGAAATCGCAGAATAGCGATCAGAGTTCTCCTTCGAATCAAGCTTCAGATCAGAACCCTTCCACTCAGAGCTCGCCGCACAAGCCGAACCTGGCTCCGCCGCGGTCTGATGGTGTTGATGTGCACTCCATGCCAATTGATCCGGGCGAGAGCTCGAGCAAGGCCGACCCGGTCGACCTCAGCCCGCCAACGGACGATGCCAAGACCCATCCGCAGAGCTCCGACGTGCTGACGGATGAGGGTTCCGGCAGCGCGGAACAGGTCTATCCCTGGGATCCGCACAAAGCGGCGAAAGACGTGGAGGTTGGAGATTTCTATTTCAAGCGCAAGAGCTATCGCGCGGCCGAAGACCGTTATCGTGAGGCTCTGCTCTACAAAGATAACGATGCGGTTGCTACCTACCGGTTAGCCGTGTGCTTGGAGAAGATGGACCGCCCAGATGAGGCGCGGGCGGAATACGAGAGCTACTTGAGAATTTTGCCGTCTGGTCCGGAAGCGGCTGAAGCGAAAAAAGCCATCGAGCGCTTGAAAAATCCGACCCAGAATGCCAAGGGAGCAAAGTGAAGCCCTGACCTCATCACAAGAACCGCCGGTGAGTTCCGTTTCAGCGCCGCTTTCTTTTTACCGATCTTCGACGGTTTTCGCTGCCGTTTCCGAGGCGGCTTTGCTCTGCTTCACCAAGGATCAGGCTTGATGGCCATTTTGGGCCGGACTCAATAAATCCGCTACGACTGACGGCGATGCGGAGCAGATTGTCAACGGCATCTAGACAGGCATTAAGAGCCTGGGTGCGCAGAGCTCCTTCGAAATTGCCGCGAATAATCAGCATTGCAGTGCCGTGAACGAGACACCAGATCGCCATCATCAGCCGGTTGCGCTGCCGGAGACTGCCTCCCAATTTTTCGGCCAAACGCTCCCGCATGAGATTGAAGGAAGGCCAGGGCTCGTAAAGCGAAGGTGGCTTGCCCACTCCATCAAATAACACTTGATAGGCGTGAGTGTTATCCAGGGCAAACTGGAGTTGTCGTTCGATGGCATCGCGCAGAGTGCGGGTGTTGCTGAGAGCCGAATACAATTCCCGCCGCGTTTTGAGACGCAAAGCGCGGCGGATGTCTTCGCGATCGCGGTATCTCTCGTAAACAGTCGGCGTGGTTGTACCGGCAGCCTTGGCCACGGCGCGCATGGTGAGAGCTTTTTCGCCGCCGCGGGCCCATAGCCGCGATGCGGCTGTCAGAATTCGTTGTTCCAGCTCTGGATCCGGATGCCGTGGCACCTTGCCTCCCGTACGTTATTTTTTACTTGGACAGCGTATTGTTAACGTTGTATACTTAATGACAGCAATAAAGAGGCACCTCGCAGGGCGGGTGCTGCACTGGTCGTAAGAAGGCAGTCCTCCCAAGGCGACCATGCTGCCCGCCTGCGTTTCCCCGCCAGAAATAAAACAATAAGGAGTGGCAGTTGATGCAGTCAGGAAGCCAGAAACAGATTAATGTCGTTCGCCTCAAAGCGGATATTGCCGCCGCCAGCGTCGAAATCCTAAGTGCTCATTGCGCTGTCGACCGCGTTCGCCTGAACTATTCGCCGCAGGATGTTATTTCGCACTCCGACCGCAAGACGTTAAAGCGCTCCATTACTTCCGCGGAAGCTTTGTGCCGTTTTTACACACAGATCGCCCGGCATCTCGACCTTCAAGAGAATCAGAGCGAGTAGGGGCCCCTTCCGAAAATCAAAACGACTCGGCTATTTTTCCACCCGGATAAACTCGCCTGTCGATGCATTGATGGAGACGACCAGCTTAGCGCCTTCGCGGCCCGAGCCGTAGATCACGTGCCACACTAATTCGTTCGTGTTGCGGTTCCAATCGCAAACGTAAGTGACTGGCGTGTCCGGAGCTTTTTCCAGAACCTTGTCACCTCCGTGCTTCTGTGCGGTTTCCTCTGCTTGATCCGAGTCGATCTTCAAAAAGGCCATGTCCCAGATCTGCGTGGATGAATTGTTCGCGCTATAGCTGTCTTCGATCCCAAAACTGACGCCCCGAGAAGGCGCGCCATCGGCTGCGCTTCCCGACCAAGTGAAAGTCTTGGCAGAACGAGCTGTCGGAGAAGCAAAACCGGCGCGCCATACCGCCCATTTTCCATCGTGCCCATTGCCGTCAGTTGTCACTACGGACTCTAATCGATAGGGTCTCGCGTCCTGGTTCCAGGAACGGGCGGCGACGTAGACTTTCTGAAAGCCAGAACGCGCTGTCAGGAGTTCTGGTCCCTTCACTTCGGGTTTGGCAGTTTCTGCAGGCTTGTTGGATTCCGAGGAGCAAGCGCTCAAGAAAAAGAGCAGCATGAGCGAGGCTCCCAAAAGAAGCGTAACTGGACGAAACAGAGAATCACTTATTCGTGCAGCTGAATAGACAACTGGACGACCAAGGCGAGCCGGATTCATGGCATCCTTCCTGATATCACTTGGTTGGTTTATAGTGGCGGCAACATTGTAACTGAAACTTCTCCCAGCTTTAGTAACGCCCGTGGACCCTCATCTCCAACAACTGCGCGACGAGATCGAATCGCTCACAATTTCCCTCACTACCGAAGAATTAAGGTGGCACCCTGAAGGGAAGTGGTCGGCTAGCGAGATTATCGAGCATTTGTACCTGACGTATACCGGAACAACCAAGGGATTTTCCAGAGTGGTAACATCTGCTGGCGCCAGCAAGCGTCCGACCGTGAAGCAGCGAGTAGCTGCGATGATAGTCGTCGACTTTGGATATTTCCCCAGTGGAATTCAGTCGCCGGCAGTGGCGCGTCCGAGAGGCGCTCCATCGCAACAGGTATTGGCCGAGATTGTCTCGAAAATCGATGAAATGGACGCCACTATGAACACCTGCGCATCGAAGTTTGGATCGCATGCGAAAGTGATGGACCATCCCTTTCTGGGGCCGTTCTCGATCGCGCAATGGAGGAAGTTTCATCTCAGGCATGGGATGCATCATCTGAAGCAGATTCAGCGGTTGCGAAGCTTAATGCCGGCGGTGGTCGAAAGGACCAACGATTAAGAGTAACTTGTGGCGCGGCGTGAAGCCCCGCCCATTCAAACCAATTATGCGGTCGGGAAAGAATAGGAGCGCCGGATCGATGCCGGCGCTCCTCTGGCTTGAGTTCTGTCGCGGTTACGGTTCGCGCAC
Organism: Candidatus Eiseniibacteriota bacterium; assembly: GCA_035500795.1. Classification (GTDB taxonomy): domain Bacteria; phylum Acidobacteriota; class Terriglobia; order Terriglobales; family Acidobacteriaceae; genus Sulfotelmatobacter. Next base: position 6,467 of record DATJWZ010000668.1, on the reverse strand, counting down.
GGAACTGGGAACTCCGGCCTTGCGAGCGTCCTCGCGGATGTCCTCTAACTTCTGTTTGGCATCGTCCAGCGATTTCTGCTTGTCGGCGAGTTGCTGCTTGTACTGAGCATCCTGCTTGTCCCAATCGGACGAGTTACGCAAGCGATTGCCGGCATCGCCGTACATTGCCGCCGCGCGGACCTGGTATTCCCGCTGCGTGACATCCAATTCCCGCTGCAACAGGTCGATCTGCTGTTGCTGCGAATCGAGTTTGTCGCTCCACTGTTTGATCGCTTCTTTCCTGCTGGCTTCGTCACCCTGAACGGGGCCCGGATTTGCGGTTGCTGTTGCCTGGCCCGCGCCCTTCGCCTCCGCCGACTCGGCTGCCGGGGCTGGTGCTTCCGCTGCCGGCGTGGCTTCCGGTTCGGCGTTTTCAGTGTTGGCCGATTTGCCCACAACCGAGAGCTTATCCTGGCGCGGCAGGTTGTCATTATCGAACACCTTTGGCGCGCTCTTCGCGTTGGGACCCTTCCGCACGTTCCGGGCATAATCGCCTAGGGGAGTGCCGTTGGATGAGCCGGGGTCGGCTGGCTGAGACTGGTTCTGCGCGCTGGCCGAAACGCCTGACAGGCCAACAAGCAGGGCAACTCCCATTCCAAAGCTGGTGATATGTTTCATAGTCTTCACCTTGTAAGCCTCCGTCTGTTCTTTGCGGGCAGGCCCGCTTTCTTGCAATTTCATTTCGCCGAGTGAGCAGTGGCGCGCTCGGCGGTGAGAAATCCACCGATCGTGCGATCGAGCTGCGCCGCTTCCTGCGCGATGTCCTTTGCGAGATCTTGTGCGAATTCCGGGTCGCGATTGCTCGCTAACTGCTGCGCGAAACCGGCGATGGTTGTGAGCGATGTCCGAAGCTGCAACGCCATTTCAGCGGAGATTTCTCCGCGTAATTCCTGCTTTCGCCGGATATTTTCGAGTTCACTAAGATCGTTAATCAGGCAAGCGACGCCAAGCACCCCCCCATCAATTGTCGGTATACGCGAGACCGTTACCTGGATCGTGCGTTTCTGGCCGGAGGGTCCCTCGTAGTCCGCCTTGATGTCGCGCCGCTTGCAGTCCTCGTGCAATACCGTGTGCACTTCGTCGGCAATGCGAACGGAAGAGTCAAAAGTCTCGTCGGGTAAAGACTCTTTTTCCGGGTTTCGCGAGTGAATGGCTGAGGCGCGGAAAATGTCTTCCGCGCTCATCCCAGTCATTGAGGCAAAACCGAGAATTGCTTTCGCCGCCGGATTCGCAGTTTTGACCAGGCCGTTGCTGCCGAACACCAGCACCCCGCAGGAAAGATTTGTGAGCACCGCTTGGCTGAAATTTTCAGTCGTGCGCGCACGAAGTTGCTCAGTCTGCGTCTGGACCTGCAGCTCGTGTTTTTGCTGCTTCAACTGCTGAATCACCGTGCTATACAGATGCTCTGGCATCATCCCCAGAGAAGTAGTTGCGCCGTCGCCCAGGTCGCTTTCCGCTGCGATCTTCTTGCGCAGGCGACGCATCATAAAAAGCCCGAGCACGAAGGCTGATACGGAACAGACGAGCACGAGAGCCGCGCGCAGCAGGACCGGATTGGCGAGTAGTCTCACCAGAGCCTCCCGTACCATCGCAGAAAGCGGTCTCCAAAGAACAATGCAAACAGAGCCATGCTGCCCAGGAAAACGCCGAAGGGCATCTGGTATCCGCGATAGACCAATTCTGCAGATTGCCAGGCGCGAGCGCGAGCTGCGGCGGCAGTGGTGAACTTCTTGGAGAAGCGATGCGTGCGCTTCATCCAAACCACCAGTATGGTGCTGATCCCAACGATGGATCCGGCAAGCGATGCCGTAAAGATCGTGAACACAGTCAGTTTCACGCCGAGGAAAGCGCCGATCATGGCCATCAGCTTTACATCGCCGAATCCCATGCCTTCAGTGCCGCGCCAGCGAAGATAAATCGCTCCCGCGCCGTAGATGAATGAGGCGCCCACCGCCGCGCCCACCAAGGAATCGAGAAGGGAGAAGATTCGGGCGGAAATCTCTCCGCTGAAGGGCAGGTTGAACACACCCGGCAGAAACTGCGAGATCAGATCATTCAACGGAACAATCAGGCTGAAGAGGATTCCCAGTGCGAGCCCCGTGAGAGTCAGCTTGTCGGGCAGCAACTTCGTCTCGGCGTCAGTGAAGATCAGCCCCAGGATCAAAAACCCGAAGGCACAATACTTCAACGTCGAAAGCGTCGTCCCGAAATACCAGTAGCAGATCAGGAACAGCGTTCCGGTGAGGAGTTCGATCAGCAGATAACGAGGCGAAATTGGCGCTTTGCAGTGACGGCAGCGTCCGCGCAAAATCAGCCAACTGATTACCGGCATGTTGTCGTAGAAGGCAATTTGCTCTTTGCAATGCGGACAGGCCGAACGGGGCGTCACGGTGGACAATCCTCGCGGCAGACGGTAGATACACACGTTCAGGAAGCTGCCGAAGGCCAGCCCGAGTACGAAAATCGCCGTTGCGAGAACAGGGTCCACGAGGTCTCGATTGCGTTCTGCAGGCAGCACCCGCGTCGGCGCGAGCTGCTTCCCTAGAACGTTGAAGTTCTGAGTTCCTGGTTGGATTATAAGTCTGTGCTTGCGGTAGGACTAAGGTACTGAAGTCACTGGCCATAGGGCCAACCCGTCAGTAAGCCATTGAACACGAGATGCTTAGACCTCCGGACGATCCGGCGGCGGGCTTTTGCCGAAGAACTGTTTGGTGATCTATCTTGGACTTGCCGAAATCGAATCGCGGGTCAGGTCCGAAGGAGGCTGGAGGGCCCAACCCGCGCTCGCACTTACTTCGCTTGCAAGGTCTCGATATAGTTCACGAGATTCGTTACTCTCTGCTGGACTTGGCCTTCATGGCCTTGGCTAATACTGGAAAAAAGCCGTCCCCAGATTGGCATATCCTGACTGCCATGCGAGGGAGTCGCGGCCTGCCCGCGGATGACAGCGGCAACGTGGGCTGCGGGGTATTGTCCGCCACTCTTCTGCGCCAATGCAGTCAGATCGGTCGGCGGGATCTTCATCGCCGAAGCTGCGGGGCCGTTTCCCTTGGCATCGACGCCATGACAGACGGCACAATAGCTCTTGAACATCTCTTTGCCCGAACTCGACGGTGCGTTAGTGATGGGAACGTGCTTCACCTGAGGTGTGCTCTGGGCGGGCGCTTCCTGCCCGAGGGCGATGGCCGATGTGATCGCCACGACTGCGGCCAGACTGATGAATTTCATTACACGCATGACTTGTTCCTCCGGGGCTCCGTGGCCCGAAACTGCCACAACAGGCGAGTCTAGGCGCGCGATTTGGGGAGGAATGTGATTGGCATCACAATCGCCTGTGACGGGTGCTGGGGAAGGCAACTACCCGCGAATACATCCCCACAAACGTAAATTCATGAACCACAAAGGGCACGAAGGTTCACAAAGGAAAACCTTTCCATGCCTTGGTGGGCATGGATTTTACCAGCGCGAAGTTTGTCAGGGGAATGCAAATCGCAACAGCTCTCCATCCAGTGACAGAGCAGACGAATGGTTTGCGGGAAGCCATCCTTCCCATTGATTCCACTTCGCGGGCACTAATCGTGTCTGGGGCGTTGGATGGTGTATCCATCCAGCCGACGTTTCCTCACGTTGGAATACTGCGAAACATGAGTTGGTATGCGGTGCGGGGCTCGATTTCCATTCGAAGAGGGCAGCCGCGAGGCCTTCGGTCAGAGACTCGCTCGGATCCAGACATAAGATCCAGCCATCCGCTGCGCTGTGAATAAATCCAGTCTCATCAAAACCTTCAGAAGTCGAGGCGATCCTGGCTCCGTACTCTCTGCCCACGCGGAGAGTGTCATCGTTTGAGTCGTGATCGATGATTACAATCTCATCGCAGGGGCAGAGAGTCTCCAAGGCTCGGCCGAGCCGGAGGCCATCGTTGTGGGTGTGCAAGACCGCAGTGATCGCAGGCATGATTTCGGTTGCCAAGAGTGTACCGAAGAATGCAGGACAAGAGGGGGAGAGCGGGCAGATCAGCGAGGCACAGCCTGCTCCAAATAGAAAAGGCCCGCAGCGATGCACAGAAACATTTTGGAAGACAGCAGAGCAGGAAGAGGCAGGCGCACGCTGTGCAGCGTGCGCCTGCTCTACTGGAATTTACTTCGTGGGGGTGGTCGACGTCGTAGCTGCAGTAGGCGTCGGTTTTTTTGCGGCAGTGGTAGTTTTAGTTGTGATCACAGTTTGCGCAGGTATGGGTTTAGCCACGGCCGCGGACGGTTGCCTTGTGGTGGTATTAGCGGACGTTCTCATCGCCGCGTTGCTCACGCCTGGAGGGGTGGCAAGTACCGAGCGGTTACCCACTGGAGTCGCAACCGCTTGTGTCGGTGCGGTTGTCACCGTTCCTCCATTCACCATCCCGGTTTGCTGGACAGGCGTTGCGACTGTGGACCGGCCAGCCACACTCTGCGCATTCGCCGGGCTTGCTGTCGGGCTGGACGTGAATGAAGCGTTACTCGTCCCGGGTGACAGGCTAGGGAAGTTCAGATTGTAGGTTCGGACTGGAATCGCCATGGCTCCATTCTGGAGTTGTAGTTCGTCAATTGTCAGGTTGTAGGCATAGCTGGATCCAACCGGACTTGTGGCAGGCCGGCCCCTCGCGACGGAGAAGAGCGCATAGCCAGTCTGCCCAGGACCGAGTTGAAACTGAGAATCGGTGTTGTTCCCACGGTCAATTCCCATTCCCTGTAGCTGGCCCGGGTTTCCTCCTGCAGGGATGTAGCTCGCGCCATTATTGTCGACCATGACCATGGAGCCATCGTGATACGCGATGATCAGAGGTTGATTGGTCGAGTTGTGGAATTGGATGTTCATGCGAATGACGTGCCAGCCGCCCTCTTGGCTCATCGTCATCTGTGACACGTTGGCCTGAAAAGTTCCCGCATCGAAGCAACTCGGCCCGCAAGCCCCTGAGCCACCTCCACCGGGTTGAAATGCACCAGTCGCTCCCTGCTGCACACCATTCACCCCCTGTTGTACAGCTTGTTTCGCGTTGTTAATCCCCTGGTACCCGGCAGTCGACCCCTGGGTAGCACCACCTTGGACCTGCTGCACGCTGTTTTGCACTTGCTGGCCGGTTTGCTGGACCGTCCCTTTCCCTTGCTGGACGGTGTTGGTACCTTGCTGCATCATGGCTTGGCCCTGTTGGGACGCATCCTTGAGCCGTTGCCAAACGCTCTTCTTCTGGGGCTGTGCTGGCGGAGTTTGCTGCGTGTTTTGCGGTTGCTGGGCTTGTTGCGCTGGTTGAGCTTGTTGCGCCGGTTGATTGGCTGTCTGGTTTGGGTTTTGTGTTTGCCGTGCCTCCATGGCGACCAGTAGCGCGGCCAAGGTAACAATTAGAGCGATAACTCTCGTGGATCTCCTTCTGCTCATATTCAATCTCCTCCCAAAATTGGTTTGCGTGCCTCGTGCCCCGAAGACTCAAGCCGCCTTCTCTGAGCGCTCGAGTCCTGCCTTGCGAGTTTTGCTTGCGACGAGAAATTGTTTTGCGCTCAACACCGCGAAATAGATCGCGAGACATGTCGACAGGTACGTGCCCAAATCCATCCCAGCCGCGTGAACCGTTCCATGGCTTGTCGCCAGTCCATCGCCAGCAGAGATCTCCGACGCAACAGTCGCTTGCATCGCCGCCACGATCCTGAAGCTGACAAGCCCAATAAAACTCAGCGGCAATATCCCAGCCAGATGGGCCCACCGGTTTTTCCAGAAGAGAGGAAGGAATGGACCGGCCAATGCCAGAAGCCCGAGGAAGCCCCATGCGCCAGCATCGGGGCTCGTCGTGACATCGGTGAGTTGTCGCAGACTGTCGGCATTCAGATACCCGAGGATCTGCCAGAAGGTGAGGTCGAGCCTGCCGAAGAACGCCAGACGTACCGAGACTGCACTCAAGAACAACCAGCACAACAGGAGTCCTGCGCTCCCGGCGAATCGCATCGGAAAGCCGTTTGCCCATACCCAGGCTTCTGATGGTGATGCAGCTCCGGAACCAGTTCGCACGGCGTCATACTCGAAACGCCCAGTTTGCGATTTCGATACTGCCGTAATGCCATTGAGATTTCCGTGGTTGTCGAAATCGACATCCACGACAAGGCCAGGCGTGGCAGGAACCTCCGATCTCCAAATCCTGTCCATGAGGAACGGGTACTGTCGGCCTTCCACCATCAGCAAGCCGGGACCTTGGTTAGGGTCGCGCAGAACCCTGCCTCGCTTCGCCATACTCTCTCCTTAAATCACCGAAATCATCCCCGATTGCACCTCAGTTGCTGGCTCTCACTTCCCATTGCGTAAAGAAAAAGCAAAAAACGTCACAGACAGAGAAAAAAATATATGTCTCCAGAAAGTGGTTGTATGGCATTTGTATGGGTGGTAGCATTCCCCCGGTCCTGCTGGGG
>DATJWZ010000667.1:0-1559 GCA_035500795.1 Candidatus Eiseniibacteriota bacterium | reverse complement strand
GCGCTGACTCGCCACGCTGGCCATGCGTCACAATCCGGACAAGTTCATCCGTAAGATGGCGGTTCGTCTGAAAAAATGATCCGGCACTCACCCGATATGTCGCTCGTGCAGTCCGGTAAGTGAGATGGGCAGCCCCAACGCTGAGTAGCCTTTCCTGTGAGTGGGGCTTGCCATTAGCCAGTTCTCGGAAGACTACGATCCCTGCTATCTCAGGCATTGAGGCGCGGAACTCTTCTGCCCAAGTTCGAACGGCGGCGCGCCGTGCGTCCGCTGAGGCCGAGACTTCGACAAGCATCTCTTGGTCGTCAGCGTCAGCAAAAAACTCAATTTCCCGCACACCATTCGGTACCTTCCCCGCACGCCCGCTGTGCCATAAAGCCCTGATACCGCGATTAATCAGCGGCGAACTGACCGGACATTCCTCCACTCCGAGCAAATCGTGGGATCCCATCTTGTAATATCCAGCCTTGAACGCCGGGGCTGTCTGAACCTGCAAGCGGGATCGATTGCGATAATTCCACGGCGGCGAAGGATGCACTTCAATCGCGACGGGCAGTTCCAGTTTCGCGGTTCGCCGCAGTGTTTCCTTGAGAATATCTCTCTTGATCTCCAACTGATGTTCGTACGCAATATGCTGATAATGGCACCCGCCGCACGAGGCAAAGTAAGGACATCCCGGCTTCACGCGGTTCACCGACGCTTCGACGATCGCATCGGCATGCCCCCGCGCGAAACCGGCTTTGTGCTCACCGATCCTGGCTTCAACTTTTTCACCGGTAAGGACGAAGGGTACGAATACTGCCTTGCCGCGTCCGCGTTCATCGGCAGGAAGACGCGCCAGTCCGTCCCCGCCGTAAATCATCTTGTCGATGGTAAGTAGCAATGAGATCGATTCTAAAATACGTGGGATGCCCCATGTCTCGCCGCATTTGCGAGACATGGGATCATAGCCACGACAGTCTTAGAGCGCCCGCCCCGCCGCCGCTCCTGAGGCCCAAGCCCACTGAAAATTGAACCCGCCAAGATGCCCGGTCACATCAACGACTTCGCCGATGAAGTAGAGTCCGGGAATTTTGCGCGACTCCATGGTCTTAGCCGACAGTTCGTCGGTGTCCACACCACCCGCGGTCACCTCGGCCTTCTCGAACCCCTCAGTGCCAGAAGGTATTAAATTCCAGGCGTGAATCCGTCGCTCGAAATTCTCTAGAGCTGGGTTCTTCCATGACTCGGGCGGATGTAGCTCGATCCAGCGATCCGCCAGTCGATTGGGAAGAAATTTCTTCAGTTCAGTACGCAAATTCGCGATCGAACGCGTGACTTTCGTATCGCCGAACCCGGCGGTAGGTTTCTGATCGGGGGCAAGATCAATCTCGATTTCCCGGCCATTGCTCCAATACGACGAGATTTGCAGAATCGCTGGCCCGCTCAAACCGCGATGCGTGATCAGCATCTTCTCTCGGAAGCGCTGCCCGGCGCAGGATCCAATCACTTCCGCCGAAACTCCTGCGAGATCGCAAAAGCGAGATCGTTCGGGTTCTCCCAGGACTAGGGAAACGAGC